>JBMTZD010000052.1:0-14499 GCA_049455235.1 Steroidobacteraceae bacterium
CGATGGGTTTGCCGACCGGCTTGCCGTTGTCGTAGATCAAGTGCCCACGCAGGTAGGTGCTTGTGACCGAGGCGGACATTTCCATTCCCTCGAACACCGAGTAGCCCTGATCGGATTCAGACACCTTATTGCCGGCGACGAAGCTCTTGTTCGGATCGACGAGCACGATGTCGGCATCAAAGCCCGGAGCGATGTCACCTTTACCCTGCAATCCGAAGCGACGCGCGGCGGTCCAAGACGTCAGTTCGGCTACTCGATTGAGCGACAAACCTCGACGCTTACCCTCGGTAATGAGTGCCGGCAACAAGAACTCCGTTCCACCGAAACCCGACTTGGCGAGGAAGATATTTTTCTTATCCTTCTTTCCGAGCTTCATCTCGGCCCGGCAGCAGGCGTGATCGGAGCACACCCAATCGAGCTTGCCGTCGAGCAGCGACTCCCAGAGGAATTCGACGTCGGCCCGCGAACGAATCGGCGGATTGACCTTAGCGTTATTGCCGATCTTCGAGTCGTAATCGAGCAACAAGTGCGCGATCGTTACCTCACGACGGAAGTTGACGTGCGGGAAGGCCTTGGCCATCTTGAGCGCCGATTCGACTGCTTTGCGCGAAGTCAGATGTAACAGATTGATGTTGGCGCAGTTGGTCTCGTTCGCGAGGTAGCTCGCAATCGTGATGGCAAGACCTTCAGAGTGCGGCGGACGCGCTGCACTGTAGGCACGCAGACCGGTCAGCGGCTTGCAGTCGATGCACTCGGGATCATGGGTTTCGCCCGTAAGGTAGGTGTCGAGATCCGTCACCTTCGCACCGCCCTCCACCATCTTGGTGTAAGCGCTGAGAATTTCCGCCAACTCACAGTGCAAGCCGAGCGAAATCGAATCTTTGATCTTCGGGTTGCGTAACATCGCGCGCTGAATGCCACGCATGACGAACTCGAAGTGCGCGATGTCGTACTTCTCATCTTCGCCAATCATCAAGAACTCGCGTTGCGAGCTCGATGCGCCGTGCAGCCCGTAGCCGCCGTAGAACATAAAGATCTTGAACGAGGTGACGCCGAACTTGTTGATCAGCATGTCGATCTCGCTGATGTGCGTGCGATCGAGCGGCGCCAGGTGGTAAGCGTAATCGACCCAGAAGTTATCCTTAGAAGCCGCCAGCACTTCGGGATACACCTCGGCGTAGGGGCCGCCGCGCTCCATGTAGTAGCCACCGGTGCGCATGTAGTTGAGGCTCGAGGTCACACCGCCTTGTGCGGCAGCCAAGCTCTCGCTGCGCGCATCTTGTGACAGCGGACCGTAAATACCGGTGTGCATGTGCGGATCGACGAGACCCGGGAAGGCCAGACGATTCTTACCGTCAACGACCTCCTTGGCTTCGGCCGCGGCAATGCCCTTGGCAACCTTCTTGATCTTGCCGTCGACGACCGCGATGTCGAACTTCTCCACGCTGCTCTTGCGCGGTCGAACGACACGCACGTTCTTGATCAACAGATCGTATTTCTTGGGTTTCTCAGCCATGGGTCACCTATGGGAACGAACTTCTGAATTATGCAAAAGACGAGGTCAAGCTCGCGCTGAGAACCCGAGTCGCGTCTACGCTACGGGCGAGTTCACGGCGCACTCTCACGCAAGTGCATGTGGTACTGATACGAATCGGCGCGATATAGCGCCACGACGCGCTCCACCGCACGCTCACGATCATCGAAGACGGTGCGGGCGATACGCAGCAAGGGCGCACCGAGTTCGATTTCGAGGGCGCGTGCTGCCTCGACACTCGCGAGTGTCGCGCCGATGTATTGATCAGCATGCACGACGCGTACACCCACTTTGCCGAGCAATTCGAACATCGGTTGCTTGGCCATCTCCTCGGGTGTCACTTTGCGCGCGATATCGAGCGGCACGTAAGTCGTGATCAATCCGAGTGGAACGCCTTGATGCGTACGTACGTGTGTCGCGCGCTGCACGAGACCGCCTGGTTCAATAGCCAATGCCGCTCTCGTCTCCTCATCGGGCTCGATGTCCAGAACGTGCAGATCCTGCACATCGGTCACGGCAGCAAAGCTTGCCACCTGACTGCGAACCTCCTCGATGTTGAGCGATGCAGCCGTGCGCGATGCCGACAGTTGCACGAAAGTACCGCGCCCCTGCTGCCGCACCAGCCAACCTTCACGCGCCAAATGGTCGATCGCCTTACGCACGGTGATGCGCGACACATCGAACAACTGACAGAGCTGGGGCTCAGTCGGAATTTGATCGCCCGGCTTATATGTGCCGTCGCGAACCCACGTTCGCAGCGTGACGTAAACTTGGTGATAACGCGGGGTCGCCATGGAGCGAACCGCTTCTGCAGACGAAGGCTTCGATTTCACGATACGCAATGCCATTTCAGTCGAGTACCAGCCCGCCAGAGAGATTCATGACGGTTCCCGTCACGAAGGATGCCGCAGGACTGGTCAGATAGTCGATGGCATGCGCAACATCCTTCGGATCACCGATGCGCCCCAGCGGCACGCTGGCGCGCAAGTTCGTCAACACTTCGCTGGAAAATCGCCCCGTAACCATCGGCGTATCGATCGGCCCTGGCGCTAGGCAATTCACGCGAATGCCCGCGGGCGCCCACTCCTTGGCGAGATAACGAGTGAGATTGATCAAACCCGCTTTAGCCACCGCGTAGGCAGGTCCCGATAGCGAGCTACCACCATTCAAACCATTGGTGGACGCGGTCAACACCAGTGAGCCTCGCGTCGCGGCCAGCGCTTCGTAAGACGCCTTTGCCAGCAGAAAGGCCGAGGTCAAATTGGTATCGAGGATACGTTGCCACTCTTCGCGCGTAATGGCGGTGAGCGGCCCTGCGCCTGCGCAGCCAGCCAGGTGAACGACGTGATCCAAACGACCCCACTCGGTCAGCACTCGCTCGATGCAAACGCCGATCGCGGCTTCATCCGTCACATCGACACTCATCACACCAACAGGCGCGCCGCAGGGAATTTCGGCAAGGGCGCGATCGACTGCGAAAACGCGCATGCCGCGCTCACGCAACTTGGCGACGGCCGCACGACCGAGCCCGCCAGCGGCGCCCGTGACGAGCGCAACCGGCGTACCGGGAACAGCCGAGGACATCGACATCGAAGCCCGGCTCAGGCCGCCTTACGCGCGATCAGGCTAGCGTGAATCCCATCGAGCATCGAATAGCGCATCTCAGCCGAAGCGCGCACGGCAGCGATAGCTCGCGTCTGGATTTCAGGTGTCGTCGCGTAACGCGCCGTCAACTCGAGACCCACGTGCGCATGCTCGGTGTCACCTTCGATGTGAACGTGGAAAAACTCCATGTCATCTTCCGTGAAGCCCATCTTGCGCATGGCGTCGACGTATTTCGGATACAGCGTCGGCAATTGACCCTCAAGCGCCACCATGATGCCCGCGCAGGACTCACTCAAGTGACGAATGCTAGAGAGCTCCCATATCCAGGCACGCATCGCGCGAGTGGTCGGCAAAATCTCGCCATTTTCCTCAGCACGCAAGATGCGCTCGTCACTGATGCCGCAGGCACGCGCAAACTTACGCAGCAAATCCGGGTGACGTTTCTCGGGGCACGCTGGCATTTCTTCGCCAAGTAGATTTTCGAGCAAGTGTTGACGCGCATCGAGGTCGGGCAATCGCGCATACAGTTGCGCAAATTGCTGCGGGATGGGGTCGATGTAGTAAAAATGCTGGATCGCCCACTCACCGAGCTGCGCGCGCGATAGTTCGCCCGCCGCCCAAGCGCGACTGAATGCATGGCCACCGCCGTGCTTCGGCTGACGCGCCGCTTCCAAAGCCGCGAAGAAATCGGTTTGATTCATCATCTTTGACATCGTCATTCCACTCCAACCAAATACAAGTTCATCTCAAATCGTCGGCCAGCGAGTTGTGTCGTTGCCCGATAACCAGTCAGCCACTTTACAACGTACCTCCTCGGGTACGGTTGCCACCACCGGATATCCCGGCGTGCGCGTTGCGTCGATCCCAACCTTAGCCGTGGTCGACACACCCTCCGGCAATACCGGGTCGAGCGATGATCCGGATAAGCCCTCGACCGTGATCACATCGCGCGACCACAACACTCGAGTCGCCAACGCCCAAAGCATCGCATCAGGCGAGAAGAGATCGACGTCTTCTTCGACGGCGATGACCGTTTTGACCCGTCGATACGACATCGCTGCGAGCAGCGCATCGCGAACCTCGCCGGGCCCCGGATTCTTAAACTGCAAGTAAGCGTGAAATCGACGTCCCTCAGTCGGAACGTGCACGTTAACGAGTGCCGGCGCGACAGCTTTGACAAGCGAGTAGAGCTTGCCCTCCATCACCATGTTGTCGGGCACCAGCATATCCGTGAGGCCGGAGGCGTAATCGTGATAGATCGCGTCCGCTCGACGGGTGATGCACTCCACCTCGAACAACGGCGCAGTCACCTCGCCGCCGAGGTAACCGGTGTATTCACCGAAAGGACCATCGGGCGATGTGGTACCCGGCTTCGCCCAACCCTCGATCACGATCTCCGCATCCGCGGGCACCATGATCTTCTCGCCGTGCAACACCGAGGGAACGAGCCGCAGTGGTGCACCGAGAACGCCTCCGGCTGCTTCCCAATGACTCTCGGGATATTTTAATTTGGCTTGGGTACCGAGCAAGACAGCCGGATGATGACCGATCCAAAACGCCACCGGACAGGCCTCGCCACGAGCATGAAACTTGCGCAAGTTTCGCGCGTTATGGCTCGCCGGATAGGGGAACCAGGTCATTTGCCGCGGCGACTTCACCCAGCAACGCTGAATAGCTGTGTTGTCGATTCCCGAATCGGGATCGAACGTCGTGGCGTGCGCCGCCGTCAGATACGGTCCCGGTTCCAACTCGTGCTGGGTCAACACGGGCAATTCGAAGAGACTCGCGTTATCGCCGCGTGAGATCACCTGCTGAACCGGCGCCTCCGCATGCGTGACGATGGTCGGCGCGATACCGGCTTGCGTGCGGGTCGCAAACCATTGGGCGGTCCGTCGATGATCAGGAATCCCGACAGCGCGCGCCGTGAGCTCACGACTCGCCGTCAAATTGGTCACGATCGAAATCTCGCTGCGGTTACCGGCCAGGTTTCGAACCTGCTTCGCGTGCAGGATGGGATACTGACGACGTTCGTCTAGCACATGCTGTAGTGCCGTCAGCTCGTGGACGAGCGAGACGGAGTCAGGCAGTTGCCAGACGGCGTCTCGATGCTCGGTAAGAAATTGACGAAGATCGGCCACGTGCAAACCGGTGGTTTATATCGTTATAGTCACATGATGACAGGTCGCCCGCCGAATCGGTAGCGGCCTGCATTCAGAGGAAGCCACACCATGGTCAGAAGCGTCACTCACGACATGCTGCCGCAGGCCACCGCCGATGAGGTGTCGCGACAGCAATTCATCGTCGCCTTCAAACAAGGCCTTAATCGTGGGCTACGCAGTACGCAGGGCGAGCTTTTCGAGAAAGTCGTCGCGCCCGCGTTTACGGCAGAGCATGGCCATGCACCGACCACCCGCGATGAGATCCGTCAAGCGATGCAGGCGGAACCGGCGTACCAAAGCTGGTCGGCCCTCGCCCGTTCCGCGCAAGAGCACATGTGGGTTGCGGTGGGTGACAGCGTGTTTCGTGATCGCTTCCGAATGGCGCGCCGGGCTGCCGAACTCGACCGCTCGCCTCAGCGCTTAGGTTCGCTCACGCTCGATCCGAATTTCGAGCCCCCACGGGGTGTCACCGCCGTTGACATTCACTTACAAACCGGTGGCTACGCCCTCGATCTCGGTGGCTACGATTGCTCCGCGGGCGCGCTCTACGAAGTGGGCGGCAACTTGTATGCGTTCGGTCAAGGCATCAGCCGCACCGACAGCAAGTCAGCTCATGTGCAACGTTTCATTGCTGAGCGATTCCCGACGCTTCAACCAAAGCGAATTTTGGATATGGGTTGTTCGGCAGGCTCGGCAAGCGTGCCCTATGCACTCGCCTTCCCTGAAGCCGAAGTCCACGCGATCGACGTGGGCGCCGGGATGCTGCGCTATGCGCATGCGCGAGCCGAGGCACTCGGCGCAGCCGTGCACTTTCATCAGATGGATGTCGCTGCCACGCGCTTTCCAGATCAATACTTTGATCTCATCATTTCGCACAACGTCATGCATGAGATTTCGGATGCCACTCGACGCGGCATGTTCCGCGAAAGCCGTCGTTTGCTGCGACCGGGCGGTGTCTGCATTCATCAAGACGTTCCGCTGCGATTCGGCGGCCTGTCGGAGTTCAAGAAGTTTGAGCTCTCCTGGGATACACGGCACAACAACGAGCCGTACTGGGAGGTCTATGCCAACTGCGACCCACTGCCCGAACTCGAAGCGGCCGGGTTCGCTAAAGAGAACATTCACGTCGGAAGTTTGTCGGCCGCAGCCGGCTCGCTCCCTTGGTTCGTTGCCTGCGGATGGATTTCAGCATGAGTCTTGAGATTACCCGTCGTTTTGAGATCGTCGATACGGTTACCAGCTTGATTGATGGCGAGCGCGTCCCCGCTCGAGCGGGCACCCATCGAATTCCGATCGTCAACCCGACCAACGAGCAAGTGCTAGCGCACTTACAGGAAGCCGATGCCGCCGAAGTGAATGCCGCCGTCGTCTCGGCGCGCCGCGCGTTCGATCAGGGCCCGTGGCCGCGCATGGATATCACTGAACGCAATGACATCCTCTACTCGATCCGTGACCATCTGCGTAAAAATGCCGAAGAGCTCGCCTACCTCGAGTGCCTCAACACCGGTCTGCCGCTGCTCAGCGTTCGTCGACACGTCGATCGTATGGCGCGCAACTTTGAATTCTTTGCTGAAGTCGCCAGCACCACGCACGGCGAGACGTATACGCAGAGCAAAGGCTATGTGACGTACGTCACTCGCGAGCCGCGCGGCGTAGCCGGCTGCATCGCTCCTTGGAACGCGCCGCTCTCACTCGCTTCGATGCGGGTGGCGACCTGTATTCCTTTCGGCAACACCTGTGTACTGAAGCCGTCCGAATATACCCCGCTCTCCATGCTCCGCATGGTTGAGATTTTCCATGAAGCGGGTCTGCCACCGGGTGTCGTCAACTTGGTCAACGGTCGCGGGCAAATTACCGGCGATGCGCTCGTCAACCATGCCGGCGTCGACATGATCGGCTTCACGGGCGGCACGAGTACCGGCCGCGCGATTGCAGCGACGGCCGGTCGCAATCTCAAGCCGGTCGCACTTGAACTCGGCGGCAAGTCCGCCAACATCATCTGCGATACAGCGGACGTCGAGCGCGCACTCGATGGTGCCCTCGCCGGAATCTATGGCAACAACGGTCAGGCCTGTCTCGCGGGCTCGCGCATTCTCGTGCAACGCGGCATCGCCGATGCCTTCATCGAGCGCTTCGTGGCGCGCAGTCAAAAAATCAACATCGGCGACCCGATGCTGCCGTCGACGGAAATCGGCCCGCTGGCCTTTGAGCAACACATGCAGCGCGTGCTCTCCTATGTCGACGTTGCCAAAGCCGACGGCGCCACGTTACTGACGGGCGGTCGTCGCTCACCAGCGCACGAAAAGGGTTGGTTCATCGAACCGACCGCCGTGCTCGCACCTAACAACGAAGCACGGGTATGCCAAGAAGAAATCTTTGGCCCGTTTGCGACCTTCCTCACCTTCGATACGGTAGAGGAAGCCGTGGCGATCGCAAATGCCTCGAATTTCGGACTCGTAAGCTATGTCTGGACGGAAGATTTATCGACCGCGATGCGTTGCGCTCGTGACATTCGTGCGGGCACTGTTTGGGTGAACACTGCGATGATCCGTGACCTACGGGCGCCCTTCGGCGGCTACAAAGAATCGGGTATCGGCCGCGATGGTCCGCAGGCGAGCCTTGAGTTCTTCACCGAACTCAAGGCCACCATCATCCCGATCGACCCGGTCAAGGGGCACCGTTACGGCGCCGCTTGAGCCCCGGGAAACGATTCGAAATCCCGACCGAACCGCCCTTGATGTTCTGGATGAAGTTGACGAGCACGCCATTCGGATCGCGCAGCGTCATCTCTTTGGAGAGAACGCCATGCGCCGCAATTTCGAGCAGGGTTGGCGGACACAACACCGGCAAGCGCAGCGCGCGAGCACCACGATAGATGCGATCGACATCGGGCGTGTGGAAAACGAGACAGGCCTCACCTTGGTTGGCACGACTCGGATCGCGATGTTCATCGATCGGCGGCGAAGGCCGCTTCAGTTCAAACAAGCCCACCATGCCCCAATCGACATCCTCCGACTGCAGGATGATCCAACGCGTGGTACACGGTGGTGCGCCCAGTAATTGGTATAACTCGGGAAGCTCCTTACCCGCCTCACCGGAAATCCACACCCGAAGCCCCAGCAAGTCGCGCCAGAAACGCAGACTGCGCTCCATGCTCTTGACGATGATGGCCGTACGCTTAAGTGGTGTGACGAGCGGTACACGACGCCCTTGGGTTTTTTTCATGACTCTCTCTCCTGCAGGATGATCCCATGATAGATCTGCACACGGTGGCAACAGCCAATGGCTACAAAGCCTCGATCATGCTCGAGGAAGTGGGCCTGCCCTACACGGTCCGCGAATATGATCTCGTCAAAGGCGAGAACTTCACGCCTGAGTTCTTGAGTTTGAATCCGGTCGGTCGTCTGCCAGCTATCGTCGATCACGACGTCGATGGCGACGCCTCGGACGGACCACTCTCTGTTTACGGTTCGGCGGCGATTCTCATTTACCTCGCCGAAAAAACCGGTCAGTGGCTGCCACGCTCGGCCCGCGCGCGAGCCAAAACCTTCGAGTGGGTCGGCATCGTCTCGGGCGATGTGGGCCCCGCCTATAGCGGGCAGTTCGTGTTCAACGTGGTGGCGCAGGAGAAAATTCCCTATGCCATCGAACTCTATAACCGTCTGTGCCTGCGGATGGTTGCGACCTTGGAACAGCAGCTTGCGAAAACGCGATACCTGGTGGGCGACGACTATACGATCGCCGACATCATCGCGTATCCGGTTGCGACGGTGTCTATGAAACGCTATCCCGGCAATCTCGATGCGCACCCCAACCTTGCGCGATGGGCAGCGGAGATCGGTGCGCGACCGGCCGTACAGCGCGGAATGAAAGTATCTCGCTGAGACGGCACGCTCCACCACGCGATCGTCAACTCAAGCTTGGCTTGGCGAGACCGACGAACGCGGCGACCAGCAGCAAGGCCCAGATGCCGAGGATGAAGGGTCGCGTTCGATCGAATCCGCGCACGAGCTCGGCTTCGAGTTCGGGCGATGAGCCCTCGCTCAGAATTTTGCGCAATGCCGGACCGATCGGCTTACCGCGCATGCGGATCATGATGCCGCAGAAGACGAGTACGCCAAACAGTGCCACCTTGATCGAGATCCAATCGGTCACGAGTGGACCGCGACCCGATAGTCCGGCGGCGCCGGTGATGATTAGCACGGCAACCAACGCGAAACGCCACACGAGATCGATACTGCGCAATGTCTCGGCGAGCGGCGTCCCTTGATGATGATGGATCGCCCATACAAACCACAGCCAGCCCGCGCCGATCAGCCAAGTGACAATCGGTGCCAAATGAGGCAAAGCAATCACGCCGGTCGCCACGCCGAGCGTCGTGCCGACAGGCAACATCAAGACCAGAGAGTAACGAGGTAACTGGTCGATCCAGCCCATGATGCGCAGCGCGGTTCGGCGCGACTCGAGCGTCAGCGTCGTGTCCTGAACATATCGGGCCGAATAGAAGACGCCGATATCCGCGCCGAGCCAATAAACAAACAACAACAGGTGCAGCAGCACCAAGAGTGCATACATCTCGCCGGACATGACCGAGTAATCCCCCTGCGTTTTCCGTAGAATCGACAGCATGGACCATACCATTTGGGTCTTCATTCATGTGATGCTGCTCGTCTACTGGCTGGGCGGCGATCTTGGCGTTTTCCTGTTAGCCAAAGCGGCGAAGCGCCCCGATCTGTCATTTGCTGAGCGCGCGTTTGCGCTGAAGATGGCCGTTCAGATCGACCTCATACCGCGACTGTGCTTTACCTTGATGTTCCCAGTAGGACTGCAGATGAGTGCATCGGGCGGCTTCATCGCCATTCCGAACTGGGTGCTCGTATTGGCGTGGATGGCGAGCCTTGGATGGATTGGACTCTTGCTCGCAATTGGGCGTCACGAAGGAACCCCACGCGGGCAGCAACTCAATCGCCTGCACCTCGCATGGCAGACCGTGTTGCTGTTAGGACTCGGCACCCTCGGCATTCTCGCCCTCCTCGACCTAGGCCCGCTGCCAGGCGGTTGGTACGGGCTCAAGATTCTGCTCTTCGCGTTGATCTTTGCGATGAGCATCGGAATCGATATGGCGTTTCGCCCCATTGGCCCCGCCTTCATGCGCCTTGCTACCGAAGGCAGTCAACCGGATATCGAGCAAACGATCAGCAGCGCCGTTGACGGCGCGATTCGATACGTGCTCGGTTTGTACGCGCTGCTGATCGCAATTGCCTTCATCGGTATTACCAAATTGATTTTTTGACATCTCAGATCTCAAGGAACTCACATGCCCATTGCACGCATCAATGATCACGACATGTACTACGAGGTACTCGGCCAAGGGGAGCCGGTGCTATGCATGGGTGGCTGGGGTAGTTTTTGCCGCGACAACCATCACCATCTCGCGCGCGGCCTGACCGATCGATATCAAGTCATCATTTTCGACTATCGCGGTATCGGCGAGTCGAGCGACGATTTGTCACGTCCCTCCACGATGGCACTGCATGCAGACGACGCCATTGGTCTGCTCGATCATCTGGGTCTGAAGAACGTACACCTCGTGGGTCTCGTCGGCATGGGCGCTTGCGTTGCTCAGGAAATCGCGATGAAGCGCCCGGATCTCGCACGGACCATGCTCAACACAGGCGCATGGTGCGAGGTAGATGATTTCTTGCGCGATCAACTCAACATGTTCCGTGAGATTCACCGCGATGCCGGTTTCTTTGCATTCCAGAAAGTGGTGACCCTGTTGTCATTCACACCTGACTACTACAACGCCAATCATCCGAAGTTGCTCGGACCGCAAGGTGGCTGGAAAGAGTTGAACGGGCGATTCGAGGCGCATTCGCGCCTAGTTGATGCCTGCGTGAACTTCGAGTCGCGCAGCCGTCTAGGAGCTGTCAAATGCCCGACGCTCGTCATCCACGCCGCACTCGATGTGGTCACGAGCCCGCGCACGACGATCCCCATCGAGAAAGCTATTCCGGGCGCTATCGGCGAAACCTGGGATGACCTTGCGCACGTCGTGGCTGGCAAAGAACAAAAAATTCGCTTCTGCAGTCGTCTTTTCGATTGGCTCGATAGCCACTGATCCGTGTTCGGCGCACTGCAACCGATCACTCGCTTGCTGTTGATCGCAAACGTCGCGATCTTCGGTGCGCAGTGGCTTTGGCCGTCGCTGATTGACAGCTTCGCCCTCTGGCCAATCGGTAGTGGTTTCGCGCCGTGGCAGATCGTGACCTATGCGTTTCTACACGGCAGCCTCGCGCATATCGGCTTCAACATGATCGGCTTACTGAGTTTCGGTAACGAGCTCGAAGCCTGGTGGGGCTCAAAGCGTTTCTTGCAGTTTTATCTTGCCAGTGTCGTTGCAGCGGCCTTGATGCAACTCGTCGTGACGATGTCGCTTGGACAGGTCGCGCCGACGGTTGGCGCTTCGGGCGGCATTTTTGGACTCTTGCTGGGCTTCGCCATGATGTTCCCACGCCGCAAGATCGTACCGCTCATTCCGCCGATTCCGATGCCCGCTTGGGTGTTCGTCACATTGTATGGGGCGCTCGAGCTGTATCTCGGCGTCACCGGCACGGCGAGCGGTATAGCCCACTTCGCTCATCTTGGCGGCATGATTGGCGGCTGGTTCATGCTGCAACGTTGGCGTCGCACACAAGCGTGATTTACCGAGTGCGATCAGTTATTTCCGCGCCATAAATCGATCTGCTGCCAACGATTACTGCGCCAACGTCGGTACATCATCACGCCGAGCACCATCGCATAACCCATCAACGCAAACCATCCACCGAGCGCACCCAGCCCCGCCTGCGGTAGCCCCGGGATCCAGGCTTGCGACGCATCAAAGATCAGCATGTGCGCGAGCGGGACGAAGAATCCCCAGGACAGTATCAGAGCGGTCATCGCCGGCACCCGCGTATCACCTGCTGCCCGCAAGCAAAAGCTAGACCCGAAATAGAGCCCGTCAAAGAGTTGATAGGCGGCAGCGGGCATCAACAAAATCAAAGCTGTCGATACCACAAGCGGTGCGCTCGCATCCCCGCTCGTCACAAACAGTGGCAAAAGCCAAGGACCGACGAGCAGCAGCAACATCGCCACGCTAAACATGAAGCCCGAGCAACTTCGCGCAACGACGGTACCGAGATGCGCCGCCCACTCGCGATCGCCCGCACCAATCGCCTGACCGGTGACCGTCGTCCCGGCCGTAGCCAAGCCGAGCGCCGGCATGTAGGCAAGCGAGGTGAGCATCATGACGATCTGCGTTGCGGCGGCACCCACGTTGCCGACCTGAGTCACCATTAATTGCATCAAAGCGACGCCAAGAACATCAGCGCCGTACATGACACCGATCGGTAAGCCGACGGCCAGTTGCCTGCGGACCATGAACCAGCGCGGTCGCCAAGTGAGCCGAGTGCGATAGCGACTCGCGAGCTTCGGGCCGAGCATGATCGCAAGGCCAACGATCAAACCACAGAGCTGCGCCACGTTCGTACCCCAGGCAGCACCGGCCATACCCCAGCCAAGTTCGAACATGAAGTATTCATTGGCCGGTACGTTGGCGATCGTCGTCGCGAGCGCCACCAGCAAAGTAGCGCGTGTCTGCCCGATGCCGTTGAAAAAGCTCATCAAGCCCCAGCTCATCGCACCCAAGAAGGCACCGGCGATACGTGGCTCCCAATACTCAATCGCAAGGACGCGCAGCCCGTCATCGAGACGAAACCAGGATAAAAATCCGTTACCGAAATACGCCGCGAGAAAAAACAGCGGAATGGCGACGATCGAGCCCCACAAACCATTCCATGCAGACTGCGATGCTCGGGTACGCCGCCCTGCACCATCCGCTTGCGACACGAATGACTGCGTCGCGAGCCCGACACCGCCAAGCACGAGAATCACGCAGGTCATGAGCCAGTAGATCGCACCCATCGCAGCGACTGCATCGGTCGAGAGGCGACCGATGAACCAGACATCCGTGAGATTGAGCACGGCCTGGATGGCGTTCGTAATCATCAAAGGCGCGGCGATGAGGAGCAAGGCTCGCCAATCGATACGGCGCCGCCCGGCAGCATCGACACGCGCTGCCGGCAGAGTCTCGCTAGACGAACTCATCGACCGTCTGTTCCGGGATCGTGCTCGCGGCGACTGAAGACCCCGCCGAGCCAAACCGCCATCGCCAACATCACGAGACTCACACCACTTAACACCCAGGAAACGCCGACGAGACCAAGCCCAGCCACCAGCGGATAGGCCAGTTGGCTGATGCTGTCACCACCACGTTGCAACAAAGTGTCGATGAGACTCTTACTCTTGAACTTACTTTCGGGGTTCAACACCGTGAAGAGCATTTCACGGGTTGGCTTGAACATGCCGTAGTCGATGGCGCGACGAAATACCTGTGTTGCGATCAACACGGCGCCAACGGGTACAAGGGCGAGCAGTACGAGCGATCCGATTAGCATCGTCGGCACAAGACCGAGCGCGATACGCAAACCGCCTTTGGCGGCGACCCAACCGACTATGCCGCCCTGAAAAATAAGAGCGAGTACGCTGACCGCCAGATCGATTCGAGCGAAGAGCGCGGCACGATCGGCGAGTGTCGTGTATTCCGCCTCAACGTACTTCGCCTGCTCTTGGTACATGAATCCGCCCAAGATCTGTCCACCGATGATTAAACCCGCGATCGCGAGCAAATACGGCGAGGTGACGAGGCGTTTCAAATCATCGATCGCACGCCCACCCACGGGCATGGCGAGACGCACGTCAGGATCCACACCAGTACCATCGACCTGCGCCTCAAGTTGCTGCGCACGGCGTCCTAGCAGGATGGCAAGCGCGATGAAGCAGCAGGCCACAAGGATCGTGGTTGTGGGGCCGATGCTCTGAACGAACAGCGCATTAAAGAGTGGTCCTGCAATGGCGCCGGCGCTGCCACCGGCAGCGATGAATCCGAACAAACGTTTGGCGGCATCGGACTTCCAGGCATCCACCATCACACTCCAGAACACCGACACGATGAACAGATTGAGCGACGTGACGGCGACGAAATACACCGCTGCCAAGGTTTTGTTGCCGGGTTGACCCGACATGCCAATGGCGAGCGCAGCGAACAAGACGACGACGCCCGCATAAATCACGGGAAACAATTGCCGCCGAGGCAGTCGT
>JBMTZD010000053.1:0-14358 GCA_049455235.1 Steroidobacteraceae bacterium
GTTTCTTTCCGGCGTTGAGCGATGACGCGCGGATCTAGCGATTTAATGTGGAGCCAGTTGCTGACGCTGGCGGCTCGAGATGACATCGGGTTGCAGAAGCAACTTCGTAGCGTTCTCACCAAAGCCATATTGGACGGCAAGATATCGATTGACGTTCCATTGCCATCTAGTCGGCGGCTTTCGCAGCTTCTCGGTGTTTCGCGGAACACTGTCGTTCTGGCGTATCAAAGTCTCATCAGCGATCGATTCATAGTTAGTCGTGAGCGAGAGGGTTACTTCGTTAACCCAGAAGTCCTGACGGAGCGAATCGGAGTTTCTCGCGCTCACCTCGAGATGGATTCGGCTCCAGAATGGCAAGCGCGTTTCAGGGTTGAGCCGTCCCGACAACGCAATATCGAGAAACCGCAAAGGTGGCAGAAATTCAAATATCCGTTCATTTTCGGCCAGGGCGATCCAGGGTTGTTTCCCGTCGCCGATTGGCGAGAGTGTCTGCGACAGGCGATGAGTTTGTCTTCGATTGCACAAGAGGGCTTAGATCGAATCGACAGGGACGATGAACGCCTAGTCGAGATGATTCGCTCTCGACTGCTCCCTGGACGTGGAATCTGGGTCCCGCCCGAGAACATCCTGGTCACGCTTGGCGCGCAAAATGCCCTTTTTTTGCTGGCGCAGTTGCTGCTGCGTCCGACCGATACGATCGGGATCGAGGATCCGTGTTATCCCGACGCACGCAACCTTTTCGCGCTGCACACCACGAATATCGTACCACTCGCAGTTGACCATGCTGGTCTCAACCCCGACGAGCGACTCGATGGGTGCGACTACCTTTACGTGACGCCAAGTCATCAGTCACCGACTGCCGTAACTCTTTCCCTGCCGCGTCGGGAGCTGCTGCTCGCGCGTGCATGTCAGCAGAATTCGGTGATCATCGAGGACGACTACGAACCGGAGATGAATTTCTCGTCAGAGCCGATTCCAGCGCTCAAAAGTCTCGATCAGCACGATCGGGTGCTATACGTCAGTAGTCTTTCGAAGTGGCTCGCCCCCGGCTTACGTCTCGGATTCATGGTTGGACCGGCAGCGGTCATTCGTGAGGCGCGTGCTCTACGGCGACTGCAACTTCGACATCCGCCTGCACTGCTGCAAACTGCTGTTGCGCTCTTCATCGAGCTTGGACACCACAGCTCGCATCTTAGCCACTTACGACAAGCGTATCGTCATCGTCAGCGATTACTTGACCAAGCGTTGTCGCGGCACTTGCCATGGGCTATGCGTACGCCGAGTTCCGGAGGTACTGCGGTCTGGCTGCGTGGCCCTGATGGTCTCGATACGCGCCGACTTGCGACGGACTGCGTGGCCGAGGGAGTGTTGATCGAGCCCGGTGACGTGTTCTTCGCCGGTGAGGCCGTGCCGCGCAATTATTTTCGACTTGGTTTTGCTTCAATCGCGCCTGAACTTATCGACGTGGGTATCGAGCGGCTGGCATACGCTGCAGAGAAGCAAATCGGTCGTACTTGAGTTACTTAGTTAACCAATCGTTCCCTTGCCCTAACGAGAGAACGGTTAGCATTATGCCGCAAGGCGCTCGTGCCTACGAGGGGGAAGGGCGATGCTAAAAGAAAAATCGTCAGATTCGCGTTCGGGCCTGCGACAAACGCTGAAAAGTCGTCACCTTCAAATGATCGCGCTCGGTGGTGTCATCGGCGCTGGCTTGTTCGTGGGAAGCGGCGTCTACTATCCGAGGTGGTTAGCCTGCTCGTATTACTGGTTGCGTACTCGCTGCGGAGCAAATTTAAATCGCGATGATGTGATTCGCGCGGGCTGGCTCCAACGATCCGCGACGACTGGTGCTAGCGTCTCTGATCGCCCCTGAATAGCGTGTGATTTGTCGCGGTGTGTTTAGCGCAAACCGCGCCGGTCTGTTTTGGACTAGTGATGTGAGGAGTGACTCCAACTTGAGCGTCCAGATATCTTCCAATGAGCTGCGCCAGACTATTGCCGCCGATCGGTCGCACGTCTGGCATCACTTGACTCAACACAAGCCATTCGAGAGTCAGGATCCACGCTTGTACGTGGAAGGTCGTGGAATGCGTCTCTGGGATGCGACCGGTCGGGAGTATCTCGACGCCGTTTCGGGCGGAGTTTGGACCGTCAACGTTGGATACGGTCGCGCTAGCATCGCTGATGCCGTACGCGAGCAGTTAGTACGCATGAACTACTTTTCTGGTGCCGCAGGTTCGATACCGGGCGCGCGCTTTGCTGAGCGTCTGATCGGAAAGATGCCGGGTTTGAGCCGCGTGTATTACGCGAACTCGGGTTCTGAAGCCAACGAGAAGGCATTTAAGATCGTTCGTCAGATTGCGCACCGTCACCATGGCGGCCGCAAATACAAAATTCTTTTTCGGGAACGCGACTACCACGGCACTACGATCAGTGCACTCTCGGCGAGCGGCCAGCCCGAACGCAGCGCTCAGTATGGGCCGCTGACTCCTGGGTTTGTGCAGGTTCCGCATTGCCTGGAGTATCGCAGTCAGTATGGCGCGATCGCCAATTACGGCGAACGCGCTGCCGATGCCATCGAAGAGGTGATCCTCAGAGAGGGTCCCGACACCATTGGTGCAATTTGTTTGGAGCCGGTCACCGCTGGCGGCGGGGTAATCACCCCGCCCAAGGGATATTGGGAGCGCGTGCAGGAGATTTGTCGGCGCTACGACATCCTGCTGCACATTGACGAGGTTGTCTGCGGAGTTGGACGTACGGGCAAGTGGTTTGGCTATCAACACTTTGGTATCAAGCCAGACTTGGTGACTATGGCCAAAGGGGTCGCGTCGGGTTATGCCGCGATATCGTGTTTGGCGACGACGGAGGCTGTGTTCGAGCGCTTCAAGGATGATGCGAGCGATCCGCTGTCACACTTTCGCGATATATCGACCTTCGGTGGTTGCACCTCGGGCCCAGCCGCCGCACTCGAAAACATGCGAATCATCGAGGACGAGAGTTTGCTGGATAACACGACCGCGATGGGAGCACGTTTGTTGAGCAATTTGGCGGAGCTGCAGGTTCGACACCCGGTGATCGGCGATGTGCGAGGCTTGGGTTTGTTCTGCGGAGCGGAACTCGTGAAGGATCCACAGAGCCGTGAGCCGGCGGAAGAAAAACAGGTTCAGGCTGTGATTGCCGATTGTTTGAGTCGCGGCGTGATCATTGGTGCGACTAACCGCTCCATTCCGGGTCTTAACAATACGCTGTGTTTGAGTCCCGCGCTGATCGCAACGGCGGATGACATCGATCACATTACAAACACGATCGGCGCGGCGCTGGATAAAGTTTTTGGAACAAAATAGCCAGTTAGATATTTAAGGAATCATTTATGAAGATGACGACAGAAGAGGCGTTCGTAAAAGTGCTTCAAATGCATGGCATCGAGAACGCGTTCGGCATTATCGGGTCAGCGTTCATGCCGATATCGGATCTATTCCCGAAAGCGGGGATCAAATTCTGGGACGTCGCTCACGAGAGTAACGGCGGGTTGATTTGCGACGGCTACACGCGTTCGACGGGCAAGATAGCTATGGCCATCGCGCAAAACGGACCCGGTATCACCGGCTTTGTGACCGCGATCAAGACCGCTTACTGGAATCACACGCCGATGTTATTGGTCACGCCGCAGGCGGCTAATCGGACCATCGGGCAGGGTGGCTTTCAAGAGATGGAGCAAATGGCGCTGTTCCGTGACATCGTCGGCTATCAAGAGGAGGTTCGCGATCCGAGCCGGGTGCCCGAGGTACTCAATCGCGTTATCGGCAAGGCTAAGCGTCTTTCCGCGCCCGCGCAGATCAATATTCCGCGCGATTTCTGGACACAGGTAATCGATGTCCCGCTACCGACGATCATCGAGTTCGAGCGTCCCTCGGGTGGCACCAAGGCGATCGCCGAGGCTGCCGAGTTGCTCGCGCGCGCCAAGTTCCCCGTCATCCTATCCGGCGCTGGTGTCGTGCTCGGGAATGCGATCCCCGAGTGCGCTGCGCTCGCTGAACGGCTCGATGCGCCGGTCTGCAATAATTACCAGCACAACGATTCTTTCCCCGGCAATCATCCGTTGGCGGTCGGTCCGCTAGGCTATAACGGTTCGCGCGCGGCGATGGAGTTGATTTCGCAAGCGGACGTCGTGCTTGCGCTCGGCACGCGCTTGAATCCTTTTTCGACCCTGCCCGGATATGGATTGGACTATTGGCCGAAATCGGCGGCGGTCATTCAGGTCGATATCAATCCCGACCGAATCGGCTTGACGAAACCGGTCGCAGTAGCCATCTGCGGTGACGCGAAGTTGGTGGCAGCGCAAATTCTGCAGCAACTACCGAAGACGGCAGGCGATACCGATCGTGTCGCTCGTCGTCAGACCATCGAGACAAAGAAACGTGAGTGGGCAGAAGCGCTCACGATCATGGATCACGAGGACGATGATCCGGGCACCGACTGGAACGCTGATTGTCGCGCACGAGAACCGGGTCATATGTCACCACGACAGGCGTGGCGGGCGATCATGGCGGGTTTGCCTCCTGAGGCGATCATCTCGAGTGATATCGGTAATAACTGCGCAATCGGCAATGCTTATCCGACTTTTTTGAGAGGTCGGCAATATCTCGCGCCGGGCCTGTTCGGCCCCTGCGGCTACGGTTTCCCGTCAATCATTGGAGCGAAGATTGGCAATCCGGATACACCCGTGGTCGGGTTCGCTGGCGATGGTGCTTTCGGAATTTCGATGAACGAAATGACCTCGATCGGGCGCGATGAGTGGCCGCATGTCACGATGGTGATCTTCCGAAACTATCAGTGGGGCGCGGAGAAGCGAAACTCTATCCTCTGGTACAACAATAATTTCGTCGGCACCGAGCTCGATCAAAACTTGAGTTACGCGCGCGTTGCAGAGGGCTGCGGTCATCGGGGTGTTCTGGCTCGCACGCCGGCGGAGTTGACCGAGGCCATCAAGACGGCGTGCGCCTTGCAGTCGAAAAATGTTACGACGTTTATCGAAGTTCTACTAAACCAGGAACTCGGTGAGCCGTTCCGACGCGACGCGATGAAAAAACCCGTGATTGTGGCGGGAATCGACGCAGGCGACATGCGTCAGCAACAGCCCCTGTAACTGACCTCATGAGCGAAGCAGAGGCGGGAGCGCCACGTGTACATCGAGGCCTCAAGGACGTCTACTTTGATCGTTCTAGTGTCAGTTCGATAGACGGTCGTGCCGGGGAACTACGTTATCGCGGTTACTCGATCCATGATCTTGCAGAGAAGGCGACCTTTGAAGAGGTTTGTGCGTTGCTCTTGTACGGTGAGTTGCCGACGCGCGATCAGTTGTCGGAGCTCGATGCGTATTTAAAGACGTCGCGCGGTATCCCGGCCGAGATCTATGCTTTGATCGCCTCACTGAAGAATGCACACCCGATGGAAGTACTGCGTACGGCCGTATCGGCGCTGGGTGCTTTAAGCGTCGAGCCAGAGGTTACTTCACCCTCAACCTTGTTGAGGCAAGGTCTGCGCCTCACTGCCCAAGTGCCGACAATCATCACGAGTCATTATCGGATCCGTCAGGGTCTCGATCCCGTGGAGCCGAGTCACACGCTTGCTCATGGAGCGAATTTTCTATACATGCTGCACGGCGTCGAGCCAACAGCGGATGCAGCGCGCATTATGGACGTCGATCTCGTGCTGCACGCTGAGCACGGCTCGAACGCATCGTCGTTTACCGCGCGCGTGGTGGCGGGCACTGGGGCCAACTTGCATGCGGCGCTGACGGCTGCAATCGGTGCGCTGTCGGGTCCCGCGCACGGCGGCGCAGCCGAAGATGTCTTGCAGATGGTGCGTGAAATTGGTGAGCCAGCCAATGCCGCCGCGTGGGTCAAAGAGAAGCGAGCACAGCGTGAACCCATCATGGGTTTTGGGCACCGCGTTTATCGGGCTGAAGACCCGCGTGCACGACACTTAAGCGATCGTGCTGAGCGCTTGTCGCATGAGCTTGGACAACCGCAATGGTACGCCGTGTTGCAGGCGGTCGTGGATGCAATGCGGCCGTATTCGAGATTAGGAGTGAACGTCAACGTCGATTTTTATGCCGGCGTGATATACCACCTGCTCGGTATTCCTCAGGATTTCTTCGTGCCGATTTTCGCCATGGGACGAGTGCCCGGTTGGGTGATACAGGTGCGCGAGCAGGTTGAGAACAATATTTTGATTCGGCCATTGACGGTCTACTGCGGCCCGCCCGCTCGCGACTGGTTGCCGATCGAGGCCAGAGGCTGATCCGCTATATTAGCGAGGCAGCGCGCGCAGCAACGTCACGAGAGCGGTTCGCACCACGTCGTCAACCGTGGCGCCACGCGAGAGGTCGCTGACAGGTTTCGCGAAGCCTTGCAGAAAGGGTCCGAGCGCCTCAGCGCCGCCGAGGTGCTGCACGAGCTTGTAAGCGATATTGGCTGCATCAAGATCCGGAAAGACCAGTATGTTGGCACACCCAGCCACATCGCCAACCGTAGTTAGCTTGGTTTTAGCTACCCGCGGGGAGATCGCAGCGTCAGCCTGGAGCTCGCCGTCAATCGAGAGCTGTGGTGCTCTCGCGCGAGCGAGCTCGACGGCGGTACGGACACGATCTACTTGCGGATGCTTCGCGCTTCCACGCGTTGAGAATGAGAGAAACGCGATGCGTGGCTGCTCGTTGGTCAATTCGCGCAGCGTTCGCGCCGACGCCAAGGCGATGTCGGCAAGCTCTGAGGGCGTCGGATCCGCATTGACAGCGCAGTCTGCAAACAAAAGTGTGCGAGGCGTCCTCTCGGAACGGTCGTTTGTCCGAATGAGAAAACAACTCGATGGGGTTTGCACGCCCTCGGCCAAACCGATTGTCATCATCGCTGCCTCGATTACGCGCGCAGTCGGGCAGGTCGCTCCGGCGAGCATGGCGTCTGCACGCCCGGTGGCAACTAACAGACCAGCACGCATCAACGGTTTGCGTGTCAGACGCTCGGCAATGCTCGGCCGCATATCCGGACGGATCGAAAGACAGGCGTTGATTAGCGCGGAATCTGGCGGTTGCGTGTCCGCGTCAATGATATCGACCGAATCCGTCGGTAGGTTCTCCCTCGCCATGGCCTCCTTCAGCGCAGCATTGGGGCCGACAAGGATGCAATGCACGCCATGTTCGCGCGTTAGGCGAGCTGCAGCGGCGGCGATACGTTGATCGGTGCCCTCCGGCAGAACTAGGCGAAGTCGATGTCCTGCGACTTTTTCTCGGGCAACCGCAACAACATCCATGACAGTAATTCCTGATCGCGCGTGGGACAGGTGATTATTCTGCCGTTGGTGCGGGCTGTATGCTCGGAAATTTACCCTAGAGGGGACATGCCAACGCTCGCTTACGCATCCTCACACCTTCAATATCCTCGCGTTGAACAGCGTCTCGTATGTGTCGATTGCGAAGTCAATGTCTTCAATGATCATCAGCAAGCCGTAGAACACGAAAATCACGAACAGTTGCACGCACAGACCGATGAGACCAGGCGCGGCGAGCATCACTAGGATGAAGTAGAGGCGACGCCCCCCCGGAAATTAGTCATGTAACGGTCTAGAGTCTGACCCTGAAGCAGGAGCTCGGCGACCCGTTCCGGCGCGATGCGCCGCAGAAGCCGGTCCGTTACCTCGAGAAGTACAAGTCACTGGCCTGAAGCGGCCCGGCAAACGAATGTGGCCTAACATGTCGAACCGTTGAAAAGCTTATGGCCGCATGGAAGCACAACGATAATGAAGATGTACTGCGCCACGTGCACGATGACATCGTCTGGAATAACTCGGGCGGTTTTCGAACTCCGCTGCGCGGCAAGGCAGAGATGCGCAGGTCACTGACGCAGATGGCGCATGGAATCGAAGATACCGAGTGGCGTTTATTCGATTATGCCGAGATCGGGAATACGGTGTGGATGGAGGGCGTCGACGAGTTCATCGGCAAGAACGGTACCCGCAAGGCAATACCATACGCCGGAGTGCTCGAATTCAGGGACGACCTCATTGTCCATTAGCGCGAGTACTTTGAAGGAAACTCTTTGACGAAATGAAATCCGGAAAGGGAGTCTTTCCTTACGTTGAAGCGATGCTGGATCGGCCCGTAGTTTGGCCGACTGCCGACACTCCACCGCACGCATGCTCGTTTGGGCGTTGCGCAACGCCGACCGGATCGACCCGCGCTACCTCGCCCAACCCGAACGCGCGGTGTTCAACTATCTCTACCCGAATCCATTTTCATCGAAGAACATACCGAAGTCCGTGCTCCACTACCTTGCGCTTCCGCTCGTCATATTGATCTTCAAGTTGTTCGCTTCGATGAACAACAGATTGATCGGCTTTAACGTGCTGGACCTCTCGACGTGTGCTCATGCACGATTTTCCAATCGGCCTCGTGCCGCTCGAAAACTAGCGAGAATGCACCAACGACGTATTCCTGAGGAAACTGATGTTGATAGATCCCTGTCGCGACGGCAAGGTCATCGCTCAGAAACCGAACTTTGACGTCCCGGGCTTCGAAGACACCCATGGCCTCTTGCGTCGGCCAAAGGTTTTCGAACATGTTCCGGATTGATTGCCATCCAACAGTGATTCGGTCCGAAAACACCAGTGTCGTCTGCTCATTTTCGGCGTAAAGATCGAAATAGCCCGCCATATCACCAGTGTTCCACACTTGCGGCATTCTGGCGACGGCACTGCGAATCGCTTGTTCGTCTTTTGATTTGTCAGATTCAAAGCTCGCAGCGCCGGCCGGCGACTCCACATCCCCCTCCGTTGCCGGGGGTGTACAACCGCAGAGAGTTACTGAAACGAGAACGACCAGTAAGTTAACTTTGTTCATCTCTTATCTCCTATCTCCCAACAAATTCCTAACAACTACTTGTCGCGCCCCGGCATGCGGATTTTTCGCTGTGCCAGTTGCGGTGCCTGTGTCCGATGAGCAGGACACTCATTCCCAATGAAACAACATCTTGCCCTCGCTAGCGGCAGTTCTTGCAAGCGCTTCTGCCGCACCATCAAAATGTTTCTCGACCATTTGCCGCCTGAGCTTCATTGTCGGCGTAAGCATCGAGTTGGCGATGGTCCAAGCGTTGCTTGCAACAATTATCGCGCCGATTCGGGCATGCCTTTCGATCGTGGCATTGACCGCGTTAGCGTGCGCCCCGAGTGCATGTTCCACCTGGCCGCGCTCCAATTTGCGCGCCGCCTCCGTCAGC
Organism: Steroidobacteraceae bacterium; assembly: GCA_049455235.1. Classification (GTDB taxonomy): domain Bacteria; phylum Pseudomonadota; class Gammaproteobacteria; order Steroidobacterales; family Steroidobacteraceae; genus UBA964. The sequence continues at coordinate 9,270 of JBMTZD010000053.1, forward strand.
ACACAGACAACCACCGTTTTCGAGTAGCCGCGACCGAGCAGGCACAATTGGTCGATCAACTCACATCGGGCAAGTTCACCTTCAATCGGCACAGGCGACACATACTTGCCGTGAATGGTTTTGAAGTAATCTTTGACCCGCCCAGTGATGTAGAAGAAGCCGTCCGCATCGACTCGTACCGTGTCGCCGGTGTGAATCCAGCCGTCCGCAAAGGTCTCGGCGGTCTCTACGGGCCGACGGTAATAGCCGAGCGCCAGCCCTGGCGCTCGGCATACCAATTCCTCGTTGTCGCCGATCCGTACCTCGACCCCTTCGATCACTTTGCCTATTGAACCGACCCGATGAGCTTTGGCTGTATTGCCGATGAGGCCCATCGCCTCCGTCTGGCCGTAACCGTCCATCAGGCTGAGACCCATTCGTTGCCACCACTCGATCAGCGGCGCATATGCCGGCGCCGCGCCGGTAAGCAGATAATCGGCGTCCGTAAGACCCACCATGCGCCGCACCCGATCGCTTGTATTCGGCTCATCCTCATCCAGTGCACGGTCGAGGGCTTGCTGCGAGCCGAACTGGTCAATCACGTACTGCTGCAGTTGCTCCCACACCCTGGGTGCGCCAAAGAAAAACGTCGGCTGCACTTCGACGATGTCGCGCAACAACTGCGGCAGCGATTCGTTGAACGTGATTGTCCCGCCGTGGATCAGGCTCTGCATGAGCACGGCCTGCCGCTCCGCGATGTGCGACAACGGTAGATAGGAGAGAAAGCGCGGATTCTCGCGCGTTTGGAAGGCACCGCAGCAACGATGCATCGGCAACAACATCGAATCATGCGAGTGCATCACACCCTTCGGGTCGCCCGTGGTGCCGGAAGTGAACACGATCGAAACTAAGTCGTCGTGACGGCCCTCGCGACGTCGATCGCCGCCGGCATGTTGTCGGCAGATATCCGCCCAACGCAGATGCGGGTCGGCAATTTCGACACCCGGCAGCGTAACGATACTCACATTGTCCGGAACTACTGAGCGGACCGCCTCCCAATTGTCGGCCTCGCCGAGAAAAAGTGTAGTGACTTCGGCGAATTCGAGGACATACCGGGCCGTGTCGGCCGGCTGCGTGGTGAACATCGGTACGGTGACGTTACCCGATGCGATGACCGCCAGGTCAGCGAGTACCCAGTGCGCGCGATTTCGTGACAGGATCGCACAGTGCTGTCGAGCGCCATCGCTCGCCGCCTCGAGCGCGGCCGCTACCGCTCGTACCTCCTCGTTCGCCTGTTGCCACGTCCACTCGTTGAAAGCGTCCGATGTTCGATCTCTGAGCCAGGTGCTGTCAGGTTGCGCTCGCGCCCAGTGTGTTAACCACTCAGGGATCGTGTCGGGGCGGGCGTCGATCATTACGGTGCCAGCGGGCGCGACACCGCGCGTGCCGCCATCAAGAGGAGCGCTGCCGAGCCGACAAAACCCAGCGGGGTGACTATGGCGATCGCATAGCGTATGCCGTCGGCCTGTGGAAAAAAGGTATCACCAATCAACGCCGTCAGCGTCGGCCCCACCGTCATGCCGACGACATTGACAATCAGCAGGTAGCCCGCGGAGATCGTGGCGCGATGGTGCCCGGGCGTAATTTGCTGCAGGGCCGATACGGCGGCTCCCGTCGGGGCTGTCATCGCGATGAAACTGATGACATACAGTATCGTCGCGACCAGAGGGCTCTCTACCAGCGCAAACAGTGCCCCGGACACCAGCCCGGTTGCGGCCGCGGTTGCGCCGAAATACAGGCGATGCTGCGGTTCACCACCGCCAAGCTTGTCGCAGATTCGCCCGCCGCCAAGATAGCCGATCAGGCCCCCAGCTATCAGTGCAACCGCCGCCGTGTAACCGGCGTCGGCCAGCGTAAACCCGTGCGCCCTGACGTAAAAAGCAGGCAACCAGGACACGGTAGCGAACACGCAAATATTTATGCAACCAATTCCAAGGGCGATGCCAAGAAGCGGCCTTATGCGGCTCCGGCAAAACCGCAGCACGTCGCGCATCGTCGCGGTCGCAGCGTCGGTCGCGCCACTCATTTGCCGTCCGGGGTCGCGGAGCGCAATAAATGCCGGGGCGAGCAGTATCCCGGGCAGGCCGACAATCAAAAACGCCGCCTGCCAGACGCGCACTGTGCCGACTACTGGGAGCACGACTTCGTCGCTATAGGCGACGAGCGATATGAGGGCGGCGCCAAATAACAAGGCTAGCCCGGCGCCAAGCACGGAACCGAGTACGAATACGCCCATCGCTACACCGAGCCGGCGTGGGGGAAAGCTGTCCGATATGATTGAATAGGCGGCGGGAGCCAGCGTTGCCTCGCCGACGCCGACGCCAATCCGGCACACAAACAATTGCCAGTACTGCGACGCGAAACCGCACAACATCGTCATGCCGCTCCAGAGCAGCATGCCAGCGGCAACGAGTCGAGTTCGCGACGAACGGTCTATTAGGCGGCCAATAGGAATTCCGGCCAACGAATAGAAAATCGCAAACGCAAAACCGTGCAGCAGGCTGATCGCCGTGTCCGTCAGTTGTAGGTCTTTCTTCATCGGCTCCACCAGCAGGCCGATGATCATCCGGTCGACGAATGAAATAATGTAGGCGATAAACAGCAGCGCGACGGTCAGCCAGGCGACAAGCGCGGTTGGGTATTCGCTAATGCCGGGGCGTTCTACCGGCGAATGTGTCGCGGTATCTCTCGGCATCAGTTATGAGTCCATCTTCTTTTTTGCAGGCGGCATGGGTATGAAGCTGGAAGTGCTCTCGATATAGTCGGCGTAGCCCAGCTTTTGCTTACGCATGCGGTGCTCCATCGTCGGCAGCCCGCTCCATGAAAACAGTACCCATGTCAGGATGATCGGCCCAATAACCGAATACCTGCCAGGCACTGTTTCCGCAGCGATCAGGAAAAGACCCCACCAAAACGTCGCTTCGCCGAAGTAATTCGGATGACGCGAATAGCGCCATAGCCCGGTTTTCATGATTTTGAGTGCATTCTCCGGATTCTTACGAAACCGGATAAGCTGCACGTCGGCAATCGTCTCCCAGGCAAGGCCGAAAACGGCCACCGCCGCCCCGGCCAGGGCAAGCACGCCGAGGCCGGCTGGTTCCTCGGCTACCTGGCCAAGCTGTATGGGCAGGCCCACGATAAACTGCAACGGCGCCTGCGGCACGATCACCAGCATCATCGAGGACAGGGCGAATCCCCAGCCGCGTTTCTCGCGAGACTTCTCTATCATCCGGGTGTAGCGTCGGTCGGGACCGTGGTTGTGCCATCGCCAGATCATGTAGGACGCAAGTCGAATTGCCCAAGCCCAACACAGCACAACGAGTAACCAACTTCGCGCTGACGGCTCTGCGAGCTGCAACAACGTACTTGTGGCCAGTACTCCCATGCCCAACCCCCAGTAGGCGTCGATGGGGGTCGGGTCCTTGAGTCGCAGGCATAACAGCCACACCACCAGGAAGGCTGCGGCGACCACGACCAGGTTTGTGACTAGGATCGAAATGAGCGTCATGCTGATTCTGGCGCTTCTGGTCTGGTTACTCTGGCCGGCTCTATTGCTCTAGACGTCAAACCTGATTTCCAGGCCAGACCGTGGGTTACGTTGCGGTGCGAAGAATGAAACCGGGTCACCGAGGAACGGAACAACATGGTTCCGGGAGACGTCATCGGTGATGTTTTTTCACCACGGCGACACGCTCCAGATCGAATCGACGGGCGCGAGTGACAGCGCCGAATTACCGAATGGAGTTTAGTCATTTTGCTCTCCCCCGGATGCGTTAATCGAATTCGGCAATGAAACGCTAATGAGTATAGTCTGATGCCGGTTACCGCTTTATTCTAATTACGCCATAGTTCTATTCTTTTCACGACATTCAATAGCAATATGCAATGGCTTGTGTAGTGCACGTAACCCAGCTTTTTACGGTTCGGGACGGCTTTTCTTGAACTGCGACGGCGAAATGCCAAACGATAATTTGAATGACCTTGAGAAATTGCTCTGGCTGCTGAAGCCTAACAAGAAGCTCAATTCGGCCAGGCTATGTTCATCAGACGCGAGGTATTTAAGCGCGAGGTCTCCGCGTACTTCCTGCAGCAGGCTCTCGAAAGTCGTTTGTTCCGCTAAGAGCCTGCGCTGCAGCTTTCGCGCGCTCATATTCATGGACTTGGCCACAGCGTCAATTCGTGGGCCCTTGCCCGTCAGCGATCGCAGGATCGCACGTCTGGCTATGGTTGAAATGGCTTCCTTACCGTGCTCGTCCACATAGTGGCTCGACAAGATGTCGTGATAGGCGGCCAGCGGCGCATTGCTGGCGGGAAGTTGCCTCTCGACCACTTGTCTGGAGAAGGTCACAGACTCCACCGTGCTACCAAACGAGACCGAGCATCCCAGCAGATCGGCAAACTCAGCTGATGCTTCCCGAGCTGGTCGCAGCAAGCGAATTTTTGTCGGCTGCAGCTTGTCGGGATAAATTTCGTTTAAGACGACGAGCATGGCCGTCACGCCGAACTCCATTGCCGCATATGAAATCCGAGTTTTTTGCCGGTTCGCAAGGTTGGGCGTTACGACGATTGAAAGGCCGGTTGAGTCCTCGTGAAGGCTGAGAGGTGCCCAATCGCTTACGATTCGTGAAAACCGAACGGTGCGTTCGAGCGCTTCTCGTATAGTGCTACTGCACAGAATGGCCAAGCCGAGCGAATGCCACTCGGCAGGGTTGAAGTGACGCAACGCTGTCCGAATCCCGACAGCCGGATCGACGATGTGCGATGTGACGATGTCCCATGCCTTGGCAATCAAGCTGGTAGGAACGCGTTTGCCGTTTTCCTCGTAGTCTTTGATGAAGATGCCGGCGTCGGCGAGCATCATTTCCCCGTCGTATTCCGCGTAATCGAGAGCGTCGATTGCCCCGCGCAGGAATGACGTCAGAGTGCTCGAGGTCTGCTTAGTCGGTGCTGATGCTGTCACGTGTCGGGACCTTCAGAGTTTGGCGCGAAATGAATACTATAATGTCGCTAAATGAATTTTTTTATAAGTGCTCGAGGTATACCATCGCAT
>JBMTZD010000054.1:0-13691 GCA_049455235.1 Steroidobacteraceae bacterium
TGCAAAGATCCGCGGCACAAGCAGCGGCAGGGTTGAGAGTCAGAGGCTTTTAGTTAGAATGCCGCGCTTTTCGCGGCTTCGGGGCAGAAAACATGGCACGTATCGCCGGCATCAATATCCCGATGAACAAGCACGTTGTCATCGGTTTGACCCACATCTACGGTGTGGGCAGAACCCGTGCACGCAAGGTTTGCGCCGAGGCAGGCGTCGATCCGACCACCAAGGTCAAGGATCTGACTGAAGCCGAGGTCAACTCTTTGCGTTCGCAGATCGCGAAGGGCTTGGTCGAAGGCGACCTGCGTCGTGAGGTTTCGATGAACATCAAGCGATTGATGGATCTCGGGACCTATCGCGGCCTGCGTCATCGCAAGGGTCTTCCATTGCGCGGCCAGCGCACTCGCACCAATGCGCGTACGCGCAAGGGTCCGCGTAAGGCCGCCGTCAAGCTCAACGCGCCTCCGGGCAAATAATCGATTTTCAGCAGGCAGTAGCACATGGCAGAACAGAAGCAATCCGCTGGGAAAAAGCCGAAGAAGGCTCGCAAGAACGTGCTCGATGGAATCGCGCACGTGCATGCGTCCTTCAACAACACGATCATCACGATCACCGATCGTCAGGGGAACACGCTCTCGTGGGCGACCTCGGGCGGTTGCGGCTTCCGCGGTTCTCGCAAGTCGACCCCGTTTGCTGCGCAGGTTGCCGCCGAGAAGGCTGGCGTTGCCGCGCAGGAGCACGGTTTGCGCAATGTCGAAGTTCGCGTTGCGGGTCCGGGCCCGGGTCGCGAATCTGCAGTACGTGCTCTGAACAACTGCGGATTGAAGATCACGAGCATTTCCGACGTCACGCCGATCCCGCACAACGGCTGCCGTCCTCCCAAGAAGCGTCGCGTCTGACGTAGCGTCGCAAGAGGAACTATCAGATGGCCCGATACGTTGGTCCCAAGTGCAAACTCGCTCGTCGCGAGGGCACCGATCTATTTTTGAAGAGTGGTGTTAAGCCGCTCGAATCGAAGTGCAAGTTCCAGGTTCCGCCGGGCGGAATCAAGGGCGAGCGCAAGTCGCGTCTGTCGGAGTACGGCAGCCAGCTGCGCGAGAAGCAAAAGCTGCGTCGCATGTACGGCGTGCTCGAGCGTCAGTTCGCCAACTACTACACGGAGGCCGCGCGCCGTTCGGGCTCAACGGGTGAAAACCTGCTGAAGCTGCTCGAGTGCCGTCTCGATAACGTCGTGTATCGCATGGGTTTTGCGTCCACGCGCTCGGAAGCTCGTCAGCTTGTCAGTCACAAGGGCATCGAAGTGAACGGCGAAGTCGTGACGATCGCGTCGTACCAGATGCGTGCTGGCGACGTCGTGCAAATCCGCGAGAAGGCTCGCAAGCAATTGCGCATTCAGAACGCGATGCAGATCGCCTCTCAGGTTGGCCTCCCCGAGTGGGTTGAGGTTAACGACAAAGAAATGAAGGGCGTCTTCAAGCAGGTGCCCGCACGTGACGAAATTCTGCCGGACATCAACGAAAACCTAGTGGTCGAGTTGTACTCGAAGTAATCGTCGAGTCGTTCTCGAAACAGGAAAGAGGAATCGAACATGCATGGATCAGTCGGCGAGTTCCTGAAGCCCCGTGTGGTGAAGGTCAGCCCGCTCGCGCCGCGTCAGGCGCGCGTGGTCATCGAGCCGTTCGAGCGCGGTTTCGGCCACACGCTCGGCAATGCCCTGCGTCGCGTGTTGCTCTCGTCCATGCCGGGCGCTGCGATCACCGAAGTGGAGATCGAGGGCGTGCTGCACGAGTACACCAGCATTGAGGGTGTGCAGGAGGACGTCGTAGACATCCTGCTGAACCTCAAGCAGGTGGCCATCCGTATGCACACCCGTGACTCGGCGGAACTGCGTATTTCGAAGAAGGGTCCGGGTCCGGTCACCGCTGGCGACATCCAGACCGATCACGACGTCGAAGTCGTGAATCCGGAACTCGTCATCGCCAACCTGACCAAGGCTGGTGAGTTGACTATGGTGTTGCGCGTCGAGCGTGGTCGTGGCTACCGCCCGGCTGCCCAGCGCATTGCGTTCGAAGAAGCCGCGCGTCCGATCGGTCGTCTGCAGCTCGATGCTTCGTTCAGCCCGATCCGTCGTGTTACCTACTCGGTCGATGCGGCTCGCGTTGAGCAGCGTACGGACCTCGACAAGCTGGTGCTCGACATCGAGACCAACGGCACGATCGATGCGGAAGAAGCGATCCGTCGCGCTGGCAGCATCCTGAAGGACCAGCTGTCGGTGTTCGTCGATCTGCAGGGTGAAGAAGAGTCTGCCGGCAAGTCCGAGTCGGCTCAGTTCGATCCGATCCTGTTGCGCCCGGTCGATGAGCTCGAGCTCACCGTCCGCAGCGCCAACTGCCTCAAGGCGGAGAACATCCACTACATCGGCGATCTCGTGCAGCGTACCGAAGTCGAGCTGCTGCGCACCCCGAATCTCGGTAAGAAGTCGCTTACCGAGATCAAGGAAGTGCTGCAGAGCCACGGTTTGATGCTCGGCATGCGTCTTGATGGTTGGCCGCCGGCCAGCCTGCGTCACGAGGAAGATCGTGGCGGTTTGATGTGATTTGGATTCCGGGCTCGTGAGTAGCCCGGAAGTCCCACTGACTTATCGAGGTTTGTTATGCGTCATCGACTTTCAGGGCGGCAACTGTCGCGCAATGCTCCGCACCGTCATGCGCTCATGCGCAACATGAGCGTAGCGTTGTTGCGTCACGAGACGATCCGTACCACATTGCCGAAGGCCAAAGAATTGCGCCGTGTGGTTGAGCCCCTTATCACGCTCGCCAAGACCGACAGCGAAGCTCGCCGTCGTTTGGCCTTCGCTCGCCTTCGCGATCAGGCGATTGTCGACAAGCTGTTCGCTGATCTCGGTCCGCGCTTCAAGGCTCGTGCCGGTGGTTATACGCGTATCCTGCGCATGATGCCGCGCGCTGGCGATAACGCGCCGATGGCACTGATGCAATTGGTCGATCAGGCTGCGGCGCCTGCAGTGGAAGCAGAGGCTCCGGCCAAGAAGACTCGCGCCAAGGCGAAGGCCAAAGCGCCTGCTAAGAAGGCGAAGGCCGCGGCTGCTTAATCGCGCCACGCTCGAAACGCAAAACGGCCGGTGTTCCGCAAGGAGCACCGGCCGTTGTCGTTTCAGGCCTTGATCGTGACGGATCGTGATTCGTTAGTGTGTCTGCTCGTGCTCGCGAGTGAGGTTGCGAACGCCCGATTCGGTCACGACCAGATTGTCCTCGATCCGAATACCGCCGTAGGGCGCGAGCTTCTCGACCCGTTGCCAGTCGATGCGCGTCGCATGATCTGATGTACGCGCGGGCTTTAGGAGTGCATCGACAAAATAGAGACCAGGCTCCATCGTGACGACAAAGCCGGGCTCGAGCTTGCGGGTGAGCCGCAAAGCGGGATCGAGCGGTGGCTTCGGAATCATCCCGCCCTGATCATCTGCCATCACGCCGCCAACATCGTGCACCTGCAGACCGAGTAGATGCCCTATACCGTGCGGAAAAAAGAGTCGCGCCGTACCGGAGCTCAGCGACTCTTCAACACTGCAGCGCAGGATGCCGCTGCTGCAGAGCAGGGCGGCGATTTGCTCCACCGCGGCTTGATGAATATCGCGCCAATCGACACCGGGTTTGACGAGATCGCACAAGCGTCTCTGCAGCGCATCCATTTTGGTCAGCAGTGCAAGGAACTCGGCATCGGCGTCAGCAGCGGCATGGGTTCGCGTGATGTCACTGCCGTAGCCATGGACGCTCGCGCCCGCATCGATCAGTAGCGAGCGATGGCGCGCCGGAGGCTGACGTTGCAGGATCTGATAGTGCAGCACGGAGCCGGCTTCATTGAGCGCGACGATCGCGTTGTAGGGCAGCTCTTGCTCGCGCAAGCCACACGCGGCGACGAAGGCCTGATGGATGTCGTATTCGCTACCACCTTGGCTGAAGCAGTCGGCTGCGGCGGCATGACCACGTAAGGCGATCCGGTTGGCTTCTGCCAAACATTCGATTTCGTACGGGGTCTTGCGCGCGCGCGTGTAGTCCAGGCGTCGGAGCAGGTCATCGGGATTCACCGCCGCAAGGCCATAGCCACTGAGCTCCGGGAGGGCGTCACCGAGCCAGGCGGTTCGCGACAGATCCTGAGGCAAGGCCGCTCGTGCCTCATCGCTTGAGTGGACAACGATCACGTCGAATTCCGACACCCAAGCCGCTTCTGGCAGGGCCGCAGCTTGGTACCAGAAGTCGGTAGCGACGAAAAAAATCAGCTGTGGACGCAATCCCGGTCGGTAATGCACGAGCGAGCCCGGTGCGTCGGCGAGCGGCACCCACCATTTGAAATACGGGTGAGCTTTGTAGGGGTATTGCTGATCGTCGCGGGCGAGCCCAAGCGGCTCTCCCGATTGGATCACTACCCCGTCGAAAGCGGCCGCTGCCAGCGCTCGATCAGTTCGCGCGCGCAATTCGGCCACATGGTCTCTGAAAAGCGCCTCACGGTTGCGGGCGGTGCGAAACAGTTGAGTGGGCGCTGTCATGGGATGGGTCCTGTGGCCGTTAAGGGATGGGTCAATCGGCGACCCAGCCGACGAATTCTAGGCGGCTGCAATTCAAGGCAGCAACGAGAAGCGTGTCCCGACGACGAAGGTCGCTAACGAAGTGTTCCAGTGACTAGACAGTCCGCCCGTTTCGCGCCGTGATAGCGGTTCCCAATTCTTGGCAAAGGTTGCTAGAATCCTGCCGCGGTTTTTTATCGCCAGACAAACTAGCTAGGTTGTTTGAATTTTCTGTGTCACTACTTTTTGGGGTATACGACATGAACACGAAGCTCGCTCTCGCCGCTGTTCTCGCGGCTTTCGCTCTGACTGCCTGTGGTGGTAAGCCTGCTGAGGCTCCGGCCGAAGCTCCGGCTGCTGAAGAAGCCGCTCCGGCTGAAGAAGCCGCTCCGGCTGCCGAAGAGGCTGCCCCGGCTGACGCCGCTGCTGAGGCCGCTCCGGCTGACGCCGCTGCTGAGGCCGCTCCGGCTCAGTAATTCTCTGATTCAGAGAATGAAAGCCTGAGGAACGTTCGCGTTCCTCCAGAGAACCCGGGAAGATGGTCCGCCATCCCCCGGGTTCTTTCTTTTTAGCCAATGCCAATACGCCTGCAACTTGCGATGTCGCCTCTCGAGAAAGCTTGGCTCGAGCGCGCGTATGGCGATTGGCTGAGCGAGCTCGCGGTCGCTACGCGTACCGCACCACTATCGGGCGATGTGCTGGCGCGGGATCAGATCAACGAATGGTTGCAAGATCGTTCGGTCGATCTCTTCGTGTTGCGGCGTGAAGACCATCCCGTGGGTTTTGCCTGCATCGAAAAGGGGTTTGGCAACGTCGCGCGGCTGCGCGAGTTCTACGTGATCCCGAGCATGCGCCGCCTCGGAGTCGGCAGTCACGCCGCGGCGTTGTTATTTGACCGCTATGTCGTGCAATGGCAGCTCGATGTGCTGCAGTCTGATCGCGCGGCGCTGCGCTTTTGGGCACAGGTCGTTCAAAGATATGCGATGGATCGTCGCCGCGAAGAGCGGATAGACGGTCACCTGCGTTACGTTTTTCCGAGTCGTTCGCTCAAATAAAGCCCAGTATGCGAGCCCGGGTGGCGCGCTACCTGTTCCGGTGTGCCAGCGGCGACCAAGCTTCCACCACCATGGCCGCCCTCGGGGCCAAGATCAATGATCCAGTCGGCTGTTTGGATGACATCGAGATTGTGCTCGATCACCACCACCGTGTTGCCTTCATCGCGCAGTCTTTGCAGCACGAGTAGCAGTTGAGCGACGTCGTGAAAATGCAGCCCGGTGGTTGGTTCATCGAGGATATACAGCGTTCGACCGGTAGCACGCTTGGCAAGTTCGCGCGCAAGCTTCACGCGTTGTGCTTCGCCGCCAGAGAGGGTCGTCGCATTCTGTCCTAGCTTGAGATAGCCAAGTCCCACATCGAGCAGGGTTTGAAGTTTCGGCTGTACCGACGGAATACTTTGGAAGAACTTCAACGCATCCTCGACCGTCATCTCGAGAACATCGTGAATGTTTCGGCCGCGATAGAGAATGTCGAGCGTCTCGCGGTTGTAGCGCTTGCCGCGACAGACGTCGCAAGGGACGAAAACATCGGGCAAAAAGTGCATCTCGACGCGCATGACGCCATCGCCCTGACAGGCTTCGCAGCGGCCACCTTTCACGTTGAAGCTGAACCGCCCAACGTCGTAGCCGCGACTGCGCGCTTCGGGCACCTGCGCGAAGAGCTCTCTCAAACCCGTAAAAATGCCGGTATAGGTAGCAGGATTCGAGCGCGGTGTACGACCGAGAGGGCTCTGATCGATATCGATGACACGGTCGAGATATTCGAGTCCCTCGATGGCTCGACAGGGTTCGGCATCGACCGGTCCTCCCGAGAGTTCCGCATTCGCTCTGCGCAGTAGCGTGTCGTTGATGAGCGTGCTCTTGCCCGAGCCGGACACGCCTGTCACGCAGGTGAAGAGGCCAAGCGGAATATCGACCGTGATGTCGCGCAGATTGTGGCCGCTCGCGCCAACGATGCGCAGCATGCGCTTCGGTTGAGGTGGCGTACGACTCGCGGGCATCGGGATTTTTCGACGTCCGCTCAGATACTGTCCCGTTAGCGAGTCGGCGCTCGCGCGGATATCGGCGGGTGTTCCTTGCGCCACGATGCGACCGCCGTGAACGCCTGCGCCAGGACCCAGATCGATGACATGATCGGCGGTATCAATCGCCTCTTCGTCATGCTCGACCATGATTACGGTATTGCCGAGGTCGCGCAGCCTACGCAGCGTGGCGAGCAGCCGTGAATTATCGCGTTGGTGTAGACCGATAGAGGGCTCATCGAGGATATACATCACGCCGGTGAGCCCCGATCCGATTTGACTCGCCAGACGAATGCGTTGTGCCTCACCGCCCGAGAGCGTGTCGGCACCGCGATCGAGCGTCAGATAGTCGAGCCCCACATCGACCAGAAAGCGCAGTCTATCCTCGACCTCACGCACAACTTTGCCTGCCACCTCACCACGCCATCCCGCAAGCTGCAGGTTGGCAAAAAAATCACGTGTGTCGGTCACCGAGAGGCTTGTGATCTGCGGCAGCGATTTTTCGCCGACGAACACGTGACGCGCGGTGAGGTTGAGACGGCTGCCTTCGCATTCTGGGCACTTGCGCCAGCCTTTGTACTTGCTGAGCTCTTCGCGTACTGCGGGTGAATCGGTTTCGCGGTAGCGACGCTCGATGTTACGCAGCATGCCCTCGAAGGGATGTTTTCGGATCGAGCGTTTGCCGCGACCAATGCCGTAGATGAATTCGATCTCTTCGTCGCCGCTACCGTACAACAAGATATCGCGCACGCGTGCGGGTAACTCCTGCCACGGCTCTTCGATGTCGAAGCCGTAGTGTGTCGCCAGTGTGCTGATCAGTTGTAGATAATGCGGATTATGTCGATCCCAGCCGCGGATGGCGCCACCTGCGAGCGATAGTTGCGGAAAAGCCGCCACTCGCGCCGGATCAAAGAATTCCTGCTGACCGAGTCCGTCACATCCAGGGCAGGCGCCTGCGGGGCTGTTGAACGAAAACATCTTCGGTTCGAGCAGTGGTACCGCGTAGCCACAACTTGGGCAGGCATGGCGGTTCGAGAACAACATGCCTGTTTTGGCTTGGGTATCGTCCATGCGCAAGACGCTGGCCGTACCGCCCGAGAGGCGCAATGCCGTCTCCAACGATTCGGCAATACGCTGGCTGGCATCGGGGCGCACCTTCAATCGGTCGACGACCGCTTCGATGCGATGTTTGCGGCGCGCATCGAGCGTTAGCACCGAGTCGAGTTCATAGACTTGACCATCTACTCGGGCGCGTACGAACCCCTGTGTTTGTAAATCACGTAACACCGCCTCGTGCTCGCCCTTGCGATCTTCGATGAGCGGTGCGAGTAGCAGAATCGCGGTACCTTCTTCCAGTCGAAGAATTTGATCGACCATCTGACTGACCGTTTGCGCCTCGAGCGACACGCCATGCTCGGGGCAGCGCGGCACGCCGGCGCGGGCGTAAAGCAAACGCAAGTAGTCGTGAATCTCGGTGACCGTGCCGACGGTCGAGCGGGGATTGTGCGAGGCGGCCTTTTGCTCGATGGCGATCGCCGGGGATAGGCCTTCGATGTGGTCGACATCCGGCTTCTCCATCATCGAGAGGAACTGACGGGCGTAGGCCGAGAGCGACTCGACGTATCGGCGCTGGCCTTCCGCATACAGCGTGTCGAAGGCGAGCGTCGATTTGCCCGAGCCCGACAGACCCGTGACCACCACGAGTCGATCCCGCGGGATATCGACGTCGAGGTTGCGAAGGTTGTGGCTGCGGGCGCCGCGGATGCGGATGAAGGCCATGGCGGGGTCGTGGGGGTCGTCGTGCGAGAAAAACAGCCGGTTAGTTTACCCCTCAGCTGGGTGATCGGGGGCTTAAGTCGGTGAATTACCGAGATTTTTACGATGCAGCGCACTCGGGGGGCGGCTAAAATGACCTCCCTTTTTGGAAAAGTCCCCCTTGGGTCGTCCCCCGGCGACCCCAAATAGAGGGCACACTAGGCAGGATCCAACATGGCGCGCGGCATCAACAAAGTCATCCTCGTCGGCAATCTGGGCCAGGACCCAGACACCAAGGCCATGCCCTCGGGCATGACGGTCTGCAACCTGCGTATCGCCACCAGCGAAAGCTGGAAGGACAAACAGTCCGGTGAAATGAAAGAGCAAACGGAATGGCATAGCGTGGCGCTCTTTGGCCGCCTAGCCGAGATCGCTGGCGAATACCTGCGCAAAGGCTCGCAGGTATACATCGAAGGCCGGCTGCGCACGCGCAAATGGCAAGACAAGCAAGGTAACGACCGCTACACCACCGAGATCGTCGGCAACGAGATGCAGATGCTCGGTAGCGCAGGTCGCGGTGGCCCGAGTGGCGGCATGGGTGGCGGCGAGTCGCGTGGTGGCGCTCGTGGCGGCGCCCGTTCGGACGACGAGGGTTATTCGGAGCCGGTGCGCAGTAGCACCGAGAAAGACGATTTCGATGACGACATCCCGTTCTAAAGTGCCGAGTCGCTACTACATCAAGACGTACGGTTGCCAAATGAACGAGTACGACTCCTCCCGCATGGGGGACGTACTCGCGGCAGCCGAGGGCATGGAGCCCACGGACGATCCGGCGCAAGCCGATATCCTGCTAGTCAATACCTGCTCGGTGCGTGAGAAGGCCGAGTCAAAGGTGTTTTCTTTGCTTGGCGAATGGAAGTTGCTCAAAGATGCCAAACCCGGCCTCGTGATCGGTGTCGGGGGTTGCGTGGCGAGCCAAGAAGGCGAGACGCTGGTTAAGGCAGCGCCGCAAATCGATCTCGTTTTTGGGCCGCAGACGGTCCACCGTCTGCCTGAGATGCTCGGTGAGTTGCGCAGCGGTCGTCGAGCTGTGGTGGATGTTAGTTTCCCTGAGATCGAAAAATTCGATCAGCTGCCGGCGCCGCGCGCCGAAGGGGCAACGGCCTTCGTGTCGATCATGGAAGGCTGTAGCAAATATTGCAGCTTCTGTGTCGTTCCTTACACGCGTGGCGATGAAATCAGTCGTCCGTTCGAGTCGGTGCTCGAGGAGGTGCAGGCGCTGGCCTCTCAAGGCGTGCGTGAAGTCACGCTGCTGGGGCAAAACGTCAACGCGTATCGCGGCCCGATGGAAGACGGCGTGCTCGCGGACCTAGCAACCTTGATACATCACGTCGCGGCGATCCCCGGAATCGAGCGTATTCGCTTCACGACTTCGCATCCGCTTGAGTTCGACGAGAGTCTCATCGAGGCCTATGCCAATGTGCCCGCGCTCGCGAACCATCTGCACCTGCCGGTGCAATCGGGTTCCGATCGTGTGCTCTCGATGATGAAGCGCGGCTACACCGCGCTCGAGTTCAAAGACAAGATTCGTCGTTTGCGCGAAGTTCGACCCGATATTTCAGTGACCTCCGATTTCATCGTCGGATTTCCCGGAGAAACAGAGCGCGATTTCGAAGCCACGATGAACCTCGTTCGTGATCTCGAGATCGACCAGTCTTTCAGCTTCCTCTACAGCCGACGGCCTGGTACGCCCGCGGCCGCTCTTCCCGATGACGTATCGCATGAAGAGAAGCAGGCGCGTTTGGCCCGTTTGCAGGCCTTACTCGAGGAGCATTCGCAAGCACGTAATCGCCGGATGGTCGGTAGCGTGCAGCGAGTCTTGGTCGAGCGTCCCTCGCGCAAGGATCAAACGGAGCTAGCCGGTCGCACTGAAGACAATCGCTGGGTGAACTTCCCGGGTCCTGCCGATCTCATCGGTCACTTTGTCGATGTGCAGATCACCGAGGCCAAGGCGCATTCGCTGCGCGGTCGTATTCAGGCGGCCGAGGTTCGACGTGCCTGACGCTATTCCCCCGGGTGCGTTCCGCGAATTTTCTTTGGAGCCACCTGATAACGAGCGCCTCGCCAATTTATGCGGCCCACTTGATGAGAATCTGCGGCTAATTGAGTCTCGTCTCGGTGTCGAAGTTCGACGTCGTGGTAGCGTGTTTCGTGTGCAAGGCCCTAAGGCCGCCGCTGCCGAATCTTTGTTGGGGGAGTTATTCCGTCTGACGCGAACCGAAGATATCACGCCCGAGACAGTGCATTTGGCGCTGCGCGATCACGATAAAGTTGGCGATAAAGTCGAAGATAGACCGACGGAGCTTGCCGACGAACAAGCGGACACCGGCCTTCGAACCTTGCGCGGTACGATTCGCGCGCGTGGCGCGAACCAGCGCGAATACTTGAAGCGCATCCGTCAAAACGATCTGACCTTCGGTGTTGGTCCGGCTGGCACGGGCAAGACGTATCTCGCCGTGGCCTGCGCCGTGGAGGCCTTGCAGTCGGATCGCGTGCGTCGAATCGTACTGGTGAGACCCGCGGTAGAGGCGGGTGAACGACTTGGATTTTTGCCGGGCGATCTGACCCAAAAAGTCGACCCTTACCTGCGGCCGATGTACGACGCTCTGTATGAAATGATGGGTTTCGATCGAGTCGCGAAGCTCATCGAACGCAATGTCATCGAGGTCGCGCCGCTGGCTTTCATGCGCGGGCGCTCGCTGAACGATTCGTTCATCATTCTCGATGAAGCGCAGAACACGACCATCGAGCAGATGAAGATGTTCCTCACGCGCATCGGATTTGGCTCGCGTGCGCTCGTGACGGGTGATCCCACGCAGACCGATTTACCTCCGGGCAAGCCGTCGGGGCTGCGGCATGCGATCGATGTGCTCAATGGTGTGCACGGCGTCGCGTTTCAATTCTTCGAGGCGCGCGATGTGGTGCGCCATCCGTTGGTCCAGCGAATCGTGCAGGCGTATGAGGCCCGCGACACGTGACTAAGCCGCTCGCGGTCGACATCCAGAATCTGACTAGCAAAATCCCAGCGAGTCCGGCTGCCATTCGTCGCTGGGCACGCGCGGCGTTCGGCAAGCGAGCCGCAGACGCCATTCTCGTCATCCGCTTCGTGGGTGCTGCCGAGGGCCGTCGGCTGAATCTGTTGTGGCACGGGCGTGATTACGCCACGAACGTGCTGTCGTTCCCTCCGCTCGTCGTGCCGCGATCGTCGAGCGTTCCTCGGCTGACGCGTCTCGCCAAAGAACCGCGCTTAGTCGGCGATCTTGTGCTCTGCGCGCCGGTGGTTGCTCGTGAGGCAAGAGAGCAAGGCAAGTTGCTCGCTCATCATTACGCGCATCTGATCGTACATGGCTGCTTGCATTTGCTCGGCTACGATCATGAGCTTGATGCCGATGCGAAGCGCATGGAACGACAAGAGCGTCGATTGCTTGCAACTTTTGGTATTGACGATCCTTATCGAGTGACGGAGTTCCTCCCGACAAGGTTGGTCAAAAAATGAATTATCCACCGATGGAGATACGATGAAATCCGCCAAGCTCGGTGTGTTCGCTTGGATTCGCCGCGTTGCCAAATCGCTTTCGGGCGAAGCTCAGGATCGAGCTGATCTGAATTTGCAGTTGCGACAGGCACTGGAGCGCGGTCTGATCGACGCGGACGCTCTGCAGATGCTCGAGGGAGTGCTAGAGGTCGCTGATTTGCAGGTGCGCGACATCATGGTGCCGCGATCGCAGATGGTGGCGGTGCGCCGGGATGAGCCCGCCGAGAGCCTGCTCCCGATCATCGTGGAATCGGGGCACTCCCGATACCCCGTTATCGACGACGATCGGGATGATGTCGTCGGGATCCTGTTGGCTAAGGACGTGCTGCGCGTATTCGCGAGTGGTGGTGAGGCGGATTTCGACATGCGCGAGTGCATGCGCCCGGTGGTGGTGGTCCCCGAATCAAAACGAGTCAACGTCCTACTCAAAGAATTTCGTCGCAATCGAAATCATATGGCTATCGTCGTCGATGAGTATGGTGGCGTTGCGGGGCTAGTGACCATCGAAGATGCGATCGAGCAAATCGTCGGTGACATCGACGACGAATTCGACGTCGAGGAAGATCAGAACATTCGGCAAGAAGCTGAGCGTCAATATCTCGTTCGCGGTGCAACGCCGATCGAAGAGTTCAACGAATTCTTTGGTCTTTCTTGGTCGGACGAGGAGTTCGACACCATGGCGGGTCTTGTCATGAAGCAGCTTGGGCATATGCCAAGACGTGGCGAGACCGTCGTCATCGAGGGAGTCGAGTTTCGCGTAGCCCGCGCTGATCGGCGTCGTGTCGACACGCTGAAGGTGACGATGCCGAACAATATCCAGGCGGTCGATCAAGCAGGGGCGGGCGACTGAAGCACACGCAGTCCAGCGCTTTCAGATTGATATCGGCGCTCGCCGCAGGCGCAGCGCTCGCATTGGCTTTCGCGCCGTTCGGATATTGGCCACTCGCCATCGTCTCACCGGCGTTGTTGTTTTTTCTTTGGCAAGATCAAACACCTCGCGCAGCAGCCTTAATAGGGTTCGTGTTCGGCGTCGGTACCTATGGTGCCGGAACGTATTGGCTCTACATCAGTATCCACGGTTTCGGTCAGGCGCCTGTCTGGTTGGCGCTCTCGTTAATGGCCGCGCTCGTTGCGATCATGGCGTGTTACAGCGCTGCGCTCGGTTATGCCGCAGCGCGCTGGTTGCCTGCGCGCGGAGTCTGGCGTTGGCTAGTCGGTTTGCCAGCGGGCTGGGTGCTACTCGAATGGGTCAGGGGATGGTTTCTCTCCGGATTCGGCTGGCTTTCTCTCGGGTACTCACAGACGGATACCTGGCTTGCCGCGTACGCACCCATCGGCGGTGTGCCCCTCGTATCTTGGATTTTGCTGCTCGGTGCAGGTGCGCTCGTCGTGCTTGGGCGTGGCTCGCAGCGCGAACAACGATTGGCGTTGATAGTCATCGTCGCACCTTGGCTGGGTGGATACGGACTCAAATCGTTCGAGTGGACGCAAGCCGAGGGTGATGCGGTTGAGATCGCCATCGTTCAGGGCGCCGTTTCGCAAGATCAAAAGTGGCTCGCGAGTAATCGCGATGCGACTTTGGCCCGCTATCGAGATCTGACTTTGCAGGCACTCGGCGCGCCGCTCATTGTGTGGCCCGAGGCGGCCGCTCCCGATCTCGCGAATAACATCGTTCCTTACTTGCAGGATCT
>JBMTZD010000055.1:0-13162 GCA_049455235.1 Steroidobacteraceae bacterium
CAGGTCCCAAGGGTTCGGCTGTTCGCCGATTAAAGTGGTACGCGAGCTGGGTTCAGAACGTCGTGAGACAGTTTGGTCCCTATCTTCCGTAGCCGTTGGAGATTTGAGGGTGAGCTGTCCTTAGTACGAGAGGACCGGGATGGACGCACCTCTGGTGTTCCGGTTGTCACGCCAGTGGCACTGCCGGGTAGCTATGTGCGGACGGGATAACCGCTGAAAGCATCTAAGCGGGAAGCCCCCCCCAAGACTAGATCTCCCTGGGAGCTCGACTCCCCTAAAGGGCCCACGAAGACTACGTGGTTGATAGGCTGGGTGTGTAAGGCCAGTAATGGCTTCAGCTAACCAGTACTAATTGCCCGTGAGGCTTGACCATATAACCTCAAGCAGTTTGCTTGAAAGGTTGATTGCGATGGAGTTGATTCCATCACTCATGTGAACGCGACTGCGTCACGTCAAAAAACATCGGATTTAAAGAATTCCCTGATGGCCATAGCGAGCGGGAACCACCCGATCCCATTTCGAACTCGGAAGTGAAAACGCTCTGCGCCGATGGTAGTTTCGCCTGTTGCGACGCTAGAGTAGGTCACCGTCAGGGTCCTTATCAAAGAAAGCCCCGAGCTCGAAAGAGCCCGGGGTTTTTCTTTTGTGGTCGCGCTAAAGCGCCTACCACGCGATGCCGTGATCCTCACCGTGATTGCTCACGCCGCCCCAAAAGCTGCCGTGCTGTCGGTCAACTTCGATGGCGGTAATCGGCCCCGACGTGCGGGGACTGAACTCCAGTTTGTAGCCGCGCGAGATCAGATCGCGGCGCACCCAACGCGGCACCTCGTCATCTAGAAGCATGCGTCCCGGCGAGATGGCGTGATCACCGAAAGAATCACGCAGCTGAAAGCTGTTCATGTTGGCAGCCTCTGCGGCCACTTGCGGCGTCATCCCAAAATCGACGACGTTCAAGAAGAACTGCAGTAAGTTTTGATCTTGGCTATCGCCGCCTTGCACAGCGAACGCGAGCCAGGGTTTGCCATCGCGCACCGCAAGACTGGGCGTGAGCGTGGCGCGCGGGCGCTTGCCAGGCTCGAGCACGTTGAACGGGTTGTCCTTTGCATCGAGTACGAACGATTGCAAACGCTGCGATAGCCCGATGCCCGTTTTGCCGGCAATTACCGCGGGATTCCAGCCACCGCTCGGCGTGACCGCGACCAACCAGCCCTCCGCATCAGCGCTCACCATCGAGGTTGTGCCGCGCCAGAACGGCGCGTCCGGATCGAGTGCGGGACTGACGCTTCGCTCCATCGCCGAGGGTGGCGCCACCCCGCCGGGGCTGAACGGACGGTTCGGCTCACGCGGCTTCTCGCGCTTGCCGTCCGCTGACTTCGATGTGCCTGCTTCTGCACGCTCTTGCAGTAGAGCGGCGTACGGGTTGGTCTCGCCTTGGAAGGGGTAAGGATCGCCGGGGCCGATGGAAGGATCGTTGCGATCCCCAATGAGCGAGGCGCGTTGTTTCGCATAGGCCTTCGAGAGCAGGCCCTCGATCGGCTCGCGCGGCGGAAATGCCGGATCACCGTAGTAGAAATCACGGTCTGCGAACGAGAGGTTCATCGCCTGATAAAGCGTGTGCAGATAGCGCGATGAGTTGTAGCCCATCGCCTGCAGATCGAAGTTCTCGAGAATGTTCAGCGCTTGCAGCATCACCGGGCCTTGCACCCAGGTGTCGAGTTTGTAGACGTCGACACCGCGATAATTCGTGTGTCGTGGTTCCTCGATTTTGACGCGCCATTTAGCGAGATCCTCGCGCGTGATCAGGCCGCCTTCCGCCTTGACGCCCGCGACGAAGTCCGCGGCGATGTCGCCGCGGTAGAAACGTTCGTAGGCGGCCATGATCGCTTGCTTGCGCGTGGCACCTCGCGCGAGCGCACGCTTCTCGGCGTCCACCAATTTGCGCAGCGTGGCGGCAAGCTCTGCCTGCACGAAAATCTCGCCTGCACGCGGTGCTTCGCGCCCTTCGCCCTTCTCGTTACGGTGCGGTAACAAGATGCGGGCGGAGTTCGGCCACTCTTTTAGTTTCTTCTTCTCGCGCTCGAAGGCATTGGCGAGTTGCGCCTCGATCGCGAATCCGTCGGCCATCTCGATGGCAGGCGACAAGACTTCCGCTAGCGACAGTCGTCCGTATTCGGCGAGCATGACCAAGATCCCGCCCGGCGTTCCGGGAGTCACCGCAGCGAGGGGTCCGTGCTCGGGCGGATAGTCCATGCCTTTGCTGCGGAAAAACTCTGGAGTCGCGCCGGTCGGGGCGACACCGAGCGCGTTGATCGCGATGACCTTCTTGAGGCCCGGATGCCAGATCAAGGCCTGCGTCTCGCCACCCCAATGCAGGGTGTCCCATTGCGTTGCCGTGGCCGCGATCATCGCGCAGGCGGCATCGACTGCATTGCCGCCGCGCTCGAATATCTTGGCACCCGCCGTTGCGCCAAGCGGCTTGCCGGTGATGGCCATCCAGTGCCGACCGTGCAGCGGCGGCTTCTCGGTCTTCTCTTGAGCGACACTCACGGTCGCGCCGGCGGCGGCTAGCACCGCAGAAACGCTGGCTAAGAGCATCACCAGCAATCGGGGGAGGGGGAGATGTCGTGTCATTGGCGTAGAATCCTAAGCAAATGCTGATTACCCAACCCGTGATCATCGCAGGAGCGGGGCCTGTAGGTTGTACCGCGGCGCTGCGCTTGGCTCAAGCCGGCATCCCAGTGATGTTGCTCGAGAGCCTCCCCGCCCTGCCAGAAACCTTGCGTGCGTCAACCTTTCATCCGCCTTCGATCGACATGATCGATGAGCTCGGTTTAGCTGAGCGTTTGATCGAACAGGGGCTGGTCTGTCGCTACTACCAATATCGTGATCGACGCAGCGGCGAGATCGCCGAATTCGATCTCGAGTTATTGCGGGGCGAGACCCGCCACCCGTTTCGATTGCAGTGTGAGCAGTGGAAGTACACTCGCCTCGTTTGGCAGGAACTGCAAACCAAGCACGCCGACCTCGTCAGCTGTCATTTCGATTATTCGGTCAAAGGTGTGCATCAAACCGCCGATGGCGTCGAGGTCTTGGTGCGTGACCGCGACGAGGAAAAGTTGCTACGCGGCTCGTGGCTGATCGCCTGCGATGGTGCGGACAGCACGATCCGTAAGTCGATGGCGATCGAGTTCGAAGGCTTCACCTATCCCGAGCGTTTCTTGGTGGCTTCGACGCCATTTCCGCTCGAGACCAAGTTCGATCGGCTTGCGCCCGTCAACTATATCTCTGACCCAGAAGAGTGGTTGGTGCTCTTAAAGATACCGACGCTTTGGCGTGTGCTGATTCCGACAGACCCGACGATCGACGACGATGCGCGTTGGCTCTCTGATCGCTGGATTCAAGATCGGCTACATCACATGGCGCCGCATCCAACCGACTATGAACTCGAACATCGCACGATCTATCGTGTGCATCAGCGTGTCGCGAAAACCTGGCGCC
The DNA here is from genome assembly GCA_049455235.1 of Steroidobacteraceae bacterium. Lineage (GTDB taxonomy): Bacteria > Pseudomonadota > Gammaproteobacteria > Steroidobacterales > Steroidobacteraceae > UBA964. Next base: position 3,499 of record JBMTZD010000055.1, read on the forward strand.
GAGGGCGCGTGCTACTCGCAGGCGATGCCGCCCACATCAACAATCCGCTTGGCGGCATGGGCATGAATGGCGGCATCCACGATGCCTGGAACTTAGCCGAAAAGCTGATCCGAGTTCACGAGGGCACGGCCGATGACGCGCTGCTCGATCAATACGATCGTCAGCGACGTGGCGTGTGTGTTCGTTTCGTACAAGAACAAACCATGAAGAATAAGCAGGCGATCGCTTCGACAAATCGCCAGGCCGAGTTGATGCAGATCGCGTCCGATCCTGATCGGGCGAGAGCGTATTTGATGAAAAGTTCGATGCTCGCGAGCCTGCGCGAAGCGGAACTCATAAATTAAAAAAAGCGACGGGGGAGCGGGGATGACGAGCTTGCGATTTTGGCCATGGCTTGCCATGGCGCCGTTGGCCTTGATCAGTGTTTTTTGGTCGCCGTGGGTGAGCGCCGTCTTCGCGCTACTTTTTTTCCGCGGGCTGCTTGATGTGACGCAAAAGCGTCACGCGGTGTTACGTAACTATCCTCTGACCGGCCATCTGCGGTTTCTGCTCGAATACATTCGCCCCGAGATGCGGCAATATTTCCTCGAAGACGACGAGGATAAATACCCGTTCTCGCGCAATCAGCGTGCACTCGTCTATCAAAGAGCGAAGCGCCAGAACGATAAGCGTGGCTTCGGCACCCTGAAAGATCTCTACGGCAACGAATCGGATTGGCTCTGTCATTCGGCGACACCCAAGCACGCTGACCCTGCGACCTTTCGGATCACCGTCGGTGGGCCAGACTGTCGGCAACCGTATTCGCTATCGGTGTTCAATATTTCAGCGATGAGTTTCGGTTCGCTATCGCGTAATGCAATTCTGGCGCTCAATTCGGGCGCTAAGAAGGGCGGCTTTGCGCACGACACTGGCGAGGGTTCGATTTCGCCCCATCATCGTGAGCCGGGTGGTGATCTTATCTGGGAGATCGGCTCGGGTTATTTCGGCTGTCGCGATGCCGAAGGGCGCTTTGCGCCGGAGCGATTCAAAGAACAAGCGGCCTCACCGCAGGTCAAGATGATCGAGATCAAGCTCTCGCAAGGGGCGAAGCCGGGGCACGGCGGTGTGTTGCCTGCAGCGAAAGTGAGCGCCGAGATTGCCGCGACTCGTGGTGTGCCGATGGGGCAGGATTGTATCTCTCCAGCGAGTCACTCCGAGTTCAGCACGCCGACTGAGCTTTTGCAGTTCGTCGCTCGCTTGCGCGAGCTGTCGGGTGGCAAGCCCGTCGGCTTCAAGCTGTGTATCGGACATCCGACAGAGTTTTTCGCTATCGCCAAGGCCATGCTCGAAACCGGTATCACGCCCGATTTCATCGTGGTCGATGGTGCTGAGGGCGGCACGGGTGCCGCGCCCGTCGAGTTTGCCGATCACGTCGGTATGCCGTTGCGTGATGGCTTGCGGTTGGTGCACAACACGCTTTTTGCGATCGGCTTACGTCAAAGAATCAAGATCGGCGCCTCTGGCAAGATCATCTCTTCATTCGATCTATTGCGCGTGTTGGCGCTGGGTGCTGATTGGGGTAACTCGGCGCGCGGATTCATGTTCGCGTTGGGTTGTCTGCAATCTTTGTCGTGTCACACCGATGAGTGTCCGACCGGCGTGGCAACGCAAGATTCTGTGCGGCAGCGCGCGCTCGTCGTGCCTGACAAGGCAACCCGTGTCGCTAACTTCCACAATCAAACGGTGGCTGCGCTCGCAGAGCTCATTGGGGCTGCAGGCCTCACGCATCCCTCACAGGTCCGACCAGGCCATTTGATGACTCGAGATGGTGATGGTCGTGCCGTGTCTTTCGCGCGCTCGATCGACACGTTACCGGCAGGCTGCTTGGCAACGATTGATGCGCGCGCTGATGCCTTGCCAGAGCCCTTTCGCAGTTGCTGGGGTGAGGCGGATGCCAAGCACTTTGGCATAACCCGTACGGGATAACCCCAATTATATTTTTTGAGTGATTTGATTAGGCTTCACGGCTCAATCAGATTTTAAATGCAGCCTTCTTTTGAAGGCGCTCACCGCTGTAATAGCGGATCTCAAAAAAATGTTAGCCCTGATCGAAAACGGGCTCGGCGCTCTGTCGGGCGATGCAGCACTTTCTTCGTTGCTCCGAGTTGGTGCGATAGTTTCGGTGGCGACCTTTGCTTACTGGTTCGCGAATCGCACCGTCATTTCGTTGCGCACTCGAATCACGGCGAAGTTGACGGATCCGGAGCAGGCTCGCCGTGCCGAGACGCTGGGACGAGTTCTGCGCTATGTCATTTCGGTGGCGATCATCTTGATCGCCTTCTTGCTGATCCTCAACCAGTTTGGAATATCGATCGCGCCGATTTTGGGCGCGGCAGGTGTTGTGGGTATTGCGGTCGGATTTGGCGCGCAAACGCTGGTGCGCGATTACTTCAACGGCATCTTTTTGTTACTGGAAAATCAAATCGCCAAGGGTGACATCGTCACGATCGTCGATAAGACAGGAGTTGTCGAAGACGTCACATTACGATACGTCCAACTTCGCGATTACGAGGGTTCGGTTCACTACATTCCGAATGGGCTCGTCACGACGGTGACCAACATGAGTCGTGGTCATGCGTATGCGGTCGTCGATATCGGCATTGCGTATCGTGAAAACGTCGACAAGGTGATGGAGGTCATCAAGGAAGAGGCGCAGATGCTTTGCGATGACTCGATGCTCGGTGAGCGCATACTCGAGCCCTTCGAGCTTGCGGGTGTCGAGAGTCTCGGTGACTCGGCGGTGATCATCCGCGGCCGCTTTCGCGTTCGTCCCTTGCAGCAGTGGGCGATTCGGCGCGAGTTTTTGCGGCGCGTGAAGCTACGATTCGACGCTGATGGTATCGAAATCCCCTTCCCGCATCTGACTGTCTTTCAAGGGCAGACGTGAGAGCGCGCCGCCGATTCAAATATTGGCTTATCGCCGATCTCGACGGCACGTTTCTCGGCGGACCCGCGGAGTCTCAAGAACGCCTGAACGCTTTGTTTGGCGCAGACGAGCGCGATATCGGGCTCGTCTATTGCTCGGGGCGTTCATTGGCCAAGATTTATCCTTCGGTACGCGCTGGGAAGTTGCCCGTGCCAAGCGCCATCATCGGTGATGTTGGCACCGGCTTGTGGGATTCGCGCGGGCAGACACTGTCCTCGCAGTTCGACGAGCTCGTCGCTCGACGTTGGGCTGGTGCTCAGTCACGAGTTTTGCCCCAGCTTCGCGCGCTCGAGGGGCTGCAGTTGCAGACGGGTACCGGCCCGTATCGATGTTCGTTCGTTTATTCCAAGCGGCGTACGGCGGAGCTCGCGGCGCAGCGCGTTCGCAAGCTCGAGTTAGATGCGTTGATTTCGGGGGGCTGCTATTTCGATGTCTTACCCCGCAATGTCAACAAAGGCTTTGCGGTCCGATATCTGCTCGAACTGTGGCGACTCGATCCCGAAAAAGTGTTGGTTGCGGGCGATACGCTGAACGATCTGTCCATGTTGTCCCTGTCTGGGAAAGAGCTCGGTGTGCATGCACTCGCGGTCGGTAATGCCGATCCCGAGTTGCGCAGTCATTTTGCGGTGAACGATCGCGCCGTTTACTCAGATGGGCACGGTGCGGCGGGCATATGGGAGCGATTGGAGCAACTAGGGTGGGTCCATTGATATGTCGCAACTCATAATCGTTTATCACCGCCAGCCCTACGATGAGGTCAAAGGCGCCAATGGCGTCGAGTTTCGCGAGCACAAAAGCCCGAACGGCATCATTCCGAGTTTGCGAGGTGCTTGCCGCAGTTTGAGTGATCCTTCACAAGCTGTTTGGGTCGCTTGGAGCCGATGCTCCGAAGAAGATCGCGGCGCCGTGTACGAAAAGATGACGGTCCCTACGCCAGAGGGGGCGCTATCGGTTCAGCGGGTGGGACTAACCGAAAGGCAGGTGAAGTCGTTTTACTACGTCACCTCGAAGGCAGCTCTCTGGCCCATTTTGCATTCGTTTCCCGAGCGATTCGATTACGACGCGGCCGAGTGGGAAACATTTCGAGAGGTCAACCGCATTTTCGCCGATGGTGTCTGTGCCTGCGCTGAGCATGGCGCTGTCGTTTGGGTGCACGACTACAACCTCTGGCTCGTCCCTGGGATGTTGCGCCAACGCCGTCCCGATTTGCGTATCGCGTTCTTTCTGCACACGCCGTTTCCACCGCCCGATATCTTTGGCATCTTGCCCTGGCGCGCTGAGATCTTAGAGAGCTTGCTCGCCTGCGACCGAGTGGGGTTTCACATCCCGCGTTACGCTCAGAATTTCATGTCGTGTGCACGTGGTTTGAGCGGTGCAAAGGTGACATCACGAATTCAGGTAGCGGAATGGATGGCGCAGGTGGGTAGCGTTCTACATGAGCCGCAAATGGTCGATGAGTTGGCGTTCGATGGGCGTCGTATCGCGATCGACTCGATCCCACTTGGTATCAATACGCCCTTGTTCAGGCGGATCCGCGAACTCGCATCGACACAACGGAGAGTCGAGCGGATCCGCAGTGAGCTCGCTGTCGACACGGTGCTGTTCTCGGTCGGGCGGGTCGACTATACGAAGGGCACCGGAGAAATGCTGGCCGCCTACGAGCGACTCCTGCAGCGGCGACCGGAGCTGCGCGGTCATATCAAACTTTGTGTGACGAGTGTCGCGCCTGCGAACGACATCGACGTTTACGAGGATGTGCAGCGCGAGATCGAGCAACGAGTGGGTGCCATCAACGGGCAGTATTCCACGCTATCGTGGTCGCCCGTGTTGCTCTTCACGCAGCCGATCGGGCTCGAGGATCTCGTCGCGTGGTATCGAGCTGCGGATATCTGCTGGATCACACCCTTGCGCGATGGCCTGAATCTCGTCGCTAAGGAGTTTGTCCTCTCCAAGGGCGGAGAGGGCGGTGTGCTGATTTTGTCGGACTTTGCTGGTTGTGTCGTTGAGATGGACGAAGCGTTGCACTGCAATCCCTATTCGACGCGGAGTATGGATACGGCAATCGATCGAGCGCTATCGATGCCAGCTGACGATATTCGACGTCGGGCGCATGAAATGTATCGTCGTATCAGTCGCAATAGCATCGCACTCTGGACGACGGAGATGCTCGATCGACTTGGCTTGCGAGCGCCGAAGAAATGACACTACTCGACTATATCGCGATCGGTGTCTATGTCCTTGTGATCGGCGTCATCGGGTACTGGGCGGCAAGACGAACCGAAAGCCCGGATGATCTTTTTCTGGCCGGGCGCAGCTTTGGATTCGGCGTCATCGGATTGTCGCTCTTTGCCTCGAATATCTCATCGACGACACTCGTTGGTCTGGCGGGTGCGGCCTATGGATCTGGCATCGCCGTCGTCAATTACGAGTGGATGGCGGCGCTCGTGTTACTGGTTGCGGCATTCGTATTGGTACCGCATTACGTCAAGCGCGCGCGCAGGACTGTTCCGGAGTATATCGGCGAGGCATTGGGGCCGCTCGCCAAGCGATACGTCGCTGGGATCATGATTATTTTGAGCATTTTCGTCGATACGGCTGGCAGTTTGTTTGCTGGTGCGATCGTCATCCAGTTTTTCTTCCCACATTGGGAGTTGGTCCCGATCGTACTCGCGCTGACTTTATTCGCCGGTGTTTACACGATCGTCGGCGGCTTGAGAGCGGTGATGCTGACGGACGTTCTTCAGGCATTGATTCTGCTCTTGAGCGCCGCTTTCATCGCCTTCGGGGTCTATCGCGAGTTTGATTTCTCGATCGATCGCATCATGAGTGCATTGCCGGCAGATCGACTTTCGGTCATTCGACCTGCTGATGATGCTGATATGCCGTGGACAGGACTGCTGACCGGTGTTCCCATTCTGGGCCTCTACTACTGGGCGATGAATCACTACATCGCGCAGCGTTTTTTTGCCGCACGAGATTTACGTGCGGCGCAGCGTGGTGCTTTGCTAGGCGCCGCGCTCAAGTTGACGCCGCTCTTTCTCATGGTCTTGCCGGGCGCTTTGGCAGTGGTGCTACTTCCGGATCTGCAGCGCGCTGATGAGGTATTCCCCGCGTTGATCGCCAACTTTTTGCCGGACGGATTGCGCGGGCTCGCCATTGTGGGCGTCATGGCAGCCATCATGTCGACGGTCGATAGCACGATCAACGCATCGGCGGCGATGATCTCCTACGACTTCATGGAAATGGATCAAAGTCGCGAACGTTCGCCAGGCTCTCTGGTTGCGAATTCTCGGTGGATCACCGCTGGGTTGCTGTTGGTCGCGATGCTTTGGGCTCCGGCCATTCAAAACTTCCCAGGGCTGTTCTCATATTTACAGCAGATGTTCGCGATTGCTGTGCCGCCCGTCGTAGCAGCAGTGCTCACGATCACGCTGATATCGAACTATCGACCGCGCCTTGTGGTTGCGTCGATGTTCGTCGGCCATCTACTCGCGCTGACATTCGCTGTAATGACGCGTTTCGGGTACTGGGATTGGCACTTTCTCGAAACCGCAGGCTCGTCTTCGCATTGACGATCTTGCCGATGTTGGCGTTTCGAGCAGAGGGCCGAGAGTCCGTTGTCGACGCCGAGGTGGTAGAGCTCGCCGCTCGGAAGGATCACACGATGATCATCGGCTCGTGGATCATCGTGTTACTCGTTGCCGCGATCATCTGGGTGTTTCGCTGAGATCAGTGTCCAGCAAAGGACAAGAGCGTGTGGATGTCGACGCCTCGCGATCGAAGTTTTTGAGAACCACCGAGCTCGGGTAGGTCAATCACAAAAGCGGCCGCGACGATCGTTGCGCCCAGTGTTTCGACCAATTGAACCGCTGCCAGAGCGGTGCCACCCGTGGCGATCAGATCGTCGACGAGCAATACGCGCTCACCATGAGCGAGTGCATCGCGATGAATCTCAATCTCGTCGGTGCCGTATTCGAGTGCATACGCGACTCGCAGGGTCTCGTGGGGAAGCTTGCCTTTCTTGCGTACGGGAACAAACCCGGCATGCAGACGATCGGCTAGCGCGCCACCTAAAATGAAGCCGCGTGCTTCGATTCCGATTACGCGATCGATACCGACATCGAGAAACGGCGCTGCCAGCTGATCGATCGTCTCGCGATAGGCCGTAGGATCGGCTAGCAAGGTGGTGATGTCGCGAAATTGAATACCCGGCTTCGGATAGTCGGGAATGGTTCGAATGTGGTCGATGAGCATGCTGCGAGTGTACATGTCATCATTAGGCCATGAACGCCAAAGCTTATTTACAGCAGGTCATGCTGCTGATCTTAGGGTCCGTCTCCATCGTGGCCGGTGCTGCGCCCGATGCGCCTGCACTACCCACGATCGCGCGTGAGCAGGTCTCGGCGACACTTTGGATACAGCGTGCCGAGGAATATCGAATCGCGACCGAATCGGTATTTCGACTTGCGACCGAGCGCTTGCCAGCGTTGGCGAGTGAGCCAGGTTCCGCTGCGGTGGAGCAGGCGGGTGATCCGAGCGCGTGGGGAAAACTCAACACGGCCATCATCGTCGATCTCGATGAGACCATTCTCGATAACAGCTACTACCAAGCACGACAGATTCGCGCCGGTGCCGAGTACGACGAGGCAACGTGGCAGGCGTGGATGCAGGAGGCTGCGGCGACGGCTGTTCCAGGGGCGGTCGCATTTTTACAAGCCGCGTCGCGCGCAGGGCATCGCATTTTCTACATCACCAATCGCGGTTGCGCGCCTTCTTCAGTGACGGATGATCCCTGCCCGGCGAAGACGGCAACTCGTCAGAATTTGCAGCGTCTCGGTTTGCCAGATGCCGATTATTCCGATGCATTGATGCTACGGGGATCTGAGCCTGAGTGGCGCACCTCTGATAAGACGTCGCGTCGTGCTTGGGTGGCTGCGCGCTATCGGGTGATCGCTTTATTCGGCGACGATTTGAACGATTTCATACCGCGCGCCGACTATGCCAAGCGCCGCGAGGAGCTTTCTTATTTCTTTGGTCGCCGCTGGTTCTTGCTGCCCAATCCTATTTACGGATCTTGGGAGCGAGCGCTACTCGGTGGGGTGTGTACGCCATCGATGACGGCAACGCAATGCGCGATGGCGACGACCGAGCGACGTTACGGGCTGCTCGAGACCGAAGGGCAGCGCTGACCCGGCAGCGCCACATCGATCCAGACTAGGCGATGATCTGACGCCATCGCCGGGCCTGCCTCCACCTCGGGCCAAAACACGCCTGAAGCACACACTGTCATGTCGGATGACGGCAGGACGTAATCGACGCGTAGGTTGCCCACCGATCCCGGACGATCGTCAAAATCGCCCGTGTCGAATGCGGGGTCTCCGCGATGAGTGAGATTCGGTCCGCCTTGCTGGCGCGCCGCTGTGACACCGCCCGCGCTGCGCGGTGTGAAGGCACCGCGTGCGACGTCACGGTGTACGCGAGGATGATCTAGCAGCTGTGCGATCGCGCCGGGGACGCTTCCACCATCGATTGGGTCGGCATTGAGATCGCCGGCGATGACGAAGGAAGCGTCGCTCGCGATACCGCCGCGCTGTCCGGTGTCGTCGATCAAATAAGCAGAGCGTGCGTCATTGCTGATGTAGTCTGCCCACAGTCGAATCTCGTCGTGGTTGCGCCGGCCGTTTCGGTCTTCGGGGCCGTCGAAACCCGGCGGTGTGGGATGACTGGCGAGCAGGTGTACGCGATACGACTTTTTTTCATCGCCACGTGGTAGATCGATCACGACATCCCAGTGACTCTTGGAGGAGAGCGGTAAAACGGCAAGAGCGTCCGCCGAATACCAGTCGGTTGGAATCAGATTGTTCGGCATGTTGCGCCACAAAAAATCTTTGAAGCTGCGTGACGCCTTTGAGTCGATCGGGAAGCGCGACAGGACCAGCATGCCGTACTGACCCGGGAAGCGTCCGAAACCAAGCGCATCGTTACCGCCTTCGATACGCCCGTTACGATCGAGATCAACTCCTGAGGGTACGCCTGTATTAGACGGGGCGATGAAGTGGTGTGGATACTCGAGTGGCTTGCCGCCGCTTTGTGAGCGGCCAAGGTAATTCTGCAGTAGTAGCGCCGGCGAGGCAGGGTCGTAATCGAATTCATTTAGTAAAACGATATCCGGGCGAACCGTTTGCAAAACAGCCGAGATACCTTGAATTTGCGGATCGTCGCCTCGTTCGAGATCACGACGTAGCCCGCCCTCGGTGTTGCGATACAAACTGATGTTGTAGGTCGCGATGCGGATCGTCGGCGAGCTTTGAACCTCTTCGGCGACGACGCTCAAGGGCGCGCAGGCGATGACGGCAATGACTAACTGGCTAGCGAGGGCGAGGGTGCGACGAGACATGTACATGGCGGATGGACTCCGACAAAACGACCAGCCAAAAAAAACGGGGCACCCGAAGGCGCCCCGTTACTTTGCCAGAGTTGGCAGTCAGCGTCAGAACTTGAACTTGACGCCAACCTGCATCGCCCAGCGCGACTCGCCGCGGTTATCACGCAGCGTGAGATCGCGGATATCCGTCGTGCGGAAGTCGTAGCGATACTTCTTCGTGGTCGGGTCGATGCCGGCGAAGCGAACCACGCCGAAGCCACCCGGGAAGCCCACTTCCTTGATCTGACCCCAATCTTTGTTGATCAGGTTGCCGA
>JBMTZD010000056.1:0-12949 GCA_049455235.1 Steroidobacteraceae bacterium
GGCGTCCCTCGGCGGCGGTGGGTTTTTCTCGCGCCACGGCGCGATCAACCAACCCATCGAGCTGATCGATCGCGTTCGTGAATCGCCGCATCTGGTCATGTTTCCCGTGGCGCCGCTCATGCATGGTGCTGCGCTGTGGGCCGCTTTGGCCTCGCTCTTCGCAGGCCACACGCTGGTCTTGCAGGTGACCCGCAGCTTCGATCCAGCCGATGTCTTCAGCCTGTGCGAGCAAGAGGGCGTCAATATGTTGGTGATCGTCGGCGACGGCATGGGTCGGCCTTTGGCGGATGTGTTGCATGCGCAACCCGGTCGGTGGGCCTTGTCGGCCCTACGTTATATCGGCTCCGGTGGTGCTGTGTTCTCCGAGGGTGTGCAAGAGTCTTTGCGATCTGCGTTGCCATCGGTTGTGACTGCGAGTTCGTTAGGGTCGACGGAGTCCGGCACGCTGGGTCCTGGTGCGAGCAGGCCGAGCGGTGAGGGTCTAATGTGTTTTGCACCGCGAAAAGATATCCATGTCGTCGTCGACGGAAGTCGCATGGCGAGAGTGGGTGAGGTGGGTATTTTGGCGCGGAGCGGTCCGCTACCGGTCGGCTACTTCGGCGACCCTGCTGCGACCGCTCGCACATTCATCGAACTTGATGGGATGCGGCTATCGCTCACTGGCGACTCGGCGCGGTTGGAGAGTGACGGTTCAGTGACAGTGCTCGGTCGAGGTTCGACCTGCATCAACACCGGTGGTGAAAAGGTATTTCCAGAAGAGGTTGAACAAGCGCTAACACGCCACCCCGGGGTCGTCGATGCTTTGGTGATCGGACTACCAGACGAGAGATGGGGCGAACGGGTGGTCGCAGTGGTGTCCGCCCGTGCCGATATGAGCTTAGATGCGGAAGTCTTGAAGCAGCACTGCCGACAGTTAGTGGCAGGTTACAAAGTGCCCCGTGTGGTCGCCTTCGTGGCCGAGGTGCCGCGTACTAATACCGGCAAACCTGACTATTCCACCGCTAAGAAACTCGCTACCGCACAACTTTCTTAGGAGACGCGTTGTAGCGGCCATCCGGGCGTGCCCGGCACGATGTGTACTCCCTCGATCGGCGCGATTAGGCGACGCGCCTCACTGCGGGGGTGATAAAACTGCTTGTACCAAATTCGCGCCTTGTGGAACGGGCCGTCGGTTGGTATTTGCATGATGTTCAAGGCAGGACGCTTATTGCCCCAAATTTCGAAGTCTTGCAGAAACGCGAGACGGCTGGATTCATTGAAGCCGCGAGCCGCTTCGCGATCGGCATCGGAGGGCGCCGCGTTCGCCGTCTTGACGAGCAAGCCATGCCACACCTCGATCACGCCATCGTCCACGGGTGTGTGCGCGATCAGGAGGACCGTCTCGAACATGCCGGTCAAATGAGAAACCAGAATCCCCGGTCCGTGGTAGACGGTATCCGTGTACAGCTTATCACCGGGGCCGGCGACGAGTGTTCGATGGCCACCCGCCTGCCGCTGGATGGCCTTGTGACCGCGGAATTCATTTTCAAAGAATTCCACTGTTGAGCCATGAATCGGTCCGAGGTGGGGCAGGTCTGCAATGTTGTCAATGATTTCTTGCGGATGACATGCCATCACGCCGAGTTTATCGATGTTCCAAGAAATCCAATTCGGCTGACCATACTCCTCGAACGGTGGTAGATCGAAGTCCGGTTCACCATCCTCTGGATCGAACCATACGAACACCACTCCCGCACGCTCTTGAACTGGCCAGCTTTTGACACTGGCAGCTTTGGGAATATTGCCATCGTAGTAAGGGATCTGATTGCACTTGCCGTCCGGTCCGAAACGCCAAGCGTGATAGGGGCAGCGAATATCGTCCCCCTCGACATGGCCATCGCGGGCCGTATAGGAGGTTTTGTTCTTCGCCAGATGAGTACCCATGTGGGGGCAGTACGCATCCAATAGCACGACGCGACCGCTTTTGCCGCGATACAGCGCAAAGTCCCGGCCAAAATAGCGAACACCCTGCGGTTGATCCGTGACTTCGCTCGAGATCGCCACCATGAACCAGCCGCGCGGGAAGGTGTGTGGGCCGATCTTGTAGTCCGCTGTGGTCGCCATGGTCTTAGACAAAGAACTCTTGCGGTTGCTCGCCAAGGTACAGGTTGCCGAGAGACATGCCAACCAAAGCCGGATCGTTTGCAACATGGGCGCGTGCGGCATTCGCATCCAACCAGTAGCGAACGATCGGGCTATCTGTGTAGATGGCTCGACCACCGAGCAGTGGCATCAGCTCGTCGATCAAGTCGGCACAACGTCGGACGATTTGTGACGATTGATAGCGGTAGCGGATACGTTGCTCCATGCTGAGCTCGTCGCCGTTGCGCATCGCGCCCATCATTTCATCGAAGTTGCGGTAGAGAACCGCTTTCATCTCGTCGATAGCTGATTGAGTTTTGGCGACCGCCAAGATCGAGTTTGAATCTTGCCGTGTAGCCTTACCCGTGTTGGTCGAGACCCGCTTTTTGGCGATATCGACGAACGCATTCAGCGCACCTTGTGTCGAGCCGATGGCAGCCGTTGATACGGAGCGCACGAAGACTTGCGCCCATGGAAGTCGATACAACGGTCCTTCGTTAACCGCTTGCCCGGGGTTGCGACACATGAAGCCGTCAACCGCTTTGTGCGTTCGGTAATCGGGAACGAACGCATTCTCGACCACGATGTCTTGGCTGCCGGTGGCTTGTAGTCCGAAGGTGTGCCAGTTATCGAGGATCTGGTAGTCCTTCCGGGGAACCAAGAAGGTTCTCATCTCCGGTGGGCCGCCCTCGGGGCTGAAAATTAGCGAGCCGAGCAGAACCCAGTCGCAATACTCGCTGCCACTCGAGAAGCCCCAGCGACCCGACAGACGGAAGCCGCCTTCGACCACTTCGACTTTGCCAACCGGTTGATAAGACGAGCTGACCAGGGTGTCCGGGTTCTTACCCCACACTTCTTGCTGCGCCCGATCGTCGAACAGAGCGAGTTGGTAGGGGTGGCATCCCACCACGCCGAGCACCCATGCGCTCGACATGCAGGCTTCTGCGATGGTCATTTGGACATCAAAGAAGACCTGCGGGTCCATTTCGAAGCCGCCATAGCGCTTGGGCTGCAAAATCCGGAAAAAGCCGGCATCGACCATGTCACGCATGGTCTCTGGCGACAGTCGGCGCGCGGCGTAGGCCTCGCTCTGGCGCGCCTTGAGCGCGGGCAGCATGGCGCGCGCACGGCGGACTAACTCGTCTCGGGTCGGGATGTGTTCGTCGAGGACGTGGGCAACGGCAGTGGCCATGATGGAACCCTCGGTGTGCGAATGTTTTCAGATCGATGCTAGCGCTTGCCGATGGGCGGCGCAAGCAATTGCGTAAAATACGCGAGCCAATTTTACGAGTTTTGACGTTTTTGGCATCGATCGGCTACTGAAAGAGGAGGGTCGAAGGTGCAAGTTTACGAAGCCAGTTTGCCGTGTCGCCGGAAAATCTCTATCTTTCGACCGAGTCAAACTTGCGAACGGAGGGGGTATGGGAGCCTTGAGCCTAGGCGAGCCGGTGGTGACCGGCGGTCCGCCGAGTGGTCGCTCGCTTCGCTTGCCGAGCGGTTACGAGCTGCACTTTCACGATACGGGTGAAGTGGCTAACGGCCGAACCATCGTGATGCTGCAGGGTAGTGGACCGGGTGCGAACGGATGGAGCAACTTTCGCCACAATATCGAGGCGCTGCATGCCGCTGGGCATCGGGTTATCGTCCCTGACCTGATTGGCTTCGGCTATTCATCAAAGCCCACGGGTCTCGATTACACCCTCGACTTATTTGTCACGACTACGCTGGAGTTGCTCGACGCTTTGAAGGTCGATCGATGCGTCTTGGTCGGAAATTCTTTGGGTGGAGCCGTCGCGATTGGTATCTGCCTCGCTCGAGTCGGTATGGTCGAGAAGTTGGTTGTGATGGGCTGCGGTGGCATCGAGTCGACAGAGACTTATTTCGCGATGCCCGGCATTCAAAAAATGGTCTCCGGATTTGTTGGTGGTGAAATTAACCCGAAGTGGCTTCGCGGTATTTTGCAGATGTTGTCTTTCGATCCGGTGCACGTGACCGACGATCTGGTTGCAGAGCGGTTCGCGATTCTGCAACTGATGCCGAAAGACGTATTAGGGCGAATGCGGATTCCTGACCTGACGCCGCGTCTCCCAGAGCTCACGATGCCGATCTTGGGGTTCTGGGGTGTCGAAGATCAGTTTTGCCCAGCATCGGGTGCGCTGAAAATTACGGCGCAGTGCCCGCACAGTCAGATGATCATTTACTCACAGGTCGGCCATTGGGTCATGATCGAACGTTCGCATGAGTTTAATCGTCATGTCATCGACTTCCTCGCCGCCTGACGTATCTGCGCGCCGAGCGGTTTGCGAGCGCCTCGCGGCGCAGTTGCACGCGGCATGGTGCAGCCGGGTTACGGTGCCGCCGCTGCGAGAACAGCATCCTTGGCTCGAGATCGATGACGCTTACGCGATCTCATTGGGATTCTTAGAGAGTCGCCTCGCATCGGGCGAGCGAGTGATCGGTAAAAAAATTGGTGTCACCAGCAAGGCGGTGCAGGACATGCTTGGTGTGCATCAGCCAGACTTTGGCTTTCTCACTGATCGTATGCAGGTGGCGAACGGCGGTACGATCGATATCGCCACGCAGATGATCCAGCCAAAGGCGGAGGCGGAGATTGCTTTGATCCTCTCGTCTTCGTTACGTGGGCCAGGAATCACAGAGTTAGATGTTCTCAATGCGACCGAGAGCATTGCGCCGTGTTTTGAAATCGTCGACTCCCGAATCGATCGGTGGAATATCCGAATAGTTGATACCGTGGCCGACAATGCGTCTTGCGGCTTATTCGTGCTCGGAGATGAGCGTGTGTCGCCGATCGGGCTCGACTTAGCGAGTATGGAAGTGCGGGTAACCAAAAATGGTCAACCGTTATCGCGCGGGTTCGGCTCAGCCGTGCAGGGTTCGCCGCTCGCGGCCGTCGCTTGGCTAGCCAATACGCTGGGTGTCTATGGTGTTACGTTAGATCCGGGTGACATCATTCTCTCCGGTTCGCTCGTGCCTTTGGAAACCGCTTCGCCAGGGGATGTCTTTCATATGGATTTGGACCACGTGGGTTCAGCCAGCATTCGTTTTTGTTGAGGGGTGACGCGTGCAACCAACTGCATTGCCGGAATTGACTACCGATGTTCTCGTCGTCGGCAGTGGTGCGAGCGGATTGACTGCCGCACTGACAGCCGCAGATCAGGGCTCCAAAGTATTGATCATTGAGCGAGGCCATTTGTTCGGCGGCACCTCTGCGACATCGGGCGGCACCATTTGGATTCCGAACAACCATCTAATAGCGCCCGCTGGAGGAGTTGATAGCGAGGCCGACGCCGAGCAATACATTCAGGCCTTGGCGGGTGAGTTCTCCTCGGCAGAGAAAATTCGTGCGTTTGTCGCCAACGCGCCGCGCATGTTTCGCTATCTCGACGAGAAGACCGACGTCAAATTTGAGACGCTCGAAAAATATTGTGACTATCACCCTGAGTTGCCCGGAGGGAAACCTGGCTATCGCAGTTGTCAGGCGTTACCCATCGACTGCGATGTGCTCGGTGGTGAGTTCGAGTCGTTACAACCACCGCATGTGGGTACGACCGCATTTGGTCGTATCAACTGGACGGCACGCGAGGCGCATCCCCTCATCACCCAGTCCAAGGGTGCGAAGCAAATATTTTTGAAGATTGCGGCCAAGTATTATCTTGACGTCAAGCAGCGATGGAAGACCACTCGGGATCGGCGACTGACGGGCGGGGGCGCATTGGTGGCTCGTCTGCGTTGGTCATTAAAGAAGCGCAAAGTGCCGCTGCAACTATCCACCGAGTTGGTCGAGCTTTGTCGTGAGGGTGGAAGAATCGTCGGTGCTTGGGTGCTGAACAACGGCACACCGCAGCGAATTCGTGCTCGTCAAGGCGTCATCTTGGCAGCGGGTGGTTTCGAGCGAAACGCGGAGATGCGGGCGAAGTATCTACCCGGTCCCACCACACCAGCGTGGTCGGCGGGCAATCCGTTCAATACGGGTCTTGCGACGATTGCGGCGATGCAGGTCGGTGCTCGCACCGCCAATATGGATTCTGCGTGGTGGGCACCCGGCTATAAACTCGCCGATGAAGATCGTGCACGACCGATGTTTGTCGAGCGTTCGCTGCCTGGTTCGATCATGGTCGATGGCGCTGGGCAGCGATTTTGCAACGAAGCGGCGTCCTATCATGTGACCGGTGGCCTGATGGCCCACGGCCATCGTGCCGCAGACGGCGGGACGGTACCGAGCTGGTTCATCTTTGACGCGCGCTATCGGGGCAAGTATGCCCTTGGTCCGATCTTCCCGGGGCCACCGAGTTTCGATCGAAGTATTCGGCCGAGCATGCGCGCTATATTGCGTTCAGCGGGTAGTGTCGGCGAGCTGGCCGAGGCTATTGGTGTACCCAAAGAAAATTTGGTCGCGACCGTAAATCGATTCAATCGCCATGCTGAGACAGGTGTCGATGTGGACTTTGGGCGTGGCGATGGGTTGTACGATCGGTATTACGGTGATCCTGCGGTCACGCCGAATAGTTGCCTAGCGCCTCTATTGAAAGCGCC
The DNA here is from genome assembly GCA_049455235.1 of Steroidobacteraceae bacterium. Classification (GTDB taxonomy): domain Bacteria; phylum Pseudomonadota; class Gammaproteobacteria; order Steroidobacterales; family Steroidobacteraceae; genus UBA964. The sequence continues at coordinate 6,676 of JBMTZD010000056.1, forward strand.
GTTCTATGCCATTCCGATTCAGCCGTGTGACATCGGCACCAACGGTGGCATGGTGACTGACGAAAATGGGCAGGTTATCGACGAGAGCGGCGCTTCGCTCGAGGGTTTGTATGCCGTTGGTAATTGCGCAGCGTCACCGATGGGTAAGAGTTATCCGGCGGCTGGAGCCACTTTAGGGCCCGGGATGACCTTTGGCTATCTCGCCGCATTGCACGCGACGCGCTAGCGTCAGCAAGTCGTCGAGCCGCCGTTGAGCGGAATCATTTGCCCAGTCATCCATGAGGCTTCGCTCGAGGCAAGGTAGGCAACGGCTGCTCCGACATCCTCTGGCGTTCCTGCACGACCTACAGCGGTAACTTTGCGCGCTATCTCATCGTAGCCATAGTTATTCATCGCGCCCAGCGACAAGATGTTAACAGTGACACCATCGGGACCCACTTCCTTGCAGAGGTTGCGCATGAACCCGATGGTTGCGGCTTTGGCGGCTGCGTAGTCGGTCAGTCCCAGGCTTTGACCGAGGCGCCAGGACTCCGAGGAAATGGTGATGATGCGTCCAAAGTTTTTCGATCTCATTGCTGGTAAGACCGCTCGGCAAAGATTAATGACGGCGCGGAAGTTGAGGTCCAGTTGTCGTTCGAAGTCAGCTGCACCAAGATGTTCAAAAGTGCGCAGAGAGGTTGACATCCCGACTGGAACGCCTGCGTTATTGACTAGAGTATCGATGTCGCCGTAAGTGACACGGGCCAATTCGACGAGTTGAGCAGGGGTCTCGGCGGCTGTGATGTCGCCAGGCGCTGCAATTGCTTGCAGGCCACGCTGGCGCAAGCTGGCGGCAGCTGACTCGGCGCGCTCCGCATAGAAGTCGTTGATGAGCACCCGAGCGCCAAGGGATGCGAGTGCGTTGGCAATACCGAGTCCCATGCCTTGACCGGCACCCGTGACCAGTACGGTGCGTTCAGTAAAGTCAAAGAGTTTCTTCATGAGTGGATGCTCTCGTCGAGGTCGGTGAGTAATGGCACGTGAGGGTCGCTCGTATCGATGGTCATACCGCGTTGCCGAATCGCTATCGAGATTTGCGGTTCCGAATAGCTGTGGCAGGCTCCGCGCATCATGGTGTGATGCGCGACAGGCTTATCGGCGCCTGCCTCGACATCCCACTCGCGAGCACGACTGACGAAATAACCCTTATGTAGTACCAAGGCGGCTTCGAGATCGTCTCCAGAGAAGTATCGAGTTGCCCATCGCGAGAACCCACGCAGCAACGGTTTGCCGGCCAGTTCAGATGGTGCCAGTATCGTTGAGTTAAGTGTCTGCCAGCGAAAAACAAGTTCGCCGTCACGGCTGAGCGTGGTCCAGACCGCGCCTGCGTGCTCGTCGGGGACGACAACATCGTAAGTACGCGATCCACCGCGCGTGGCATGAGCCATGGCGAGCACGGTGAGGTCGTACAGATGGGTGCAATGCGCTAGGGGGCTTTCGCTTGCCGCGAGACTACGCCAACCGGTGGCTAACGGTGTGCCGACCAATCTTTGTAGTGGCGCGGTCGCGGTCACGCAGGTGGTCAACGGTACGCGCAAGTAGCGAGGGATCAACTGGGTAATTCGATCACCGTCGTGACTCAGTTTGAGTCGAAAGGAGTGATAGGCATCTTCGACTCCTGCCAAGACGTCATCTCCCTGAGCTACCAGGCGAACCCGTCTGCGTAGAGCGCCTTTCCCAAAGTCGGGATTTCGAGTTTCAAAACCGATCGGACCCGCGGGCCCCGACGAGCCGCTATGCTCGCTCATGTACGCGGTTTACCTAGTATCCAAAATGCCACGGCCGGTATAGCTGCGCAGCCGATGGCTAGCCAGAACAGGGGAGCGAACCCCCCGGATTCTGCGAGACGTCCAGCCAACTCCGGTCCGATGAATGCGCTGATCGCGAATGCAGCCGGGACGAGCACGACGAGGCGATTGCTCGTATCGAGTTTGGCGATCGCCGCGGTCTGATAAACGCAGCCTATGGTGAACGCACCTTCCCAAATCCATGCTCCAGAAGCGTAGATCCAGAAGTCTCTGGGAAACGCCAGCATCACGACACCGAGTGTGATGAACAGGAGCACCAAAAGGTGCGGCCAGCGATTGCCTAGACGATCGCCAAGTAGTGCGACCGCCGCAGCGCTGAGGCCTCCAACGACTTTCAGCACGGCGAACACGAGGCCAAGTTCGTTGGCGCTCACATCGATACTTCTACCGATGCGTTCGATGAAGACCCACAGCGCCACCTGTCCGCAAGCGAACAGCACGAATATCGACAACGCCACCCAGGCAGCCCTAGAGATTCCAGTCGATGGCAATTCAATATTATTCGCTGGTTCAGCGTGGCTCGGAACAACGGCGCCCTTTGGTATGAATCCAGCAGAAATCGCCATGACGAGCACGGCTACCGCGAGCAATGACATTCCGCCGATCAATGATTGAGAGGCGATCAGCGAAGGCAAGAAATACAGTAACGTGGCGACAATGATCAATTCGGTTAGTAGGCGAACACCGAAAGCACGCTCCTTGTTCGCCACTTCCCCAACCATGCGCATGCCGAGCGAGTGCATGAGTCCAGCCGCAAAGCCAAAAACGGCAAGCGGCAAATAAGGAGTTGCGGTTGAGGTTCCACTCCAGAGTAGTGCCGTGGCGGTGAGTATCGATGCGAATAGAGTCGCAAAGCGCCACGGAATGCGATCAACCCAGAGCGGGCCCAATAAGGTGCTGATCAGATATCCGCCGGTACATGCGCTGCCGAGTGTGCCGAGCGTTGCTGCACTTAAGCCATCAGCATCAGCAAAAGCGCCTAGCAAAATGGGCAAGGTGTTGAATGGAAGTCCGCCGATCGACGAGGCGACACTTGCGGCTAAAAGAAAGACAGCTCCGCCGCGAACCCAAGTATTACTTTGCGTCATGTAACTGCTTGCTCCAAGTGATGCCTCGCGCTGCGTGTAATCCCGCGCGACGACCTGAGAAAATCCCATCGGCAATGGATAATCCAGACACATACAAGCCTGAACTGATACCAACCGCGTTGCGACCCGCGGCATAAAGCCCGGGGATGGGTCGTCGATGCTGGTCGAGCACGAGTCCGCTCGATTCCTCGACGACGAGTCCGCCCAGCGTCAACGTTGGGCAGGGCAGCAGTTTCGCGGCTAGACCTACATCGATCGCATAGTACGGTGGCTCGTCTAGCCTCGCGCAGTCGGTCGCCGACTTGCCGAACGGATCGTCAAGATCTCCGGCGGCAATGCGATTGTAGGTGGCGACCGTTCTGGCGAGACCCTGTGCGTCAATGCCTGCTTTATGAGCTAGGGTTTCGAGGCTCGTAGCCTTCTTACGCCCGAAAGTTAAGTTCAAGCGGGCCAGATCTCGTTGGAAGGCGAGGACTTGGCCACCAGAGATTTGCTGGCGCGTTTGTCGAACCAATGCCGTATCTAATATCAGCCATCCGCGCCCATCGTGATTCTCGGCAAGCTCGTATCCCAGCGTTGCTCCGTAGGACATTTCATTGGCGATGCGTTCTCCGGCTGTATTAACCACGAGTGCTTGAGCCCACGCTTTAGGTGGATTGATGAAGCGCCATGCTGAGACGTTGTGAAGGCGATCCGTTTTGCCTCCGGCCGATAAGCCAAGGTGGATGCCGCTGCCATCGTCACCTGGCGTCCCGAGTGGATAACCGTGACGATAGCGCGGTGCATGATGGGCAAGCATCTTTCTGTTAAAAACAAATCCGCCTGCTGCGAGACACACTCCGCGGCGTGCGCGAATGTAACGAGGCACTCGCTGGGTCGCCTCGAGTTCGGCGGCTTTGCGTAATTGTTTGACCGCAAAGCGCAGTAAATATTTGGCGCCCGGAAGAATGGGCGGAATGAGGGTGTACCAACGATTCGCACTTCGTTGAGCACGTATGAAATCGTCTCGCTGGGTTCCCTCGGGTAACTCCAGAAGCTTCACTCCGATGATGCGACCAGCCGGATCGCGCAGCAATTGACGTGCTTCGGTGTACGGCATGAAGCGTGCGTGATGTTGCTGTAGCCAATCATGCAGCGGCCAGACGATCGAGCCACCGAGGCCCACCGCGGCCAGCATTTGCTGGCGGGTGAGTCGGCCGGCACCGCGGTGACCGCGTGCGGCCGGCGTGGCGTTGGCAGCGTAGCGCGGCAGCAGCGAGTTGTCGGAGTGGTAGAGAAAAAAGTCGACGGGCGGGTAAGAGGTTTTATCAGGGAACAGCGTCGCGCGAAACTCGACCCCTTTTCGGATGAGCCACTCCACCGTCTCGGCGCTTTGCTCGCAAAATCGACGCAACGTGTCGTCAGTGACGCAGCCCCGGGTCTCCATCGACAGATACGCGAACATATTTTCTGGAGTGTCCTCGACTCCAGCAGCGCGCTGAATCGACGTGCCGCCGCCCGCGTACAACACGCCACCGCTCGCGGCGCTCGCACCGCCACCGGCGTAGCGATCGACTATCGTCACCCTCAGGCCTTGCTCACAGGCCTCAACTGCCGCACTGGATCCGGCAGCGCCAGAACCCACCACGAGTAGATCGGTTTCGTCATCCCAATCAAAGGAGTCGGGATCCTCGACGGTGAGCGCAGGTTCGACCTGAGAGAACCAGGGCGTCTCGCTCATGGACGCCCCGCGGCAGGCTCCGGCGCAATCTCGCGCAGTGCAAATTTCTGCACTTTGCCCGATGCGGTGGTCGGCAGTGCCGTCACGACGTGTACCTGGCGTGGGACTTTGTAATTAGCCATGTTGTCACGACACCACGCGATGAAGTCGTCAACGGCGAAGTCAATCTCATGCCGTAAGACAACGTACGCCGCAGCGACTTCTCCCATCCGTTCGTCGGGGACGCCGACGACGGCGACCTGAGCGATAGCGGGGTGCGCACTGATGAGTGATTCGATTTCTGCCGGGTAGCAGTTAAATCCTCCCACGATGAACATGTCTTTTTTTCGATCGGTGATACGCAGGTAGCCACGCGCATCTTGAGTACCAATGTCACCGGTGTGCAGCCACCCCTCGCCATCGATTGTGGCGTTCGTGGCGGCAGGGTCATCCCAGTACCCTTGCATCACATTGTAGCCGCGGACCCAAATTTCACCCTCCGTTCCCGGCGTTGCTTCGCGACCGTCTTCGGCGACAATTTTCACCTCGACGCCTGGGAGAGGCGCGCCGCAGCTGCGAGCGATCGTCTCCGCGTTATCCCCGGGGCGGCACATGCTGACCGTGCCGGTGGATTCCGTTAAACCGTAACCTGTAATGACGGTCTTGAAGCCGAGCTCGTCATGCATTTTTTGGATCAAGCTCGTGGGTACATTCGCAGCGCCGGTAACGGCGAGACGAAGCGAGGCGGTTGCCTCGCGGGACCGATCCGCGTGTGCCAGCATTGATTGAAACAATGTGGGTGGTCCAGGCAGAACGGAGATTCGATCCGAGGCAATTTTACGAATGACCTCTCCAGCGTCGAATATCGCCATGGGGATAATCGTCGCACCGGTAATGAGGCAGGCAAGCCAACCCGCCTTGTAACCGAAGGCGTGAAAGAATGGATTCACGATGAGATACCGATCATCCGACTCGAGACCAACGATCGAACTCCACGCTGTAAAAACACGCACGTTTTGCCCGTGCGAGGACATCACTCCCTTGGGTCTTCCGGTCGTGCCGGACGTAAACATGACATCCGCCAAGTCATTGGCATTCAGGAGCGAGAGACGCCGCGTGACTTCCTCGCGATGCGCCTCGTTGGGTGCAGCAAGCCACGCAAGCCACTGGTCACTTCCCATCTCAAGACGACAAGACAGTTCGGGTAGTGGCTCGGGCGCGAGTAGAGCTTCAAAATCCAGCCGTAGAAAACGACCCGAGTGACAGAGAATACGCGCGCCGCTGCGTCTGAGAATGTCACCGGCTTCGCGTCCCTTCAGCCGGGTGTTGAGCGGCACGATGCAGCCTCCAGCGGATTGCGCACCGAGCGCCGCGATGATCCAGTCGGCTCCGTTCGGCCCCCAAATGCCAACGCGATCACCCGGTCGGAGACCGGATGCGACAAATGCGGCTGCCGCTTGATCAACGGCGTCTTTCAATTCTCCATAGGTCAGTGAGCGCGCACCGTCCTCGATGGCGATGCGATTCGCAAGCCGCCGGGCCGTCTCGGCCAGAATGCCAGGCAGGGTCTGGTTGGAGACTGACTGCATAATTCGTCGATGACCCCCGTCCGAAAATTCGCGACCGCCGCATGAATTGGG
>JBMTZD010000057.1:0-12163 GCA_049455235.1 Steroidobacteraceae bacterium
TCAAGATCGCACTCACGTTCATCATGCTCGGCATTTTTGTGTTCGTTCGCTGGATCAATTCCAATCCCTCTTTAAACTCTCCGTTATGAGCACTCTCCCGAACTGCCCCGCCTGCGGCGCAAGCAATACCTACCCCGATGGCAACCTGTTGATCTGCCCCGATTGCGGTCACGAATGGACGACGAACGCGGCAGTCGATGCGGCCACCGCACCGATCGTGCGAGATTCCAACGGTATTGCGCTCGCCGATGGAGACAGCGTCACCTTGATCAAGGACTTGAAGGTGCGCGGATCATCCACCGTGCTGAAGCAGGGCACGAAGATCAAAAGTATTCGGCTCGGTGAAATCTCGGATGGTCATGAGGTCGGCTGCAAAATCGACGGCACCGAGTTCATGTTGAAGGCCGAGTATCTGAAGAAAGTGTGATCAGGAGGTCATGATGAATCGCATCTCACGTCGTTCTGCACTCGCCGGCGCCGCGGGTCTCGGCTTGACCGCCTCGCTAGGATCGATCGAGAAAGTACCTGCATCCCAGGCGACCGAGTTGCCGAATTTCTCAGACCCTGTCATTGCGCTGCGTACGCACGTCAAACTCGTCGGCAGTCTTGCCAAAGAAACGATTTACTCGTTCATGCGCTTGAACATCTATGGCGATACCGGAGAGGGCAACTTCGTTCCCTTGTTCACGCTCAACAACATTCTCGTCGATCACTGGACACCCAAAGGCGATGATCAGTACGAGATGAGAAAATACGAAGTCGGCTTTTATTCACATCACGATAGTCACAAGATCCTCGAACACTTCGACAATCCGATCACGGGCAAACGCGAGGCGATTCACCAATTCCTGCTCGGGCCGGTGCCGCGTGTTTATACGCCTGACGGAGTGATCGCCATGGGCTTCACTCCAAAGGCTTTGCCGATCGAAGTCATTGGCGATCGGGTGTTTTTAGCGACCGAGTCGATCGAGAATCGACCCGACGTCGTGCATCCGGGGAAAACCAACTACGTAAATTCATTCATGACGATGTCGGCACCCCTGAAGGACATCATCAACCCCGCAATCCACTCCGCCCCATCCCATCTCCAGTTGCAGAACAAAACGCATTGGGCGCCGTGGATGGGTATGGGTGAACGCGCCGGCGGAACCGTCGCTCGCGGCTTCGGCGGCAAGATCGCGAACCTGGAGGCGTTACCAAGATCGGTTTACGACGGAGCGAAAAAACTCGTGCCGAAGATCTTCGAGACGGCAAACTGGAACGAGTTCCTATTCGAAGACTCGGAATATCTGAAAAAGCGCGGCTCTTAATTAGGTCGGCGCGACGTAGCCCTCGGGCTTGGCAGCGCCTTCACCGAAGAGAAATTTCTCCATTTCGGCCTCGAGAAATTTGCGTGCCTTCGGCTCGACGGTGACGAGCCGATATTCGTTGATGAGCATCGTCTGATGCGCGACCCAGCGCTGCCAGGCCTCTTTCGAGACATTACGCCAGATGCGCGCACCGAGCTCGCCTGGGTAAACGGGACGCTCGAGACCCGGCGCCTCTTTTTTGAGTAACACACACTGAACCATGCGAACGGCTTGGGTCATCGATCTATTCCTGAGTCGAGGGCTTCGAGCAGCACTTTGATGGGTGCCGGCAAACCGATACGAAGGCTTGCCGACTCGTGTGACAACTTATACCAAAGCTCCCTCTCGGGCTCCATCACACGCGTAGCGACGTCGGTCGTTATCGCAAACTCGACCGGTTGGATCTGAAGATCGAAATGGGTGAAGGAGTGCTCGATTACCCCGAGTTTGACTGCATCCGCAGCAACGGTGAAATGGTTTCGTACAAATGCTGTTGCTGCACTATCCGTTTCAAACTCGGGCAGACACCACAGCCCTCCCCAGATACCGCGTGTCGGGCGACGCTCAAGATATACAGCGCCCTGCAAGTTGCGAATGATGGGCATCCATACGCGCTTCGATCGGCGTTCAGTGCGGCTCGCGCGGCGTTTTTTTGCAGGCAGCTCGCTCTGTCGATGCATCGCACGCGCACCACAAAACTCGGTCATCGGGCAGAGCACACAGGCGGGCTTGCTGCGAGTGCAAAGCGTGGCGCCAAGATCCATGATCGCTTGCGTGTATATGCCGATATCACGATGAGGCGTACAAGCATCCGCAAGTAACCAAAGATCATCGATCGTTTTTTTGGCTAAGGGATCACCATCAATCAAAAATACGCGCGACAAAACACGCTTCACGTTGCCATCGAGGATCGGATATCGCGCATCCGTCGATAGCGCCAAAATAGCCCCCGCTGTCGAACGCCCAATACCCGGTAACGCCGATACGGCCTCGAAGCTCAGTGGAAACTCTCCACCGTGCTTATCACACACCACGATGGCCGCACGATGCAGATTGCGTGCGCGTGCGTAATAGCCAAGCCCCGTCCACAGATGCAGCACTTCGTCGATCGGCGCATCAGCGAGCGAGCACACCATCGGAAAACGCTGCATGAAGCGCTGGTAGTAAGGAATGACGGTCGAAACCTGCGTCTGCTGCAGCATGATTTCGCTGATCCAGACTCGATAGGCGGTGCGATCGTGCTGCCACGGCAGATCGTGACGACCCGCCTTGGCATGCCAAGCAATCAGTTCGGGGGCGAATTGGTTGACGATGAGGTCGATGTCCACGACATCATTCTAATGTGTAATGTCGGCGCGGCGACCGACGCGTCCGGAGCGTGGTGAACGAGGGGGCAGAGACCAGAGCGACGGCCCTTCTTTGCTAGGCTTGACCAGTTGCTTTGACCGGGGGTTTCCATGGAAGAGATGAGTCTGGCGCACGGGCTGCTGAAATACCTTCACATCCTGTTGTTCGTTTACTGGCTCGGCGGCGATGCCGGCGTTTTCTACTCGAGCAAGTTCGTGACCAACACGAATCTGTCACGCGATGCGCGCCTTGCCGCATTCAAGATCTTCATCAATCTCGACATGCTCCCCCGTTACTGCCTCGCGCTGATGCTCACCGTGGGCGGCGTGTTGGCTGAGTTCATCGGTTACGAACATCCACTGTGGCAAACCATCGCGATCGTTGCGCTCGGACCGATCTGGGTCTGGGTGGTTCACACCATCCATGCGCGGGAAGGCACCCCTTTCGCTCGCACGCTCGCTGATTGGGATCGTCGATTCCGCGTGTTCATGATCATCGCGATCATCGCCTCGGTCGGCTATCACTGGGTGACAGGACCACTGCAACCTTATCCATGGCTCGCCGCGAAGTTGTTGATCTTCGCCTTCCTAATCTTCTGCGGCTTCATGATCCGCTTGAAGATTCCACCCTTCATCGAAGGCTTCAAAGTATTGGCCTCCACCGGGCCCACACCCGAGAGCGACCAAAAAATGACCAATGGCATGGCGGCCTGCCGTCCCTACGTGCTCGCGATCTGGGCGGGCGTGGCGATTTCCGCTCTCATCGGCATACTGAAGCCCGGGCAGTAAGTCCGGGCTGCGCTCGTCGTTCGACTCAGGGAACGAGTACGGTCGAACCGACCGTCTTGCGCGCTTCGAGATCTCGATGGGCCTGCGCTGCTTCCGACAGGGGGTAGCGCTGGCCCACGTGCAATTTCACCTTTCGACTCGTCACGGCGCGGAACAATTCTTTGGCGGCCGCATCGAGATCTTCACGCTTGGCGATGTAGGCAAACAAGGATGGACGCGTCAGGAAGAGCGATCCGCGCTTGGCGAGTTCCATCGGCGACATCAATGGCGGTGGCCCCGAAGCGTTGCCGTAGGTCACCATCATGCCAAGCGGAGCGAGGCAATCGAGCGCGGCGAAGAACGTCTCTTTGCCCACCGAATCATAAACGACCGGGACACCGGCGCCTTTGGTGATTTCTTTGACGCGGGCGACAAGATCGTCTTTGCCCATCACGAGAACCTGCTTGCAGCCCTCGCGACGCGCCAAGGCCACTTTCGACTCACTGCCAACCACGCCGATGACCTTGGCGCCGAGCGACTTGGCCCACTGACACAATATGCTGCCGACGCCACCGACTGCGGCTGTCACCAGTATCCAATCGCCTTTTTTGACGCGATACGTGCGGCGTAACAAATATTGAGCCGTCAACCCCTTCAACATCATCGCAGCGGCTTGTTCGTCGCTAATGGCCTTCGGCAACTTCACGACACGCGTCGCCGGCAAGTTGCGCAGCTCGCTGTAACTGCCGGGCTGCGTATGCACGTAGGCGACGCGATCGCCCTTTTTGAAACCTTTGACCTTGCGTCCGACCCCCGTCACAACGCCTGCGGCCTCGCGACCGAGACCCGCCGGCAGCGGCATCGGATAGAGACCGGTGCGATCGTAAACGTCGATGTAGTTGAGACCGATCGCCGTATGGCGCAGCTGCAACTCGCCTTCTGCTGGCGGACCCGGATCGAAATCTTCGTAGCGCAGAACGTCGGCGCTGCCGACCTCGTGTATCCGGATCGCCTTAGGCATCAGAGAGCCGATTCATCCGTCTCGCCCGTACGAATGCGTACGACACGATCGATGTCCGTGATGAAGATTTTGCCATCGCCCACTTTGCCGGTTTTGGCGGCTTTGACGATCGCTTCAGTAACTTGATCAACAAGATCGGCGCGCACGGCGACCTCGATACGAGTCTTTGGTACGAAATCGACGACGTACTCAGCGCCGCGGTACAACTCGGTGTGACCGCGCTGGCGACCGAAGCCTTTGACTTCGGTGACCGTCATGCCCGATACCCCGATCTCCGAGAGCGCAGCGCGCACGTCGTCGAGCTTGAATGGCTTGATGATGGCTGTGACGAGTTTCATGTTGTATTGCTCCCGATGCTGGCGCCGGACACGGCTCGGTGGAATATTGCACCTTCCGTGCCATGGCGGCGAGAACCTACCAGTGCGATTTTTCAATCGCCTGCATCGCTCTTGCGCCAACACCCGCACCATTATGGCGCACCACGACCAGAAAAGCGCCCGGTGGTGGTGCGTCATCCACTCGATGCTCTATCCTCCTTCGCCATGAGCGTGGTGATTATCGGGGCGGGCCAGGCCGCCGCCCAACTGGTCGATTCCTTACGCCGCCGCAGCTATGCCGGCACGATCACGATGGTGGGCGATGAGGGTTTGCCTTACCAACGGCCGCCACTGTCGAAGAAGTATCTCGCTGGGGAACTGGGGCTCGATCGCCTGCAGTTGCGGCAGCAAAGTTATTTCCAGGATCAACACGTCGACCTGCGACTCGGACGCAAAGCGATTGGGCTAGATCGGCAAGCGCGCCGCGTTCACCTCGATGACGGCGCCATGCTCGAGTATGAGCACCTCGTTATCGCCACCGGCAGTCATCCACGTCGATTGAGCATGCCCGGTGCGGAACTGGCGGGTGTGCATTACCTACGCTCGTTGCAGGATGCCGACCGACTACGCACTGAAGTACATGTCGGGCAGCATGCCGTGATTATCGGTGGCGGTTATATCGGACTCGAGGTCGCCGCGACGCTGCGCCAACTTGGCATGGAAGTCACCGTGCTCGAAATGGCGGATCGAGTCATGAATCGAGTCGTCGCTGAACCCGTTTCACGCTATTACGAACACGAGCACGCCAATCACGGCGTGAAGATCGAATTGAATGCACGCGTCTTGGCGCTACACGGCGATGCCCACGGGCGTGTTTGCTCGGTCGACACCCATCGCGGCAATATCGCGGCCAATCTCGTGGTGGTTGGAATCGGCGTGGTACCAACGGACGAGCTCGCTCAGCAAGCGGGCCTCATCTGCGAAAACGGCATCGTGGTCGATGACTATTGCCGAACTTCCGACCCCGCGATTTTCGCGATCGGAGATTGCAGCAATCACCCCTCGGTGCATTACTCGCGTCGTGTTCGACTCGAGTCGGTCGATAACGCCTTCGAGCAAGCGAACACGGTCGCGGCGAACATGACCGGCACACCGACCCGGCACGATCGCGTGCCCTGGTTCTGGTCGGATCAATATCATCACAAGCTGTTGATCGTGGGCTTAGCCGACGGCCACGATCAAGCCATTCTGCGCGGCGACCCGGCGAATCACAGTTTTTCGGTGTGCTACATGCGCGATGGCGAATTCATCGCGATCGATACCGTCAACATGGCCAAAGATCAGATGGCTGCGCGCAAGCTCATTGCGGCTCGCATGCGACCGGATCCTGCCAAGCTCGTCGATATTTCGATTCCACTCAAAGATTGCGTTTAGCGAGTGGCAAATCGGGATAGCGCCCAAGACGCGCGATCATGAGCCCCGAAATCGCAAACAGCACCACGTAGATCCAAAGCACAGGCGTATGGGTACCGAGCACATCGAAGGCTCGGTTGGTCGCGATGACGGCCGTGCCGGAACCGAAGGTCCACGCGGCGTATTGCCAACCATAATTTTCCGCGTAGGCGATGTTGCCGAAGTATCGCGTGATCAAGACCGCAATCACATCGAGCTCCGCTCCGGCTGCAAGACCGATACACACGGCGGCGACCAAGGCCGTCGTGCTGCTCGCATCGAGCGCGAGCAATACGACACCAATGATGGGAAAAATCAGAATCGAGGCGGCGACATACGGCGCGAAATAACGATCCATCAAAAAACCGGCGAAGGCTCGCCCTACGATCAACGCGAGACCGAGTGCACCCTGCACTGCCGCAGCCTGCGCAGGATCGATGCCTCGCGCACGCAAGATCGGCACCAGAGGAATCAGGACACCACCAATCGCGAAAGCCAAGAGCAAAAATGCCGCAAACATCCACCAGAAGCGCGACAAGCGGCGTGACTCGGTCGCGGTGTAGCCCACGTGCACCGGCTCAAGCGGTTGCGCACCCCGCGCTTCAGAGGAATCATCGATCGACTCGCTCGATGTGCGCCCATCTAGCCCAAGCCCCACTTCAGCTGGCGTATCGCGCAACTTCCACAACACGATCGGCAAAGTGATGAGCAGCGTCAAAATACCAAGACCGGCATAAGCGCCTCGCCAACCGACGGCATCGATCAAAAATTGCGAGACGGACGACAAAACGGCTCCGCCGATACCGATGCCCGCCAAGGCAGCACCAAAAGCCTGACCACGACGACGATCGAACCACGCTGCCACCACGCGCGAATACGCGATCGAAGAAGTGCCGGCACCGATGATCGGAATCAGCGCGAAAACAGCATAGAAATGCAGCAAGTTGGGCGTGAGCCAATAGAGTGAGATCAAGGCTAGCGCGAAGAGAATGATGCCGATGATGGCCCAGCGACGAACACCTTGACGATCAAAGAGCTTGCCGATGTAGAGCGAAGAGACGACCGTGACGATGGTGCCAATCAACGTAACGACCGCGTACTCCGTTTGACTCCAGCCAAATTCAGCCGTGATCGGCCCTTGAAAGATTCCGATCGCAAAGAGATTGATTGATGCAACGCCGGTTGCAAGGCCGACCATCGTTGCAAAGACGACGCCCCGAGTACCTCGCGGCAGCGCGGCAAGCACAGCAGCGACGATGGCGAGCGCAATCATGGCGCCTCGAAATAACGGCGGCACGAGCAAGGTTGATAACAGCAACACCAAGGCGATCGCGACGAATCGCCGATCGAAAGTCACTCGTTCCGGCTGCATCGCTCCCCCTCGTTGCTTGCCGCTACAATGACGCGAAACGATCTGATCATAGCCACTTCCGGCAGGAGCCGCCGAACTATGCGACTAATAACCACCCTGAGTATCACCGCAGTTCTCCTACTGACCTCGATCGGCGGCGTGACGTCGGTTGCGGCCGAAACCAAGCGACCGCTTGCGATTGCCATCCATGGTGGCGCCGGGGTGATCGCACGCGAACAACTCGGTCCTGATGACGGTGCCAGTTATCGCGCAGGGCTTGCCGAGGCACTCGATGCGGGCTACGCGGTGCTCGAGCGCGGCGGTAGCAGTCTCGATGCGGTCACAACGGCCGTGCGCATCCTCGAAGATAATCCGCTCTTCAATGCGGGACGCGGCGCCGTGTTGACGCATGAAGGACAAGCGGAACTCGATGCCTCGATCATGACGGGACACGACCTGAAAGCAGGCGCCGTCGCAGGCGTGAAGCGAATTCGCCATCCGATCGATCTGGCGCGCAAAGTCATGGAAGACTCGCCGCACGTGATGCTCTACGGCGCAGGAGCTGAAGAGTTTGCGAGCAGCCGTGGATTTGAGTTCGTTCCTAACGAGTCTTTCATCACGCCGCAGCGTCAGCGGCAACTCGAGCGCGTACTGCAAGGACGAACCCAACCGCGTAACGAGTTGTCAGGGCTTGGCACGGTCGGAGCGGTCGCGATCGACGCGGCGGGAAATTTGGCTGCAGCCACCTCAACGGGTGGCATGACTAACAAGCGCTGGGGTCGCATTGGTGATGCGCCGATCATCGGCGCCGGCACTTATGCCAACAACGCGAGCTGCGCCGTCTCTGCGACGGGCCACGGCGAATACTTTATCCGCTCGGTCGTCGCCTACGACGTCTGCGCGCTCATGGAATACAAGGGCTACAGCCTCGATCGAGCGGCCACGGAAGTCGTCAAAGGCAAACTCGTGGAGCGCGGCGGAGAGGGCGGCATCATCGCCGTTGATCGTGCCGGCAATGTCGCGCTCGAATTCAACAGCCCCGGAATGTTCCGTGGTATGCGCGATTCAGCTGGACGCCGCGAAATCGCAATCTACGAGAAATAGTCGGCTAAATACTGATCGAAATCGCCGCGGGGTGCTGCTGCCATGGCCTCGGCTTGGCGCAGTGACTCCTCGGCCTCTTCGGCGAATCGACGTAGCACCGATTCGTTCGGCTGATAAAGATCGAGAAAGTAAGCCTTGTGAGTTGCCGAGGTTCGCAGCGCGAGGTCAAAGAAAGATTCGCCCGTATCGCGTAACTCGCGAATAAGCCGAGCTGACGGCGTGAGCTCTACTTCTTTGATTTTGGCTGCTTGCACGGCGAGCGCTGAACTGTAGGGCTTGGTGGAATCTCCCTCGTCGAGCAACTCGCAGATGCCCTGCATCTGATCGAGAATTTCTGAGGCCCACGCGAGCATGTCGACATCGCGACCGTCACGCTTCAATTTGAGACCCGGCTCGCGCCCAGACCTCGCTACCTTCACGTGATTCGCATCGAGCGTAGCTTGTTCGTCGCGATCGACTAATGAACTTTCGCGCATCAAGCAGAATGCAAGAAAGGCCTCGAGGAAGCGCATCTTGTTCTGATTCACGCCCACCGGATCAAAGGCGCTGACATCAAGCGCGCGCACTTCGACGTATTCGACCCCTGCCCGCGTCAGCGCGCGAGTGGGACGCTCGCCCGAACGCGCAACACGCTTCGGACGGATGAAGGCGTAGTACTCGTTCTCGATCTGTAGCAAATTCGCATTGAGCTGCCGGTATTGGCCATCGACCTTGACGCCAAGACGCTCGTACTCCGGATGCACGGTCGTCGTCGCGCGCGTGAGATCGCGCACATATTCTTCGAGGCTGTTAACCGAAACATCGACGCCCGATTGGCTGCGGTTCCGATAACCAAGATCACTCATGCGCAAGGATGTCGCGTACGGCTCCCAACCTGTGCCGCGAGTGAACTCCGGTAATGTCTCACCGCGCGCTCGCAAAAACGATTTGCACACGGTCGGCGACACACCAAACAAGTAGAGCACTATCCAACCGTGACGGCGGTAGTTGCGTAGTAAATCGAAATAACTCGACGAGACGAACTTCGAGCCAAGATTGTGCGACTCACAAATTGCAGCCCAAGGCTCCCATAATTTTTGGGGGAACGAATAATTGAAATGCACGCCCGAGATGGCTTGCATCACTCGGCCATATCGAATACCGAGACCCTCTCGATAGATCGTCTTCATACGACCTACATTCGAAGGGCCGTATTGCGCGATCGGAATGCTGGCGTCGCCATCGAGCACGCAAGGCATACTCGTCGCCCACAAAAGTTCGTCTTCGAGATGGCGATAGACGAATTGGTGCAGATCACACAGGTACTGCAGCAACTCCCAATTGGAAGTGAAGGTCGGCGTGACAAGCTCGATCAGCGCTTCGGAATAGTCGGTCGTAATGTGATCGTTGGTGAGCGCAGAGCCGAGTGCCGATGGATGCGCCGTCGTCGCGATGCGACCGGCTGGCGTAACCCGCAATGATTCTTTCTCGACGCCGCGTTGGCCGCCCTGCAACACACCGCGCTCGCCTGAATTGACGAGCGAAGCCAAACGGCGTTCGAAGACGCGATCGATACGGGACGACATCGTGGAGTCCCTACCAGGGAATGCGGCCGCTGAAGACCTCGCGAGCCATGCGGAAATCGCCGCGCAGACTGTAGAGGGGGTATTTGAAAGTGGCAGGTCGGTTCTTCTCGAACACGTAGTGACCCACCCAGGCAAAGCCGTATCCCGACACTAAAGCAGTCAGACACAGCATCGGCTCACGCAGCACGATCGCCGCCAGAATCTGCAGCATGGCGGCGGAAGTGCCGATCACGTGCAACCGCCGCGAAGTGCGGTCAGCGTGTTCACCCAAATAAAATGGGTAGAACTCTTCGAAGTTCCGGAAGCTCATGCGGCGCATCCTGCCGCATGGGGTGTGACAGGCGCAACCCGCAAGTCATAGACTTGCCACTTACCGACTACTGCCACCGGAGAACCACTCCCCATGTCGATGGATACCCGACGACACCCAATCGCCGTGCTGACGCTCATCAGCGCACTCGCGACCCTCACCGCCTGCGCCACGAGCAACGCACCTACCTCGACCACCGCGAAGGACAGCAAGGGCACCGAAGTTCCTGCAGCAACGAGTGCAACAACGACATATCCGTCGACCTACGTAGTTCCCACAAGCGCTCCCACCTTGATTCGTGGCGCCACGGTGCTCACGGGTACGGGCGAGCGTCTCGATGGCACTGATGTCCTGCTACGCAATGGCAAGATCGCCTCGATCGGTCGCAACCTCGAACTGCCCGAGGGTGGCAAATTGATTGATGGCCAAGGCAAATGGGTTACACCGGGCCTGATCGACGTGCACTCGCATCTGGGCGTTTATGCATCACCCGGTGTCGCTGCTCACTCCGATGGTAACGAGGCAACAGCGCCTTCGACTCCGCAAGTGTGGGCCGAACATTCGATTTGGCCGCAAGACCCCGGCTTCGAGGCTGCGCTTGAAGGCGGCATCACCACTCTGCACGTGCTCCCTGGTTCGGCGAATTTGTTTGGTGGTCGCTCGGTCACCGTCAAAAACGTGCCATCGGTCACTTATCAGGGAATGAAATTCCCCGAGGCGCCTCATGGCTTGAAGATGGCCTGTGGTGAAAATCCGAAGCGCGTTTACGGCAATCGCCGAATACTGCCGTCGACACGTATGGGTAACGTCGCCGGATGGCGCGCGCAGTGGATCGAAGCGCAGGAATACATGCGCGATCAGAAGAACTACGAAACGCGTCGCGCTGCGGGCGAGAAAAACCCGATGCTGCGACCGCCGAAACGCGATCTTCGTCTCGAGACGCTTTCAGCGGTTCTGCGCGGTGAAATCAACGTGCAGCACCACTGCTATCGCGCCGATGAAATGGCGATCGTGCTCGATATGGCCAAAGAATTTGGCTACAAAGTCACGGCGTTCCACCACGCTACCGAGGCTTACAAGATCTCGAATCTGCTCGCTGAGAACAACGTCTGCGCCGCTGTTTGGGCCGATTGGTGGGGCTTCAAGATGGAGTCTTACGACGCGATACCTGAAAATATGGTGCTCGTCGATGCAGCCCCCGGTGGCTGCGCCATCGTGCACTCCGATTCGTCCGAGGGCATCCAGCGCCTGAATCAAGAGGCGGCCAAAGGCATCGCTTATGCGCGTCGCATGGGACGCGAGATCGCGCCTGAACATGCGATCAAGTGGGTCACCACCAACGCTGCCAAGGCGCTCTCCATTCAGGATCGCACAGGTTCGATCGAGCCTGGCAAGATGGCTGACATCGTCGTCTGGAACGGTAACCCGTTCAGCGTGTATGCGCAGGCTCAAGCTGTCTTCATCGACGGCGTGCTGCGCTTCGACCGCAGCGCCCAGTCGGGCGTCCCTCACTCGGATTTCTTACTCGGTCAGCCGGCTGCACAGGGGGTGCTGCAATGATCAGTTCAAAGATTTTAGGC
>JBMTZD010000058.1:0-11612 GCA_049455235.1 Steroidobacteraceae bacterium
GCTCGCCGCCAACACCTCGCGAAACTCGCGTACAGCGATCGCCATGGGCAATACGCCCGTCGGATGCGGCTTCACGATGACAGGATTGCCCGTGGCGAGATTCGCAAACATCGCGGGATACGCGTTCCAAGTCGGGAACGTAGCGCAGGTGAACACCACCGCGACGCCGCGCGGTACCAGACGGTAGGTCTTCTGCAACGGGATCAACGTCGAACCGAACTGTCGCTCCCATCGCGCGGCGGGCGCGACGTGACTCATCGCCATGTGCGCATAAGCCAAGGCTTCGACACCGCGATCGAGCGCATTGGTGCCGCTGCCGGCATAGCTCATTAGAGAACTTTGACCTGCTGTATGCATCACCGCCTGAGCGGTATCGAATACGCGCTCGTAAAGCCGATCGACGATCTCCATGCACACACCGAGTCGCGTCTGCATGGAGGCGGCCGCCCAACTGCTCATCGCCCGAGAACCCAACGCGAACAACGTATCGGGATTTGCGTACGGATATTCGATCCCTAGCGGCTGTTGCGTATAAGGCGACACTTCAGCCGCAGCAAGACCGAGTGAACCGGATTGATCGAGCTCGAACGAACGATTCAGTACGGTTGCATGACGTGCTCGACCGGCGACCTGCGCTTCGGCGCCACCACGATGTCGATCAGGCGTTTCCGGAAAGAGCGAAAAATAGCGGCGATCGCGACAGGCCGAGACAGCGGCTTCAAGAGATGAGCGATGCTTGTCGTAGAGATCGAGAGTCATTTCTTTGCCCGTCGCCATTCGAGTTCGTGTCTTCTCACGCCTTTTGGTGTTGGCTCATCCGCAGCGAGGATCAATCGACGACCCCGCAAAATCGGCGTGCGCCATTGCTCGCTGCCAACCAAGCCTGGGTTTTGCGCCACCGTCACCTCGTGCACGATGGTGCCACTGACAAGGCGCCAACGCCCGGCGTAACTGAAATAGCCGTCGAAAGCCGCGGCACGCTCGCGCAGACTGGCATCGCGCGGATTCGGTCGCGCAAACGGTTCGCGCCCAGCAGCCATGATGTTGGCGCTCATGTAGCCATCCGCCGTGTACAGCAACAACCCGCTCGCCCCGTCACCAAAAGGCTCGGTCACACGCCCATCCTCGTAGGCGATGCGCCAGCAGTGATACGCCCAAGCGCCAACGAGATCAGCGCGCTTCATGCGCCGAACACCGGACGCATCGCCGCCGCTCGATACTCTTCGTGATAACGCGCGACGATCTGCTCCACCGACTCGATAGCGTGGATATGGTTAACACCCTGCCCGGCCGACCAAATATTTTTCCAAGCTTTGACCTGCTGCTGCGTATTGGAGAGATCCATCTTGTCTTTACCCTGCAGATTGTTGGGGTCAAGCCCCGCCGCAACGATACTCTCGCGCAGATAATAAGCGTCGGCACCCGTGAATACTTTGGTCATGACAAGCTCCTCGAGCGAGGCGCGGACAACCATATCTTTATAATCGTTACTCGCGAGACTCTCTTGCGCCACGATAAAGGGAGTGCCAACGTTCGCGAAGTCCGCGCCGATGAGCTCGGCCGCACGAACAGCACCACCGGTGCCGATCGCACCCGAGAGCACGATGATGCCGTCGAAGAATTCGCGCACCGCATCAACGAACGCAAAGGGCGAAATCTTGCCCGTATGTCCGCCGGCGCCCGCCGAGACCAGCATCAAACCGTCGACGCCTGCGGCAGCTGCCTTACGTGCGAAGGCCAGATTACTCACATCGGCAAACACCTTGCCGCCGTAGGCGTGCACCCGTTCGATGGCAGGGATCGGACTGCCGAGCGCGGTGATGACCAGCGGCGGCTGATACTTTGTAATCAGCTCGAGCTCGGCGGGAAGGCGCTCGTAGGAACTATGGGTGACGAGGTTGAGCGCCCATGGGCCAAGGTGACTAGGCTTGTTTGCCGCCAGAGCGGCATGGCCCGTGACGATGCGTTGCAGCCACTCCTCCAGCACCTCTAAGGTGCGCGCATTCGGAGCCGGGAAGCTGCCAATGATCCCCGCTCGGCAGCAGGCCAGCACCAAATCCGGCCCCGACACCAGAAACATCGGCGCCGCGATCATCGGTAGCCGTAGGCCGCGCACCCAGTCCTCCAGACGAACAACAGGGCGGAGCGAGTCCGTATTTACACTCATGGCCGTCTCCCGATTGACTTGCATAATGATACTATTCCGACCCGTATCACGGGGGCACTGATATGACGGGTAGCGTTTACATCCTCGGAGGGTACCAAACCGACTTCTCCGCCAATTGGGCACGCAGCGGTCGTGAGATCGCCGACGGCATGCGCGAAGTGCTGGAGCAAGGTTTGGCGGCGACGCAGTTGTCGCCGCAAGAACTCGACACCGCCCACGTCGGTAATTTCGCCGCCGAATTGTTCTGCAACCAAGGTCATCTCGGTGGCGTACTCGCCGCCGCCCTGCCTGATCTCGCCGGCATTCCGGCCTCACGTCACGAAGGAGCCTGCGCATCAGGCAGCCTCGCGGCGCTCGCAGCCTCGGCTGAAATCGAGGCGGGTCGCTACGGCCTGGCCGCCGTCGTCGGCATCGAGCAGATGCGCAACGTGCCGGGTGACGAAGCCGCGAAATTGATCGGCGCCACCGCCATGTGGGCCGGTCACGAATGCGTCGACGTGAAATACCCGTGGCCGCACGTCTTCAGCGAACTCGCTGGTGAATACGATCGGCGCTACGGCTTGAAGGCCGAGCACCTCGCACGCATCGCCGAAATCAACTTTGGTAACGCCCGACGTAATCCGAATGCCCAGACCCGTCGCTGGGAATTCACCGACCGAAGCTTCCAGCAAGATGATGTTGCTAACCCCGTCATCGACGGTCGAATGCGCAAACAAGACTGCGGTCAAATCACCGATGGAGCAGCCATCGTCTTCCTCGCGAGCGAAGCGGTCGCGCGCGAGTGGGCTCGTCAACGCGGCCGATCGCTGAATTCTTTGGCACGTATTGCGGGTTGGGGCCATCGTACTGCACCGATCACCTATCAAGCCAAAGTCGCGATGAGCGAGGGACAACCCTTTGTGTTTCCGTTCGTGCGCGCCACGATCACCGATGCCTATCGTCGTGCGGGCATCACGGGTGTCGAGCAACTGAGCGGCATCGAAACGCACGACTGCTTCACTAGCACCGAATACATGGCGATCGACCATTTCGGCATCACACCGCCAGGACAAAGTTGGCAGGCGATCGAAAATGGCGACATCGAAATCGGCGGCCGGATTCCGGTCAATCCGAGCGGTGGCCTCATCGGTCTTGGACACCCCGTAGGTGCGACCGGCGTGCGCATGCTGCTCGACTGCTACAAACAGGTCACAGGCACAGCAGGTGCCTATCAAGTCGAAAACGCCGAACGCTTTGCCACGCTCAACGTGGGCGGTAGCGCCACCACCACCGTCAGTTTCGTCGTCGAGCGGGCTTCCTGAGGAGAACATCCATGCGTAAGTACACCGACATCAGCACCCAAGATCCGATTGATCGTCCGACTTGGGTCGATGGCATCGAAAACCCGTATTTGCACGGACCTTACACACCGGTGGTCTCCGAGGTCACGGCGGTCGATCTCAAGGTCACAGCTGGCACAGTGCCCGACGATTTGTTCGGTGCCTACATGCGGCAGGGCCCGAACCCCATTTTCGAACCCAAAGGTCAGTACCACTGGTTCGATGGCGACGGCATGGTGCACGGCATGTATTTCCGCGACGGTCGCGCTAGTTACATCCGCAAGTGGACCCAAACTCGCGCATTACATGACGAGATCGCGCAGGGCCGCGTAGAGCTATCGGGCATCATGGGACCGTACGACATCTCGCGGGTCGCGGGTCGCGAGAGCGCCGCCATGAACCCCGACTACTGCAAAGATACCGCGAACACCACGCTCAATTTGCACAACGGCAAATTATTGGCCGCGTGGTACAACTCGGGTCGCGTGCATGCACTTGATCCGCTCACACTCGAAACGAGTGGCGAAGAGACTTTCCATGGCGGGCTCGACACCTCCATGAATGCACATGGCAAGGTCGACGTACGCACGAACGAATACATCAACTACGGTTACGCTGACTTTCAACCGTGGCTCACCTATTACGTGATCGGACCGGACGGCCGCGTCAAACATAAAACCCGCATCGATCTGCCGGGACCGCGACTGCCGCACGACACGACGATTACGCCGAACTACACGATCCTGCATGACTTTCCGCTGTTCCACGATCCGGCGCTGCTACGCAAGACCGGACATCGCGTCGTGCAATTCCGCCGCGATATTCCGAGCCGCTTTGGCGTCATGCCTCGCTACGGCACACAAGAGCAGGTTCGCTGGTTTGAATTTGAACCGGGCTATGTGTTGCACATGGTCAATGCGTGGGAAGAAGGCGATTGGATCATCATGGACGGCTGTTTCCAGCCGGACCCGACGATCAAGCGTGATCCGTCCGAAGGTCCGCTCGGCTCTATGCTTGCCTATCTTCGCTATAAGGGGCACTTGCGCCGCTGGCGCATGAATGTCAAAACCGGTGAGTGCAGCGAAGAACAACTCGACGATCTCAATGTCGAGTTCTGTCTGCCCGACATGGACCTCTACGGTGTTAAGAGCCGTTACTCCTACCACCAGTTGATTCCGACCGACCTACAAACTCTCGCCTTTGAAGGTTTGGTCAAATACGACCACGAAAAAGGCACCCGCGAGATCTACCACTACCCTCGCGGCTGGTTCCCAAGTGAAACCACCTTCTCGAAGAGCACCCGCGGCGGCGACGAAGATCAGGGCTACTGCGTTACACTCGCGACTAATATCGAGGATTACCAGTCAGAAGCATGGATATTCGACGCCAAGAACATCACAGCAGGTCCCATAACGCGTATAGCACTGCCGGGACGAGTCCCGGCTGGCTTTCACGCAGCATGGTTCTACGGCCGAGATCTTTGGCCGAACGCAGCGGCCGGGCAGTCACGCGTCGCAGCCTGACTCGTTGGCAGCGCAGCCTAGTCGCTGCGCTGCTGGTCATCGCTAGCGCATTGGACGCAGCGCTCGCGGCGCCCACTCTCTTTGTTGGGCGGATCGTCACCATGGATCCCGCCTTGCCCATGGCCGAGGCGGTGCTCGTCGATGGCGAACGCATCGTTGCCGTCGGCGATGCCCAGCTGCGTCGAATTCATGAAGCCAACGCACGCGTCATCGATCTCGGTGATCGGGTCATGCTGCCCGGCTTCATTGATGCGCACGGCCATCTAACCGCCACCGCTGCCTATATCAACTTCGTCAATCTCGCTCCACCGCCGGTGGGGCCGGTGGACGATATCGGGCACTTACAGCAGGCGCTCAGAGAACACATCGAGCGCGAGCGCATTCCAGCAGGTCAGTGGATCGTGGGTGTCGGCTACGACGACTCGCTACTCAAAGAAAAGCGTCATCCGACGGGCGATGATCTCGATGCGATTTCCACCCAACACCCTATCGTGATCGTTCATGTATCCGGGCACTTGAGCGTCGGCAATTCAGCCTTGATGTCACTACTTGGCATTTCGAGTGCCACCGTCGATCCCCCGGGCGGGGTTTATCGCCGTCGAGCAGACTCGCTCGAGCCAAACGGCGTCTTTGAAGAAATGGCGCACTACGCCGTACTCACACGACTACCGCGCCCCACTGCAGCCGAAGCGATGGGCGGTCTGCGTAAGACCCTGCAATATATGGCGAGCATGGGATTGACCACCGTTCAGGATGGCGGCGCTAATCCCGAGAATGTGCAACTGCTCCGGGCCGCGGCCGAGCGTCAGATGTTGGATCTCGATGTGGTTGCGTATCGCTACTGGTCGCCGATCGGTAATGCGCTTCCGACGGAATTTTTATCCAACGAATATCAGAATCGATTTCGAGTCGATGGCGTCAAAGTCATTCTCGACGGGTCACCACAAGGCAAAACGGCTTTCCTAAGTCAACCTTACTTCGTCCCGCCCGCCGGACGAGATGCGAGCTATCGCGGCTATCCGAGTCTGCCCGAGCCAGCCGTCAAAAAAGCGGTCGCTGCAGCACTGCAAGCCGGCGTACCGCTACTGGCGCATGCCAATGGCGATGCGGCCGCCGAACTTTTGATCAATGCGGTCGAAGCCGCTGACGTCACCGAACGACCGCGAATCGTGATGATTCACTCGCAAACGGTTCGAGATGACCAACTCGATCGGATGGCGAAGTTAGGAATGACACCATCATTCTTCGTTAGTCACACTTTTTTTTGGGGTGACTGGCATCGCGACGAGACTCTGGGGCTCGAACGCGCGGCGCGAATTAGCCCGACTCGCTCGGCCACCCAACGCGGCATCCGCTATACGCTGCACAATGATCCGCCCGTCGTGCCGCCTGACATGATCCGCACTCTTTGGTCAGCGACCACGCGTCGTACGCGCAGCGGCCAGATCTTGGGCGCCGAGCAACGCGCGAGCATCGAAGAGGCGCTCGCGGGCATCACCATCGATGCCGCCCGCCAATATGGCGAGGAGGCACGCAAAGGGTCGATAACACCCGGCAAGCAAGCTGACTTCGTCATTCTCGATCAGGACCCGCTGCGCATGGATCCTGAAGACCTGCTGAAGCTCAAGGTACTCGAAACGATCTCACGCGGTAAAACCGTCTACACGGCTCCCTGAAGCCGGTAGGCCCGCGAGTCAACGCGGCCCACGGGCGAGCTCGGTTTCGAGCCAAGACACCAAAGATTGCGGCGTCTCGCGTGTGGCGCGGGTGTGCGGATAGACGTGCGCCGTACGCACCTTGCGATCAAACCACACGAGCTCCTGCTAAGGTTGCGATGGCCGCTGTGCAGCAAGCCAAATCGCGGTATCGGCACCCGACTTCTCGTCTCGCAGGATCGACTTGAGGATTTTTCTAAAACGCGGCAGCGAGCGCTTTACACCGGCCGTATCCGCCCAACCCGGATGCATCACAAAGAAATCGATACCCCGGCTGCCGTAGGTATCACGCCAATATTGGTTCAGCACCATTTGTGCACGCTTATGAAATCCATAGGCGATCGTCCCGTTGTAGCGCTTCGGATCGGTGACGTTCATCGTGCCGGTCATCAAGGGAACGTTGTATCCGCCGCCGGATGTCACATTGACGATCACGCTGCCCTTGCCGAGCATCTCTTTGGCGATCAGCGCCTCGGTTAGCTGGTAGTGCGAGAGCAGATTGGAGACAAACGACGCCTCGCGCCCCTCACTCGTGACGATGAGATCGTCATTGAGCACACCGACGTTATTCATCAGCGCATCGAACCGCCGACCACGCGCGACGAGCCGCTCGATCAGTCGCTCGGTGTCGGCAGTCGAGGTGAAGTCGCAACACTCGGTCTCGAGCCCGCTCAAACCCGCCGCTGCCGCATCGGCACGCAGCTCGGCGAGCTTGCTCTCGCTACGCGCTGCTGCCACGACACTCGCACCGCCGCGAAGAGCCTCGAAGACCATCTGTCGACCGAGCCCACCGGAGCCACCCGTGATTAACCAATGTTGCCCGCGAAAATCCGGCGTGAAGCTCGGCCAAAACAGTCGTCGAGCACGGTACCCCACCTGGGTGAAACTCAAGGTAAAACGACCGTAGAACGCCAAGACTTTCTTCAACTGCTGCCACGTCATCGGTTGCTCACTCCTCGGGTGTTAAACTGATCGCCGCTATGCAGCGCAGTAAATTGCCACAAAACATCGATACGATCCGCTACCTGCTGCGCAGCGGTGAAGGGGCGCGCGCACTCGAAGCGCTGGGCGATCGCTGGTCGTTCTTGATTCTGCGCGATGCGTTTCTTGGCATCCGCCGCTTTGAAGATCTCAGGCGCCGCACAGGAGCAGCCCGTGGCACGCTCACGGCGCGTCTCAATGCGCTCGTTGAGCACGGCGTTCTCTATAGGGTGCCCTACGGTAAAGCTCCAAGCCGTCTCGAATATCGACTCACCGAAAAAGGTCTGGGTTTTTATCCGGTGGCGCTGTGTATGTGGCGTTGGGAACATCGCTGGGCTGGCGAGCACGGTTTGCCGCCGCGTATCCGACACCGTCGCTGCGGCCACAACCTCGAGCCGACGCTCGCCTGTGCGCATTGCGATGAACCGGTGCGACTGCAGGACATCGCCTCGGAACCGGGCCCTGGCGCCCGCTACCCGATCAGTGGCGAGCGCTCGACTCGTCGACGCAAAAGCGCAACGGCGACGAGCCACGCTGAAGGTGTTGATACCACGATGTTTCATGCCGTCGATACCGTTGGCGATCGATGGACGGCGCTGTTGCTCGCGGCGCTTTTCTTTGGTCTGCATCGTTACGACGATATCAACTCCGCTCTTGGTATCGCCACCAATATCCTCGCAGACCGGTTGCGCTTGTTGTTGTCGGCCGGCGTCATCAAGCAGCATCTTTATCGAGACAAACCACCACGCTACGAGTATCGACTGACCGAGAAGGGTTTTGATCTGTTCCCCTTCTCGCTCGCCTTGCATGAGTGGGGCTCCCGCTGGATGCCCTCGCCACACGGACCGAGCTTCAAGATGATGCACAAGTCTTGCGATCACCGGCTTCGCACCCGCATCGTCTGCGGCAGCTGCGGCGAGGCGATTGATCCCCATGACGTCGAAGTCATCATCGACTCAACGCCACGCCGCAAACGCACTCAGTCGCGCGGCGGTAAAGGAAAGAAGCCGCTCGTCCGACGGACGTAGTCCTGATACTCGGGGCGCTTTTTCAGCATGCGACGCTCGAGCAATTCTTTGCCCATCATGCCAAGAATCGCCCATATCATGAATGCCGGCGAAGCGAGACCAATCCAGCCCCATGGCACTTCGGCGGAGATCAACCCGAAGCCAAGCCATACGCAGCACTCTCCGAAATAGTTCGGGTGGCGCGAATAGCGCCACAGGCCCGTATCAAGCACGCGCCCTTCGTTCGCTGGGTTCGATCGAAAACGCGTGAGCTGTAAATCAGCCAATCCTTCGAACGCGATTCCAAACAGCACCAAGGCCGAGCCGGCAAACGCTAGTACGCCAAGCTCGACGGGCTCAGTTGCCACCTGCGCGAAAATAAATGGAATGGCGATAATCACCACGGTGATACCTTGGTAGATATTCACGTGGATGAGGCTGTGCCATGCGTAGCTCTTGCCCTGGGATTCGACGTGCTGACGCAGACGCGCATAGCGCCGATCTTCGCGGCCCCAGTTCCGCCACAACAGATAGCCGCCGAGACGCGCTGCCCACAACACGGCGAGAATCATCACAAGCTCGCGTCGTGGCTCAGCACCCTCGGCCAGGTAATAGCCGATCACCGCCGCGATACCGATACAGGGCGCGAACCAGATATCGACGATGCTCGAATCCTTGATCGCAAGCCCGATGACCCACACCACGAGGAACGAAATCATGATGTAGGACGCAACCACCACGGACAGATCCATCAAAGCTTGATGCATTTCCATAAAACCCCCTAGACGCTCAAGGAGCCGCTCGTCGGCGCCTTCCAACTGCGTGAATTTTGTTCTGCAATCAACTGATCGATACGTATCGCTAACGGATCGGGTATCGGCATCGTCCGACGTGCATCGAGATCCGCAGTCGTGGAGATAACCTCGAGCACGCTTGCCAAGCGATTTCGTGTTTCATCGATGATGAACATCACGGACAACACCCGCTTTGGTCCACGTGCCACGAGACAGGCGTGCCCTGTGACGACATCGCCCACATGCATCTCGTCGAGAAACCAGATGTGATGCTCGAGATCGAACATGCCAACCCGACTGTCTCGGACGTACTCGGCGCTAATCCCCATCATGTCCATGAATGGGTATCCCGCCATGTCGTAGAGGGCGGTGTAGTGCTGGACGTTGACGTGCCCGTTCAGGTCTTCCCACGATGCCGGCACAACATGGCGCACGAGCTCCGGAAGCTCTCGCACCTGCTCGACCGTGGGCATTTGCACACGTGCCAAATTGGATCCCCCCATCACGAGGTTCGTGTGACTTGCACAACAGAACCTAATGCTTCTATCCTGACCGCAGCGCCGCATCGACGCAAGAGGGGAATGACACATGAGCCACGCCGATACCATCCGCGAGTACTACGCCGCCTGGGTAAGAGATGACGTTGCCGCCGTCATGGCACTGTGCACCGACGATGTGGTCGCGGGCATCATGCCGGGTAAAGATCTGGTCGGTAAGCAGGCTGTCGTGCAGTTTCTCGACAAATTCGCCAAAGGCATGACCGATAAGCGTTACGACATCCATGCCATCGCGGTCGAGGGTGATGTCGGCATGCTCGAAGGCATCGAAAACTACATCAAAGACGGCAAGCCGATCAGCCTGCCCTTCATGACCGTATTTCGCTTTCGCGACGGCAAGATCTGCTCTTGGCGCGATTACTTCGACATGGCGACACTGCTGAAACAACTGCAGGCTTGAGCGCCCGATGAGCGCGCCGCATCGGCCCTCGTGGTTCAGCGCAACCACTCCCGCCAGGGAGGATTGCGTCCTTCGATACATGCTCGATAGCAGGGCGGCGCGGTTTTCGGATCGCCATTTCGCTCGATTCGAAGATGGCACGCAATGGACCTATGGTTCGTGCCGCGACGAAGTGCGTCGGCTCGCACAAGGCTTGCAAGCGCGAGGAGTGCGTAAGGGCGATCGCGTCTTCGTTTGGCTCCCGAGTGGCCGACCCATCGTTCTAGCGTGGTTTGCGATCAACTATCTCGGCGCCATCTACGTCCCACTCAATACGGCGTACAAGGGTAAGGTTCTAGAGCACGTCATCAATGCCGCAGGTGGTGCGGTGATGTTGGCGCATGCGAGTCTCACCGAACGCCTACAGGGCCTCCAGACACCCAAACTGCAGCATGTTTTCACCGACATCGATGCTCTGCTTGGTGATTCGACCCTGCTCGATGACAGCACGCCGATCGAGCACTGGGATATCCAGAGCATCATCTACACCTCCGGCACGACCGGCCCATCCAAGGGCGTGCTCTCGCCCTATCTGCAGGGCTATACGACCGCCGTCGTGAACTACGGCTACCTGCAGGATGGCGAGTGCATCCTGATCAACCTGCCGATGTTCCATGTCGGCGGCACGAGCTCGATCACCTGCGCACTCGTGCGCTCGGGCAGCTTCTATCTCGTCGATGGCTTCAGTACCACGCAGTTTTGGAATCAGGTGCGCGAAGGTCAGTGCAGCACCACCTCGGGGCTGATCGGCGTCATGGCCGCCTTCCTATCCAAAGCCGAGCCGCGCGCGGACGATGCCGACAATCCGCTTAAGTACATCACCATGTTCCCGGTGAACGAAGAGACCATCGCTTTTGCCAAGCGCTTCGGCTTCGACTACCTCACCGGCTTCAATATGACCGAAGTGTCGACGCCTCTGATGACGGACATGAACGCGCCGCCGGATGGCAGCTGCGGCTGGCCGCGCAGCGGCATCGAATGTCGCCTCGTCGATGAGAACGACATCGAAGTTCCGCGTGGAGAGATAGGTGAGCTCATTTGTCGCAGTGACATCCCCTGGAACATGAACGCCGGCTATGACGGCCTGCCCGAGGCCACGGCCCGTGCTTG
>JBMTZD010000059.1:0-11476 GCA_049455235.1 Steroidobacteraceae bacterium
AGCCAAGGATATTGAGTTGGCGGTCAAGCAGATGCTGGAGATCATGAGCGATGCACTGGCCACGGGTCAGCGCATCGAGATCCGTGGCTTCGGCAGTTTCTCGCTGCATTTCCGTCCGCCGCGACAAGGCCGCAATCCCAAGACCGGTGAAGCCGTGGCGCTCGCTGGCAAATACGTCCCGCATTTCAAACCGGGCAAAGATCTGCGCGAGCGGGTCAACGAGAGCATCTCGCATCCCATTCGCGATTAATTCGTAGAACGCCCGTTTTTTCGCCTCACGCGCCGCGTGAGCTGCCTCGTAGTCTGCTGCCTCCCCAAGATCGCATCTGATCTCTTTCGGAGGTTCCCATGACGTTACCGGTATTTCTGCTGTTCTCGCTGTTGTCGGCATCGCTTTCGGCCGCGCCGGCGGCACCGACATCCACGGTCCTCGTATTGGCCGCTAAGCCGTCCAGCCCGCCGCCTGCAGGCAAAGCGGTCGCGAGCAAGCCCATCGCTACGAAAGCGGCTGTGGCCGCGCCCGCGATCGATCTCAATGCGGCCGATGTCGCGACACTCGCGCGCGCGATGCGCGGCATTGGTGAGTCCAAGGCCCGCGCGATCGTCGAATATCGACGGATCCACGGTCCCTTCCGATCCATCGATGATCTGGCACTCGTCAAGGGAATTGGTGCGCGCACCATCGAGCTGAACCGCGCCAGACTTCGCGTCGGAGCAGCGAAGCCCACGCGTAATCCCGCTCACTAAGGGCTGCGCTCGACCTGACTCAACGGGGCGTTTCGATTTAACATCCAAGTCTTGGGTTAACTTCGCTGCGGCTGTCGCTGTAGCGGCCCTTTCCGGAGTGGATGATGGCGAAACGCCCCCTGATTGAAACCGCCGTGTTTCCGGTTGCTGGACGTGGCACGCGCTTTTTGCCCGCGACCAAGGCGAGCCCCAAGGAAATGCTGCCGGTGGTCGATAAGCCCCTGATTCAATATGCCGTCGAGGAAGCCCTCGCAGCGGGGGCGCGTCGGCTTGTGTTCATCACCGGGGCGTCTAAACGCGCGATCGAAGATCACTTCGACTCAGACCAAGAGCTTGAGAACCTCCTCAAGTCGCAGGGCAAGTCCGATCTCGTCAAGCAGTTGCATAGCGTTCTACCGAGCTACGCAACGTGTATCTACATTCGTCAGCCCGCACCGCTTGGGCTCGGCCATGCGGTGCTTTGTGCGCGACCCGCCGTTGGTAACGAACCTTTCTTTGTGCATCTCGCTGACGACCTCATTGCGGCGGATGAGCCTGTGCTCGCGCAGATGGCAGACGTGTATTCGCATAAGCGAGCCAGTGTCATCGGTTGCGAGCCGGTGCCGCGGCAAGACACCGACAAATACGGCATCGTGGCGGTCGAGGCCACCGGTGGTACCGCGCGTATCCGCAGCATCGTCGAAAAGCCGAAGCCGGACAAAGCGCCTTCCAACCTAGCGGTCGTCGGGCGTTATCTCTTATCGCCCGCGATCTTCGAGCACTTAGCCCAGATCGGTCGGGGCGCGGGTGGCGAGATCCAGTTGACCGACGGTATCGCTCGCTTGCTGCAGGAAGAGGCGGTTTATGCCTATCGCTTCGAAGGCAAGCGCTACGACTGCGGTAGCAAACTCGGTTATCTGCAGGCCACCGTTGCGTACGCGCTCGCACATCCCCAGTTGGGTGCCGATTTCCGTCGGCATCTGAAGGCCGTCGTCAAAACTTCTGCAAAAGCTCGGAGAAAGTGAACATGTTCGCCTATGAATCGCCTTGGTTAGACGAAGACCTCAAGTTGTTCCGCGAGAACGTAGCCCGATTCATAGAAACCGAGATGGTCCCGCATGATGCGAAGTGGCGCAAACAACATCACGTTGACCGCGACATCTGGCGCAAAGCGGGTGACATGGGCTTGCTGTGTCTCGATCTGCCTGCCGAGTACGGCTGTGGCGGTGGTGACTTCCGACATGAAGTGGTGCTGTACGAAGAGCTTTCACGTCGTGCGATCTCCGGTTTCGGGCAAGGGGTGCACAGCATGTGTGCCCACTACGTTTACAACTACGGTACGGAAGAGCAAAAGCAACGCTGGTTGCCGCGCCTCGCCAAGGGTGAGCTGATCGGTGCTATAGCGATGACGGAGCCTGGTGCGGGATCCGATTTGCAGGGCATCCGAACGAGAGCGGTCCGTGAGGGTGATCACTACCGCATTAACGGCTCAAAGATATTTATCACCAATGGTGGCAGCGCTTCGCTACTGATGCTCGTCACGCGTACCAATCCGACCGAGCGTAAGCGCGGCTTGTCGCTCATCATGGTAGAGACCGAAAACCTCAAGGGTTATCGAGTGGGTCGCGTGCTCGACAAGATGGGTATGCCCGCGCAGGACACAGCGGAGTTATTCTTTGAGGATGTGCTAGTGCCCGCCGATTGTCTGCTCGGCAGCGAAGAGGGGCAGGGTATGTATCAACTGATGGGCGATCTGCCGTATGAACGGCTTGTGATTGCGCTGTGCGGCGTCGGTGCAATGGAGGGGGCGGTCGCAGAAACCTCCAAATACGTGAAGGAGCGCAAAGCCTTCGGTCAGACGATCGGCGACATGCAAACCATCCGGCACAAATTGGCGGAGGTTGCCACGTTGACGCGTGTTGCGCGGGTGTTCGTCGATGACTGCATACAGAAACTTCTCGAGGGCAAGCTCGACAACGAGACGGCCTCGATGGCGAAGTACTGGGTTACCGATACGCAACAACAAGTGCTCGATGAGTGTGTGCAGATGCATGGCGGCTACGGCTACATGAACGAGTATCTCGTTTGTCGTATGTTTGCCGATTCGCGCGTTCAGCGTATCTACGGCGGCACCAACGAAATCATGAAAGAATTGATCGCTCGCTCGGTGTGAGCGCAGGAGGCTAAGGATGGCTCTCGATTTAGTGGAAACGGGCGCGAACGTTCCGCATGAAGTGAACGTGATCGTCGAAATTCCGAAGGATGCCGACCCGGTGAAGTACGAGGTCGACAAGGCCACGGGTGCGATCTTCGTCGATCGCATCCTCTCGACGCCGATGCGCTACCCCTGCAACTACGGTTACATTCCGCACACCCTAGGTGGTGATGGCGATCCGGCGGATGTGCTGGTGATTCTGCCTTTGCCGCTCGTGCCGGGGTCGGTGATTCGTTGCCGTCCGGTTGGCGTGCTTTTAATGGAAGATGAGAGCGGTGCCGACGAAAAGCTGCTTGCGGTGCCGGTCGACAAAATTTTCAACGGCTATAGTCATGTGCAGGATATCGGCAACGTCTCGAAGCACTGGCTAGAGCGCATCGGCCATTTCTTCGAGCACTACAAAGATCTCGAAGCCGGCAAGTGGGTCAAGGTGAAGGGATGGGGCGATGCCGCGCAGGCGCGAGAGATCGTCAACGAGTCCGTTCAGCGCTTTAACGCGGCACCGGACAAGCCCCACTTCTGAAGCTGGGTCTTATGCCCGTTGTCGTGGATTGAGCGTCGCGTAGTCGTAGCGGCCTGAGAACATCAGCTCGGCGTGACAGCTGCACGATCGTTCGGTCAGTCCCTCTAGCGAGAGAATCTCGATGCGGTTGCGGGCGAGCGAGACGAGGCCTGCCGACTCGACCTCCGCGAGCTCACGGGTGACGGCTTCACGGCGCACGCTCAAGATGTGCGCTAGATCCGCTTGGGCGACACCCAACACCGTGATGTCTTGAATGTAATGCAGCTGCAGCAGCAGCCGGGCAAGCCGTTGCCTTAGGTCATGCGTGGCGTTGCAGGCGGCCAGTTGGCTGACACGGCGATGTGCCTGCAGCTGCAGCCATGACATGGTCTCTCGCAGCGCGGCCGATCGCTTGAATTGGTCGCGGTACAACCGAACGTCGCAGGTGGCAATGTAGCCCGGGATCAATACGGTGACCCGTCGTGGCGGAGACGGCTTGAGGTGAACAACATGAGTGCCGATCACGTTGTGACGACCGAGTATGCCGGTGTGCGCGTAGCGCCCTTCACCGATGGGCGCATCGATGCGCGCCATGCAGGTGAGCGGAAAACTGACGTGAGTCACGGGCGCGAGATCGTTCACCAACACCGCGCCTCGGGCAACCTCGCGGATCGTCAGATGGGGTAGCAGCGCTGCTTGCACCTTCTCCGGGAGACGGATGAACAGCTGATTCGCGTAAACCGCCGACATAGACGGCAGTGTAGACCCTTCGCGCTATTAGGCAACTTCAGTGCGAGACTCCGAGGGAGGTGGCTCCCCGGCCTGGACTCGAACCAGGGACCTGCGGATTAACAGTCCGACGCTCTACCGACTGAGCTACCGGGGAACGGAGTCTCTTTAAGAGGCGCGCATTCTCTGGAAAGTACCCTCTCGCGTCAAGCCGGGCGCAGGAATCGTTGCAGGCGCTCGACGGCGTCTTGCAGCTGGGGCAGTCCGGTCGCAAAGGAGAGGCGCATGTGCCCTGGCGCACCGAAGCCACTGCCCGGCACAACGGCAACGCCGGTTTGTTCGAGCAGCTGTTCGGCGAAGGTCGTATCGTCGGCAATCTGCAGGGTTTGTAGCGCCTCGCTGATATCGGCGAACGCATAGAAGGTGCCCGCTCCGGCTCGGCAGCGTACGCCCGGTAGCGCGTTCAAGGCGGGCACGAGAAAGTCATGCCGCTCGCGATAGGCGGCGTTCATCGCAGCGACACAGGCTTGATCGCCATTCAACGCCATCACGGCCGCGCGTTGCGCGATGCTCGATGGGTTCGAGGTGCTCTGACCTTGAATGGTCGCCATTGCCGCGATGAGCTCCGCAGGTCCCCCGCAGTAGCCAATGCGCCAGCCCGTCATGGCGTGGCTTTTCGAGACGCCGTTGATTGTGACCGTTCGCTCATACAAGGCTGGAACGACCTCCGCCAAGGTGGAGAAAGGCTCATCGGCCCACCAAATCTTTTCGTACATATCGTCCGTGCCGATCACGATGCGCGGATGCTCGAGTAGCACTTCACCAAGCTCTTGCCACTCGCGGCGCAAATATGCGGCACCTGTCGGGTTCGACGGGGAGTTGATCAGCAGCAGGCGAGTCTTAGGGGTAATCGCTGCGGCCAATTGCCGAGCGCTCATCTTGTAGCCACTTTCGGCTTTGGTCGGGACGATCACGGGCGTGGCATCGGCAATCCGCACCATGTCCGGATAAGAGACCCAATAGGGCGCCGGAATGACGACCTCATCCTCGGGATCGAGCAGAGCGAGACAGAGATTGAAGAGACTCTGCTTAGCGCCAGTGCTGACGAGGATCTGTTTGCGCTCGTAATCGAGATGATTATCACGCGCGAATTTGGCGCGGATGGCGTCCTTCAGCTCCGCTGTGCCGCCGACGTCGGTGTAGCGAGTGTGTCCTTCCAGAATGGCGGTGATACCGGCCTCGGCGATGTGCGCGGGCGTATCGAAATCGGGTTCACCCGCGGTCAGGCTGATGATGTCGCGTCCAGCAGCACGCAGCGCGGCAGCGCGCGCGGTAGCAGCCATGGTCGGTGAGGGTTTGACGCGTTTCACGCGCCGCGAGACTAGGGAAGACACGCCGTTTATATTACGGGAACTCATGAGCGCCTTTCGTCTTCATTCGCATTACTCGCCTGCTGGTGACCAGCCCACGGCGATTGCCGGGCTCGTTGAGGGTTTGCAGACCGGTCTTGCGCATCAGACCTTGCTGGGCGTCACCGGTAGTGGCAAGACGTTCACGATCGCAAATGTGATCGCGGCGGTACAACGACCGACGCTCGTCCTCGCGCACAACAAGACGCTCGCAGCGCAGCTCTACGGTGAATTTCGCGAATTCTTTCCCGATAACGCCGTCGAATATTTCGTCTCGTACTACGACTACTACCAGCCCGAGGCCTACGTTCCGTCGAGCGATACCTTCATCGAGAAAGACGCCTCGATCAACGAGCACATCGAGCAGATGCGATTGTCGGCAACGAAGGCGCTGCTCGAGCGACCTGACGCGATCATCGTCGCCACGGTTTCGTCGATCTATGGCCTTGGTGATCCGCAGGCTTATCTTGCGATGGTATTGCATCTGGTGCGCGGAGAGATCCTCGATCAACGCAAGCTGCTTCGGCGTTTAGCCGATATGCAGTACACGCGTAACGAAATTGATTTCACCCAGGGTACGTTCCGCGTTCGTGGTGACATCGTCGATATTTTTCCGGCCGAGTCCGAACGCGAAGCGCTCCGAGTTGAGCTATTCGACGAAACGATCGAAGCGCTCTCCGTCTTCGATCCGCTAACAGGCGAAGTCAAGCGCAAGGTACCGCGCTTCACCGTCTATCCCGGCACCCATTTCGTGACGCCGAAAGAGCGCTTGATGGGCGCGATCGATCAGATCCGCGAAGAGTTGCACGATCGGCTGATCGAGTTGCGTTCACTCGATAAGCTCGTTGAGGCTCAACGCCTCGAGCAGCGGACGATGTTTGATCTCGAGATGATGAAAGAGGTCGGTTATTGCGCGGGCATCGAGAACTACTCTCGCTATCTCTCGGGGCGCGAAGCCGGCGAGCCACCACCGTGCTTATATGATTATCTGCCACCTAACGCCTTGCTTGTCGTTGATGAGAGCCATCAAACCTTGCCGCAACTAGGGGCGATGTTCAAAGGCGATCGTTCGCGCAAGGAAACCTTGGTCGAGTACGGCTTTCGCTTACCGTCCGCGCTCGACAATCGTCCGCTCAAATTCGAAGAGTGGGAGAAGATGGCGCCGCAGATGATTTTTGTATCGGCTACTCCCGGTAATTACGAGGCGCGTCATGCGGCGCAGACGGTCGAACAGGTGGTACGTCCTACGGGACTGCTCGACCCCGAGGTGGAGGTGCGACCGGTGCGCACGCAGGTCGATGACGTGCTCTCGGAAATTCAGCGATGCGTCTCGCAAGGCGAGCGGGTCTTGATCACGACGCTCACCAAGCGCATGTCGGAGGACTTAACCGAATATCTCGAGGAGCATGGCGTCAAAGTTCGCTATCTACACTCGGATATCGAGACCGTCGAGCGCAGCGAGATCATTCGCGATTTGCGCTTGGGCGTGTTTGATGTGCTGGTCGGCATCAATCTTCTGCGTGAAGGGCTCGACATGCCCGAGGTTGCGCTCGTGGCGATCCTCGATGCCGACAAAGAGGGTTTCCTGCGCTCGGAGAATTCCTTGATCCAGACGATCGGACGAGCCGCGCGCAACCTAAATGGTCGTGCCATCTTGTATGCCGATAAGATCACCGGCTCAATGCAACGAGCGCTTGATGAGACGGCACGACGTCGACGCAAGCAGCTCGAATTCAACGAGAGACACGGGATCGTGCCGCAAGGTATCGTCAAGCGCGTAGTCGATGTCATGGAGGGCGCGCGCGAGGAAGGCTTCGCGGCTGCCTTGAGCGGACGTGGCACTGGTAAAGGTGGTGCGTCGGCGGCGCGTGGGCCGACGGGTAGAGGCGCTGCGGGTCGCAGCCCATCCGCCGATGCCGCGATCGATTTACGCCCAGAGCAGGCTTTGCGTCGCATGAAGCAGTTGGAGAGCGAGATGTTCAAAGCGGCACGGAATCTCGAGTTCGAGGAAGCGGCCCGTCTGCGCGACGAAATCGAGCGACTGAAACGGGCAGGCCTTGGTCTGCCTTCCGTGAAGGCGAGTTGACATCTATGAAAAGACGCACGGTGTTGTGGTGGGGTCTCGGCGCGGTATCGGCGCTCGTGGTGGGTTGGGGAGCCTTGCCTGCCGCGTCGCGATTGCGTCGTGGCGATGAATCCTCAAGCGATGAGGTGCTCGAGCCTAACGCTTGGGTGCGTATCGGGGCAGATGACAGCATTCGCCTCTGGATGCCGCGCTGCGAGATGGGTCAAGGCACCCATACAGGACTTGCGATGTTATTGGCGGATGAGCTCGACGTGGACCTCGATCGAGTCGGCATTGAGGCAGCGCCGATACACTCGGTTTACAACAACATCGCGGTCGCAACCGATGGTCTGCCGTTCCATCCCGATGATGACGGCGTCATCGCGCATCAAGTTGAGCGTTTGACCACCAAGGTTGTCAGACGCATGGGCGTGATGGTCACGGGTGGCTCGACGAGCATCAAAGATTTATGGGATCCGCTACGCGAAGCGGGCGCGATGGCTCGTGCCACCTTACTCGCAGCGGCTGTGAAAGTGTGGGAGCTGCCGAGCGACGAGGGTTGCCGTGTCGACAACGGCGTGGTGATCGCGGCTGACGGTCGACGTCTTCGCTACGGTGAGCTCGTCGCGCGCTTCGGTGCGGATATGGCCCCTGCGCCGCAATGGCGCGTCAAAGAGGCGAGCGAGCGGCGCATCATCGGTCGCTCGCGCCCCCGGTTAGCATCAGAGGTGCGCGCTAAAGTGACCGGTACGGCGAGCTTTGCGCTCGATGTTCACGAGCCTGGCATGCTCTACGCGCTTGTCGACTGGTCGGTGCATCGCGATGGTCGTCTTGCAGTGTCTAATGCCGATGCGCTGCGCAAATTACCGGGTGTCGTCGATATCGTTACGGTTCCAGCGCTTTTTGGTGGACCGCCGGGGCTCGCGGTGCTCGCGCAGAGCCGTTGGCAGGCTGAGCGTGCGCTCGGCCAATTGGTTGCACAGTGGGTGGCTGGAGAGGTCGGGACATTTTCAGACAGTGATGTCGAGCGTGTGCTGCAAGACGGGCTCGATGATCTGGCGGGCGCCCATCGATATCGCAACGTCGGTGACGTCGATGCGGTGTTCGACTTACCTGAACGAACCAACGCCAGCCGTTCGCTGACAGCCGAGTATGCCGTGCCGTATCTGGCGCATGCGGCTATGGAGCCGCGCGCCTGCGCAGTCAAATTAGAAACTGAGCAAGCAACAGATTGGGCGGGTGTTCAAATTCCTGACGTGGCACGGTCTGCTGCGGCCAAAGTATTCGAACTCGAGCCCGAGCAGGTCGTCCTCGAGAGCCTCTATCTCGGTGGCGCCTTCGGACGACGACTCGAGGCCGATTTCGTCGCGCAGGCCGCGGCAATTGCCAAAGTCGCTCCCGGTCGGCTCGTGCAAGTGTCTTGGCGTCGCGAGGACGATACCCGTAACGATTTCTTCCGTCCGGCGGCCCGAGCGCGGTTGCGGGCACGACTCGACGACACCGGGCAAGTGGTGGCATTCGCCGCGCACTCGAGCGGCCAATCGATCGTGAAGCAATCCTTCGAACGGGTTTTTGGTTTGCCGGCCGCGGGCCCCGACAAAACGACGGCGGAGGGCGCCTTCGATCAGCCTTACGAGTTTGCGAATCATCTCGTCACACACCGTGCGATCGAGCTGCCTGTTCCGGTGGGGTACTGGCGCTCGGTCGGACACTCACAGCAGGCGTTTTTTACGGAAACCTTTGTTGATGAGCTCGCCCGCTTGGCGCTCGTCGATCCGGTCGAATTTCGAGCGAGACATTTGCGGGAGCATCCGCGGCATCTGGCGGTGCTCAGATTGGCCGCCGAGAAGGCGCGATGGGACACCCGCCCGGGCTACGCGGCGGATGGCGCGCCAATCGCTCGCGGCATAGCGCTCAACCAGTCGTTCGGATCCATCGTCGCGCAGGTCGTCGAAGCCTCGCTCGGTCCCGAGAGTGAGCCGCGGGTGCATCGGGTGGTGGTGGCGGTCGATTGTGGTGTCGCGGTCAATCCCAACCTGATCGAGCAGCAGATGGAAAGCGCGGTGATCTACGCGCTCTCCGCGGCGCTGTACCGTCAGATCCAGTTCGTTGACGGTCAGGCCCAGGAGGTCAATTTCGATCGGTATCTAGTTCTGCGCCTCGCCGAGACCCCGATCATCGAGACCCATATCCAGCCCTCCAACCGACCGCCGGGCGGCGTAGGGGAGCCTGGCGTGCCGCCATTGGCACCGGCATTGGCCAATGCGGTGGCGGTTTTGACCGGTAAACCCGTGCGGCGGTTGCCGCTGATCGGTGCCTAGGGTATCTTTCGCGACCTTTCCGCAGGCGCGTAGCTCAGTGGTAGAGCACCACCTTGACATGGTGGTGGTCGGTGGTTCGATCCCACTCGCGCCTACCAATTCATGATTGGGCGTTTTCGCTATGCGGAAGCGCCCTTTTCGTAACGGAGCCCGGCGAAGATGCCCGTGATCACGCTGCCCGATGGGAGCCAGAGAACCTTCGATAATCCGGTCACGGTCGCGGAGGTCGCGGCCAGCATCGGTAGCGGGCTCGCCAAGGCAGCCCTCGCGGGGAAGGTGGGCGGCAAGCTCGTCGATACGTCGTTCCCGATCGTTGCGGATAGCAAACTCGAGATCGTCACCGACAAGCACCCCGACGCACTCGAGATCATCCGCCACTCGACGGCGCACTTACTCGCCCAAGCGGTACAAGCGCTCTTTCCCGATGCCCAAGTGACCATAGGCCCCGTCATCGAAGACGGTTTCTATTACGACTTCTCCTACAAGCGTCCGTTTACGCCGGAGGATCTCGCGGCGATCGAAGCGAAGATGCTCGAGCTCTCGAACGCCAACCTGCCCGTACATCGCCGCGAAATGCCGCGCGACGAGGCTGTGACGTTCTTCAAAAATCTGGGCGAGCACTACAAGGCCGAGATCATCGCGAGCATTCCCTCGAACGAGCCCATCAGTTTGTATGGGCAGGGCGAGTGGGTCGACCTCTGTCGCGGCCCGCACGTTCCAACGACGGGCAAGCTCAAAGTATTCAAGCTGATGAAGGTCGCTGGCGCGTATTGGCGCGGCGATTCGCGCAACGAGATGCTGCAGCGCATCTACGGCACTGCGTGGACGCAGGAAAAAGACCTCAAAGATTATTTACATCGACTGGAAGAAGCGGAGAAGCGCGATCATCGTCGTATCGGTCGTGAGCTGGATTTCTTCCACATGCAGGAAGAGGCGCCCGGCGCCGTGTTTTGGCATCCGAAGGGCTGGACAGTGTTCCAGAACCTCATCTCCTACATGCGCGATAAGCAGCGCGAGGCAGGCTTCCAAGAGGTTAACGGTCCGGAATTGATGGACCGGAGCCTGTGGGAGGCTTCCGGTCACTGGGAGAAGTTCGGCGAGAACATGTTCACGACGCAGACGCCCGATGAGCGCGTCTACGCCATCAAGCCGATGAACTGCCCGGGCCACGTGCAGATTTTCCGGCAAGGCTTGCGTAGCTATCGTGATTTGCCGATTCGCTTTGCCGAATTTGGCAAGGTGCATCGCTACGAACCGTCGGGTGCCTTGCACGGCCTGATGCGGGTACGCGCCTTCACGCAAGACGATGCCCACATCTTTGTCAGCCCCGATCAGATCACGGCCGAGTCGGTCGCCGTGACGCAGCTGATCCTCGATATCTATCGCGACTTCGGTTTCGACGACGTGCGCATCAAGTTCTCGGATCGTCCCGAGAAGCGCGTCGGTTCGGATGACATCTGGGACAAGGCCGAGGCTGCACTGAAAGAGGCGGCCCGCGGCGCGGGGATT
>JBMTZD010000060.1:0-11139 GCA_049455235.1 Steroidobacteraceae bacterium
ACTCGCGCCTTATTTTTCGAAGTCTTTGAGTGACTTTTCGGTCGCTTGCTCGTTTGCTTTACTTCGACCGCCAGTGACCAGTGCGCGACCCGAGGTATTGCTCTCACCCGACAATGCGACGGCGGCCACCGACGTCTGACCGCGCAGCACATCGCCGAACGCTGAATAAACACCGATTGCAGCCACGGCGATCAAGGCGACGACGATGATGTATTCGGTCATACCTTGACCCATGACCTTGGTTTGAACGAAGAACTGACGCATGAGGAAACTCCTGTGCTGGCTTGGGGTGCGAATACAGGCAGGCATTCCATGGGTAGAACGCGGGCAGGTCACGACGAGAATCCGGACGAATTCAGCTATTTAGTCCGATCATCCTGATTTCTCGGCAGAGAGCGCCTTAATCGGAATTTGTGCTGTAATGACCGCATCGTCTCCGTCAATCGAGGTTTATCCAATGCGTCGTTTGGTATCGATCGCCCTCGCCTGCGCCGCCGTGATCGGCAGTGCGCGCGCCGATGAAGGTATGTGGACCTATGACAACTTTCCCTCGGCGCTGGTGCGGGAAAAGTACGGCGCCAACATCGATCAGCCCTGGCTCGATCGAGTGAGACAAGCCACTGTTCGCCTCTCGGGCTGCACCGCCTCTTTTGTGTCTCAGGAAGGATTGATCCTGACGAATCACCACTGCATCACCGCCTGCCTCGCCGAAAACTCGAGCAAAGACAAGAGCCTGCTGGAAGATGGCTTTCTTGCGCGTCAGCGCGAACAGGAGGTGCGCTGCCCGACACAAATCGCCGACGTTTTGGTCGGGATGGACAACATCACAACCAAAGTCGAAGCCGCATCAAAAGGTCTCGATGATCGCGCAGCTAATGAAGCGCGCAAGCGTACGCTGACAGCACTCGAGCAAGACTGCGAGAAGACGAGCGGACAAAAATGCCAGAGCGTTGCGCTTTATAACGGTGGCCAATATTTCCTCTATCGCTACAAGCGCTACACGGATATTCGTCTCGTCTTCGCCCCTGAAGCCGGCATCGCTGCATTTGGCGGCGATCCGGATAACTTCCAGTTTCCGCGCTGGTGTTTGGATATGGCCTTCTTACGTGCGTATGAAGACGGCAAGCCGATACGAGTCGCGCAGCCGCTCAACATCAACTTCGCCGGTGCAGAGCCTGGCGAACTGATTCTCGTGTCGGGTCATCCGGGATCGACGGATCGCCTCTTGACCGTATCGCAACTACAGCGACTGCGTGACACCGATCTTCCAGGCGCATTACTGCGCAGCAGCGAACTTCGCGGCCGCTACATTCAGTTCGCCAAAGGCAGCGAGGCGAATCGTCGCATTGTCGATGACTCTCTAAGCGGCCTTGAGAACGGTATCAAAGTACGACGCAAACTACTCGATGCGCTGCTCGACGAGAATCTGATGGCGCAGAAGCAGCGTGATGAGGCGGCCTTGCGCGAGCGCGTGGCTTCCACGCCCTCCATGACCACGATCGGCGACCCTTGGGCCGATATTGAGCGAGCCAATCGAACTGCACGCGCACTCACGAACGAGCTCACCTTCCTCGAGGGCGCTGCGGGCTTCAATAGCCGCTTGTTCCGTTATGCCCGCACGCTCGTGCGTGGCGCCGCTGAGCGTGAGAAGCCAAACGGTGAACGTTTGCGCGAATTCACGGATGCGGCTCTCCCGCGCATTGAACAGCAATTGAAAGCGCCGGTGCCCGTTTACCCTGAGCTTGAACGACTGACCCTCTCCTTCAGTCTCGAGCGGATGCGCGAATGGTTGGGTCCAGACGATGCAACGGTTCGTCAATTGCTGCGCGCAGACTCGCCCGATACCTTGGCGAGTAAGCTGATCGAGGGCTCGCAGCTGGCAGACCCCGCAACGCGCCTAGCGCTATGGAACGGCGGTGCTGCTGCAGTAGCAGCCTCGAGCGATCCGATGATCGTGCTTGCTCGCAATATCGACGATCGTTCGCGCCAAATCCGTAAGCGATACGAGGATGAAGTCGAGGCACCCGTCAGCGTTGCTGAGACCAAGATCGCCAAGGCTCGCTTTGCGATCTATGG
Organism: Steroidobacteraceae bacterium; assembly: GCA_049455235.1. Classification (GTDB taxonomy): domain Bacteria; phylum Pseudomonadota; class Gammaproteobacteria; order Steroidobacterales; family Steroidobacteraceae; genus UBA964. Next base: position 2,077 of record JBMTZD010000060.1, read on the forward strand.
CACTAACGTCTACCCGGACGCCACGTTCACCCTGCGCTTGAACTTTGGCACCGTGCAGGGCTGGGAAGAGCCCGGTAAGACCATCCCGCCATACACCACGCTTGCTACCTTGTTTGAGCGTGCAACTGGCGAGGCTCCGTTCGCTATTCCGAGCAGTTGGCTCGCCGTAAAGGATCAACTCGATCTATCGACGCGCTTTAATGCCTCGGGGAACAACGACATCGTTGGTGGTAACTCAGGCAGCCCACTCCTGAATGCCAAGGGTGAAGTTGTCGGACTGATGTTCGATGGCAACATTCACTCGATCTCGGGCTCGTACTGGTTCGACACGGAAAAGAACCGCTCGACCGCGGTGCATCCGGCGATCATGCGCGAGGCACTGAGCAAGGTTTATAAAGCCGATCATCTTCTGACAGAACTGCAGCAGCGCAAGCGCTGAAAGTTCAAAAGCTCGATTCCGACAGTCTCAACACGGCATCGTCGAAGCACGCGACGATGCCGAGTTGAGCTCGGGCGCGCAACACATCCTGCGCGAAGAAGTGCTGTGCCGTGAGCACCTTGCCTTCCAGAAATTCTCGCTCCTGCTGCCTCAGCGACTCCGTGCGTATCTTGGCACTGGCGATCCGTGCTCGCTCGAGCCAACGCCAAGCAACCGTGATGGTTCCCATCGCATCAAGATAAATCGTGGCATTCGCGAGAGCACGCTCGATATCACCCGAACGTTGATGCTCAATGACAAGGCGCGTCGTTTCGCGCGCGAGACCGACGATTTCACTCAGCGCACGCGCGTGATTACGCAACTCGTCGATATCTTGGGAGGCCGTTATGGCGCGCTCGATCGTGCTACACCAAATCTCGAATGCAGCACCGCCCTGTAGCGTGACTTTTCGACCGAGCAGATCGAGTCCGTGGATACCCCAAGCACCCTCGTGAATGTGATTGAGTCTATTGTCTCGATAGAGGCGCTCGAGCGGAAGATCGCGCGTGTAGCCTGCACCGCCAGCGACTTGTATCGCTAACTTGTTCGCCTCTAGCCCATATTCGGCAGGCCAGCTCTTAGCGATCGGAGTTAAGAAATCGAGTAGCAAAGCCGCTTCATGACGACGAGTCGCATCGTTCGACACACGACTCTCGTCAACCAAATGAGCGCAATACAGCAATAGGTCAAGCGCTCCCTCCACCCAAGCTTTTTGCGACAGCAACATCCGCCGGACATCGGGATGCTGAATCAAGGCAATCTGCGCGGAACGAGGATCGCGATTGGCGAGCGATCGCCCTTGCCGACGGTCGCGAGCATACTGCAGTGCGTATTGATATCCGGCAAACCCAATAGAAGCCGCTGACAAACCAACCGAGACGCGCGCTTCATTCATCATGAGGAACATGTAGGTGAGCCCGTGGTGCAACTCGCCCACCAATTCTCCGATGCATTCTTCGGTATCACCGAAAGCAAGCGCTGTGTTCACATGAGCGCGCCACCCCATCTTGTGATTCAACCCGATCAGGCTGACGCCATTTGATATCAACGTCGCCTCTTCGCGATATCGCGGTACCAAAAAAAGCGAGATGCCTTTGACGCCGGGCGGCGCATCGGGCGTGCGAGACAGAACCAGATGTACGATATTCTCGCCAAGCTCATGTTCGCCGCCGGAAATCCACATCTTGCGACCACGCAAGCTGTAGCGACCGTCGAGCCGGGGATTGGCCATCGTCGTGATATCCGCGAGCGATGAGCCTGCCTGCGGCTCCGATAAACACATCGTGCCGTAGACCCGACCTGCCAACATGCTCGGAACCCACTGCTGGCGCTGCGACTCACTGCCGAAGTGAACCAACAGGTTTGCGGCTCCTTGAGTCAGCATCGCGTAGCTATGGAAACCAACATTGGCCGCGGCCAACAGGCTGCCGCAGGCTTGCGAGAGAGCGAATGGCAAACCGAGACCACCGTGCTCCTCGGCAAACGAAGTGGCCAAGAAGCCACCGTCCGCTAGGGCTTTCATCGCATCGGATAGCTCTGCCGGAAGCACCACCCGACCGTGCTCGATACGTGGTTCATTTCGATCGGCAAGCGCGGCATACGGTGCAAATCGTTCATCTGCCAATGTGGCGGCAGCCTCGAGTACCGCATCGAAGGTTTCGCGAGTCGAGGGAGCGGCAGCAAGGCCTAATACCTCGAAAAGGTCGAACTGCAATTCGCGCAAAGGTATGCTCATGCGAGGATTATAAGCAGCAATCTCGAGACTCCCATGTCGAACTCGTTCGCCTTCGAACCCCTCGCAGCCGTCACTGCCAGAATCAGCGACACGTCGCTGCGGTTCCCAGTACACCGCATTTATTGTGTCGGCCGAAACTACGCGGAGCACGCCAAGGAAATGGGCTCTGATCCGACGCGCGAGCCACCTTTCTTTTTTTGCAAGCCGGCCGATGCGCTCATCGCGGATGACCTGGCTGTACCCTATCCGCCGCGCACTCAGAATTTCCATCACGAAGTGGAACTCGTGCTCGCACTGCACAGCGGCGGCAGCCATCTTTCGGTTGAAGCAGCCGCCGAATGCATCTACGGCTACGCCATCGGCATCGACTGGACCCGTCGCGATTTGCAAAACGAGGCTAAGAAGACCGGTCGACCTTGGGATACCGGCAAGGCGTTCGATGCGTCGGCAACGCTTGGACCCATCCATCTGCGCAGCCGTGTGGGCGACCTTCGCCACGGGAAGATTTGGCTCAGCGTCAACGGCGAATTGCGCCAACAAGGCGACCTCGCTGATTTGATCTGGAATAACGCGGAGATCCTGGCCGAGCTCTCGAGTCTGTTCGAATTGCGAGCCGGCGATCTCATCTATACGGGTACACCGGCAGGCGTGGGCGCCGTGGTTTCGGGTGACCGACTCGAAGCCGGCATCGAAGGACTTGGTTCAATTCAACTCGCGATTCGCTGATTGACATGAACGTTTTGCACGACTACTGGCGTAGCTCGGCGTCCTGGCGAGTGCGTATTGCGCTCGCGATAAAGGGCATCGAATGGCAGTCGCTCAGCCATGATCTGACGCGCAACGAGCAGCGGGATCAAACCTATCTCAAGCTCAATCCACAAGGATTGGTACCCACATGGCAAGAGACAGATGGCTGGTCTGTCGGTCAGTCGATCGCCATCCTCGAGTATCTAGAGGAGTGCTATCCGACACCGGCGCTTTTACCCGATACACCGCGTGCACGTGCCGAAGTTCGCTCACTGGTGCAGTTGATCGCCTGCGATATTCATCCGCTGAATAATCTGCGTGTGACTCGCCATCTTCGCGAGCATTGGCAAGCGGACGAGCCACGCGTGAACGCTTGGGTGTGTCACTGGATGCGCGAAGGATTTATCGCATTGGAGGAACGCGCGCGACGCCAAGGTTCGCGCGAACATTTGCACGGTCGATCGCTGACACTCGCTGATGTGTGTCTCGTGCCACAACTCTATAACGCGAAGCGCTTTGGTTGCTCGACAGAGGATTTTCCGACCTTGACTGCGATCGGCACCAAGCTCTCCGCCCTACCCGCCTTTCGCGACACACACCCGCAGCGCCATCCGGCCGCGCCAAGCTGAACCAACGCCCAACGATCAAAAACCGAAAAGGAAGGCCTCGGGTGCTGTTTGCACGAGCACGACCAAGCCTGCAATCACAACGAGCGCAATCACAATAGCCAGCGCGCCGCGTGACGAATGAATCTCCTCGCCCGTCGGAACGTCTTCACGCGATTTCTTGCCGACCAGCATCGGTGCGATCAAATTGCGTCGCTTGAACACGAGATAAAAGAGAGCGGCCAGCACATGAACTAAAATGGCGATCCAAAGCACATCGAATATCTGCTTGTGAATCGTCGTCAAACGATCACTGGTCTCGCCGGTGACGTAGCCGAACAGTGGGCCGGTTTGATAAACCTGATCGTTGGAGAACAAACCCGTCACCGCTTGCGCCAGTAACATGCCTAGCAATGCCAGGATCATCCATGCACCTGCGGGTGTATGGCCCACGGGAGCAGCTTCATGACGCCCCCGTAGCGCACGCAGATCGCGCAAAACCGCTAGTGGGCCGCGCACGAAGCTCACGAACTTCGCATGCCGCGTGCCCACGAAACCCCACACCAAGCGAACAATCACGATGACGATCACTGCGTAGCCGCAACGCACATGCCATGCGAACCAATCGCCTTCCAACTCGCGAGTCAACCACGCGCCAAAGACGGCAAGCACCAGACCCCAATGCATGACCCGCACGGGCCAGTCCCAGACCAATACTTTGTCATCACCCGAACTCATGCAAGCTCCTGCCGCTGGTTGTATTCGATGAAATAATCATCAGGATCCCAAAGACTGAGCGAGGTCATGCAAAGCTGTTGACCGTTTGCACCCTTCACGTTGAATTCGTGTGGCGCAGCGTGAATCCGGAAACCATGCTGTTGAGCGCGCTCGAAAACGCCTTGGAGATCGCGTCCTTGCATGACGAACACGATATCGCCGATACCGAGTCGCTCACGACGCGAGGGCTCAGGCAAGCGCGGAGCCGTGAATTCTAGTAACCCGATCATCCCGAGGACCGGATCGGGTCCTTGCATGATGACAAGACGTGTTCTATCTCCCTTGGCACCGGCGGCCAAACCAACACCCGAGAGGACGATCTCGTCGTCATACCAGACCGTCATTCCAAGCACGTCGCGATAGAACTCGATAGAGCGTTCGATGTTGCGCACGATCAGCGTGGTGCGTTTCACGAGCGGCGGCGGAACAACGTCGTTCAACATGGTAGTCAGCGTGTCCTCATGATCAGCAGCAAAGCAGCGGTCGCCAGCAACAGTGTTGGCGTCCAAGCGAGCAACATCGGCGCGCCCCCAAAAACGATTGCACCACTTTCGAGAGTTCGCTGTAGCGAGAAAAATCCAATGCCGAGAATGAATCCCATAGCGACCCGCGCGCCAGAGCCAGAGTCGCGCAAGGAACCGAACACGAAAGGCACGGCCAACAGAAGCGCAAAGAAAATGGCTACCGTCCGCGCAATTCTCGACCAGAAAGCAAACAGCGGCTCGCGATCGTCGAGACCATTCGCGCGCAGATGCATCACGATTCGCCAGACCGAAAGCGTTGACATCTGATCGGGCGAACTCGCGGCATCACCGAAGAAATCGGCGCTCAGCGAGGATAAGAAAGGCTCCGAAACGCTACGGCGTGCCGCCACTTTCGCATCTTGTGCGAGTGTCGTCTCAGCATACTGACCCAGTAGCCAACGACCCTCCTCATCGAACTTGATGGAGGTCGCCTGCGCCATCGAACGGAGTCGATTACGCTCGTCCAACTCGAACAGCGCCACGCCACCATAGCCCTCGCCGCCACGCCGCTCGACACTGATCAACACGCGCCCATCACGAACCCAGGTAGCACCGAGCGTACCGCTGCCCTGACCCGCCATTTTCTGCAGTGTCTTTTGCTGCTTGGCCAACTGTTGCATCGGCGGTGCGAGCCATTCGCCCAAGATGATCGCCACAATCAATAAAATCAGCCCCGCGGCCGTGACACCGCGCGCTATGCGCCAAACCGACCAGCCCGCGGCTCGCATCACCGTCAGCTCGCTGCCACGCGCGAGGCTACCGAGGCCAAGCAACGCACCGATCAAGGCACTGATGGGGAGAAGATCCCAAATTTGTTGCGGCAGACTCAGCAGTACGAAAACGGCGGCACTCGCAGCGGTGTAGTTGCCAACACCGATATCGTTCTGCTGGCCGATTACGAGAAACAATGTGCCGAGCGAGGCGAGAACCGCCGCTACCAAAGCGACCCCCGACAACACGGCACGCATAACGTAGCGATCGAGCACACCGAGCAAGGGGTTCATGCCGCCACGCCTCGATGCCGCCAGCGCTCGCGCCATGTGGGCAGCGTCAATGCCAGCCACGCTGCCCCCAACACCACAAAATGCACCCACCAAAGCCCGAGCCACGCGGGCGTCAAACCTTTCTCAAGCCACACCCGTGCTGCCGAAATAAGACTGAAGTAGAGGAAATACAGCACGACGCCAAGCCAGATGCGGGCGTAGCGCCCTTGTCTCGGACGCAACCGGGCGAGTGGCACCGCCAGCATCGCAAGCACCAACACCATTACCGGGGCGGCAACGCGCCATTGCCACTCGGCAATTGCCTCGAGCTCTTCCGATCGCAGTAAGTTAAAGAACGGTTGCGCTTCCAATCGAGGCGGCGCCAGCAGCGCTTCGGGAATTTGGACCGGAATCACGCTTTGCTCGAAACGCACGCGTCGCAGTTCAGCTGAACCCGGCGTGCCCTCGATTCGCTCGCCCGAATAGAGGGTCAACAGATGCAAGCGCCCATTTGACGAGATCGTGTGTTGACCGCGATCTGCCAGCACGATCTCCTGACGACCCTCGTTATCACGCTGAATGAATACGTTACCCAGCATTCCGTTGGCATCGAGCGTCTCGGCATACAGCACGATACTGCCACCACCAAAGTTGCGGAATCGCCCTGCAGTGATCGGGGAGAACTCCCCATCGCGCAATGCCTCGCTGCGTACCTCTTGAATTTTCGCCATGGCCATCGGGCCGACGAACGACGTGAGAAAACCCACCACAGTGGCGCAGACGATCGCGATCAATAATACCGGTGACCAGGTGTGCCGCCCGGACACACCGCAAGCCTGCATCGCCGTCATTTCGCTGTCGTGATAGAGCCGCCCAAGTGCGAGCATCACCCCTAACAACAGCCCGATGGGCAGCAGCACCGAAATGTTCTGCACCGTCCCGAGACCGACCAGAGTCAGCACCACCCCCGGCGGAAAGCCCTGCTCTGCCGCGCGCGCCAAGACGACGCCGAGTTGATTGGTCAGGAGGATGACCGTCAGCACAGCCGTTACCGCCAGCCAACTGCCGACGGTCTCTCGAAGAATGTAGCGCGATAACGTCGGGATCACGGTCAAGCTCAGCCGAAAAACGCTAGAATGTTACGTCACTTGTAAGGCTTCGTGGTGCACGGCTGCATCCGCCCGACCTGACTTTGGAGATCCCAAGATGAAGTTCGACATACTCACCAGCAACCCGGCCCAAACTACAGTCGATTGCTTAGTCATCGGCGTACACGACTCGGGCGCCCTGTCGCCGCTTGGTGTAGCGGTCGATCGAAAGAGCGGCGGCGCTCTGATGCGCTATCTGGCACACGGTGACTTCGCCGGACGGCTCGGCGAAACCGCACTACTACCTGCGTTTCGCGGTCTGAAATGCTCACGACTGCTGCTAGTTGGTCAGGGCAAGCTGGAAGTGTCGCGTCGGCACTGGCGCAAGGCTCTCACCGCTGCGGTCGCCGCTCTTGCAAAAACGAGAGTGCGCTCTGCGGCCATTGCCCTGACCCGTCCCGCCACGCGTGAGCTCGACGACTACCTGTACGCCCGCTCGGCCGTGGAAGCGACTCGCGCGGCTCTCTATCGCGTCAACGATTTGAAGTCGGGGAAGAAGGCAGCGCCGCCCGCCCTCGAGAGCCTAAAATTCGCTGGCGTTCGCACGACATCGGCCGCCGCGGCGCGACGCGGCATCGTGCATGGCCTCGCCTCCGCCAATGGAGCCAAGCTCATGCGCGATCTGGCGAATCTGCCGGGCAACGTGTGCACGCCCACTTATCTTGCCGAGCAGGCACTTGCGTTGGCGGCCAAGCACGAGCGCATCAAAGTTCGCGTGCTCGATGAAGCCGAGATTCGGGCCGAGAAGATGGGCTGCTTCTTAGCCGTGACTCGCGGTAGCGACGAGCCACCCAAGTTCATCGTGATCGAATACAAAGCACCGCGAGCGGCACGCGCGCCGGTCGTGCTCGTCGGCAAGGGCATCACGTTCGACACAGGCGGCATCTCGCTCAAAGATCCAGGTGCCATGGACGAAATGAAATTCGACATGTCGGGCGCCGCAACGGTGATCGGCATGATGTCGGTCGTTGCAGAACTAGGCCTTAACTTGAATGTCGTCGGCCTCGTTCCGACCTGCGAGAACATGCCGAGTGGCAAAGCCATCAAGCCCGGCGACATCGTCGCGAGCGCAGCCGGCCTCACGGTTGAAATCCTCAATACCGACGCCGAGGGACGCTTGATCCTGTGCGACGCCCTGCACTACTCGCGTCGCTACAAGCCGCAAGCGGTCATCGATATCGCAACGCTCACAGGCGCTTGCGTCATCGCACTCGGGCATCACCACACGGGTGTCATGACCAATGATGACAAGCTAGCGGCCGAACTCGTCGAATCTGGCGTACGCGCGGACGATCGTGCATGGCAAATGCCACTCACGGAGGAATACGGTGAACAACTGCGCAGCAACTTCGCCGACATGGCGAATGTCGCAGGACGCGACGGTGGTGCCATCACGGCGGCGGCCTTCCTTGGCAAGTTCACCGAAGGTCTGCGTTGGGCTCACATGGATATCGCGGGCTCAACGTATGTCGGCGGCGCTGCCAAGGGCAGCACCGGTCGACCGGTCGCGCTGCTGTCGGACTTCTTGCTGCGCCGCTCCCGCCGCTAACTCACCGCAATGGATAAATCCTACTCGCCGCTCGACATCGAACGGCGCATCTACGAGCGATGGGAATCATCAGGCCTCTTCGGCCCTGCGGGCGATGGCCCCGGCTACTGCATCGTCATTCCGCCACCCAACGTGACGGGCACTTTGCACATGGGTCATGCGTTTCAGGACACCATCATGGATGCCCTGACGCGCTATCACCGCATGCGAGGAGAAGCGACGCTATGGCAGCCGGGCACCGATCATGCGGGCATTGCAACGCAGATGGTGGTCGAGCGCCAACTCGAGGGTGAAGGATTAAGTCGCGCTGCGCTTGGGCGTGAGGCGTTCATAGAGCGCGTCTGGAAATGGAAAGGCGAATCGGGCGGCACCATCGCTCGGCAAATGCGCCGCCTCGGCGCCTCGGTCGATTGGTCACGTGATCGCTTCACGATGGACGAGGGCCTCTCAGAGACCGTCACCGAAGTTTTCGTGCGTCTTTATGGCGAGGGACTCATCTATCGCGGCAAGCGATTGG
>JBMTZD010000061.1:0-11129 GCA_049455235.1 Steroidobacteraceae bacterium
GATAAGACCCATGAGCAAGATCAACAACATCAAGAACGAGATCGCCATCATCACTCGGGCGGCTCCGGCCCGTATGCTGGGACTCGCGACCAAAGGCCACCTGGGCCCGGGTGCCGATGCCGACATCACTCTTTACCAACCCGACCACGACAAGCGCTGCCTGGACCGGTAATTTGCTGTCCCACGCGGCCTCCGCCGCAGGTTTGATCTCGCTTGCATACTCAGCTTGAACCATCGCCGATTGGCGCCTCGATTGAACAATCAAAAAAACCGTGTAGGCGATCAATAGCGTAAACAGCATCGCGCTCTCGAACAGCGACACCTGTTGATCGAGGACGAACACAAAGAGCAAAGCCGACGCCGCCATCATCATCGGCACTTCCTGACGTATCACCTGCGCGTCCACCCTCAATGGAACGATCAGGGCCGCAAGCCCGAGGATAAAGAGAACGTTGAGGATGTTGCTGCCGACGACATTGCCGACAGCGATATCGGTTTGTCCCGACAAGACCGCCGATACAGACACGGTCGTCTCGGGCGCACTGGTACCAAAAGCGACAACAGTGAGCCCCACCACTAAGGGCGAGATTCCAAAGGAAAGTGCGAGCTTCGAGGCTCCGCGCACTAGGGATTCGGCGCCGAGGACAAGCGCGATGAGTCCACCCAAAAACAGCAACAGATCGTTCATGCGCGCGATGCTAGCAAACGCCAGACATAAAAAAACCGGGGTGGACTAGCCACCCCGGTTTCGTCGATCAAAAAGATCGAAAGGACGATTAGCGGCGGCGAGCGCCGAAGTCGTACTTGAAGGTCACGTTCCAGCTACGCGGAGCCTGGATATAAGCGAGATCCGACAACACGGAGACGACCTGAATCTCGTCCGTGCAGTTGCGGCAATTCGCCTGAATGCGCCAGCCCGCCGACGCATTCTCCAGGGTGATACCCGCATCGAGCGTGTCGTAGGCCTTGACGAGGCCCGCTGGGGCGCCATTCGTAGCGACGTTGTTGTCTCCCGTGTAGGCCCACAGCACGTTCGGCGTCAAACGCAGGTTCTCACCGATATTGAGGCTGTAGCTCGCGCCCAAGGCCATCGTGTCCGGAGCACGCACAGGCTCAGCAAACTCACCCGAGGGGTTGATGATGCCTGCGTTACAGTCCGCCGCACGACCGCCCGTTCCTGCAAGCGCAGCCTTACAGGAAGTCTGCTGAGCGACAATTGATTGGGCGACGTCCTGATACGTGGCATCTTGCGAGCCCGCGAAGAGGAACAAGTTCAGATTCTCGGTCGGCGCGTAAATCAGCTCGGCCTCGATACCCTCGTTCTTCATGCCCGCGAAGTTGCGGGTGATGAAGGAGATGGCCCCGTTTGGCGCCACAAAGGCCGAAGGCGTTTGCAAATCTTCGACATCGAGCATGAATGCCGTGAGGTTCAATCGCAGCGTGCGATCGAGCCACTCGGAGCGCAGACCCGCTTCGTACGACCACACCGTCTCAGGCGCGAACGGCTGATTTGCGATCGGCGCAGAGCCGCGCGCGTTCCAACCACCGGACTTGAAACCACGAGTCGCCGATGCGAACACGTTCACGTCGTCGTTAACGTCATACTTGAACGCAATACGGGGCGTGAAAAGAGACGTGTTTAACTCCAACGGGATGCCATTGGCGATCAAGTTGGCCGTGTTGACACGCGTCGCTGCCGTCGGTGCTGCCGCGATTCCCGGAGCGGCATTCGCCGTGAAACCAATCTTCTTGGTTTCCTCGGTGTAGCGACCACCCAAAGTCAGGGTCGCCTTCTCGAACGGTGTGAAGTCCCACTGCGTGTAAACAGCCAGCGCATCGGCTCGGTTGTTGAGGATGCGATCCTCCAGCACCAGCGTGAACGTCGGCGAGAGGCTGAAGAGATCCGCGAAGTCGGTCACGTTCTTCTCATCGAAGAAATACATGCCCGCGACGTAGCGCGTGCCCTCGCCGATCTCACCCGTCAGCTTGATTTCCTGACTGAACTGGCTGTGTTCGCCATCGTTGGCGATCACGAAACCACCCACCGGGTTCGTCGGCTGCGTACCGCCCGTAGCCGTCTTCACGCCCGTGCCGTTGAAGAAGTCGATCGCGAACTTCTGCGACATATCGACGTAGCCGGTAATGAAGCTGAACTCACCGACCGACGATTGCCACTTGATGTTCGAGGTCAACATCGTGCTCTCGACCTCGTTGCCGAGGTTATAGAAGCGCTTGTCGCCCGTGATCAGGTTCGCAAGCGGCGTACCCGTCTGACGCAAGCCCGTGCAGGTGAAGCGATCGCTCGTGATCGTTCCCAAACAACGCGCCTCAACGCTCTGCGCGCCCGAGGACGTCGCTGGTAATCCCGCGCGCTGCGGCACGAGTTCGACCTGCGGACCACCCGCCGGAATTGATACAAGGCCGTTAGCAACCGCGCCACCGCGGTAGGCCGAGCCCGAACCGCGAGCGAAGTTAAGAATGTTCAGACCCTTGTCTTTGGAATACTGAGCTGCCAGATCCCAAGTCACCGCATCGGAGACGAGTACGCGCATCGAACCACGTACGCCCATGGTATCGGTGGCGTTGATGTCGTCTTCGCCGGTGATCGGGTTCGAGACGTAACCATCATCCTTGATCGAGTACGCCGAGATCTTGGTCAGAACCGTGTCAGACACCGGCAGATCAATGGTGCCGCGGATACTACGCTGGTTGTATTCGCCGAAGCCGACTTCAACATAACCGCCCATCTCCTCGCCCGGAGCGCGCAGGATGACGTTCATCGCACCACCGGTGGTGTTACGACCGAACAGCGTTCCCTGCGGACCGCGCAACACTTCGATGCGCTCGACATCGAACAGGCCGAGGTTGTTGGCGTTCTGACGGCTGAGGAATACGTCATCGACGTAAGTGCCGACCGGCGGATCAAAAGTCGCGATCGATTCGGTGTTGCCGATGCCGCGCAAGTAGTAACCGTTAGCGGTGCCGAGACCGGTGTTGTTGAAACCGAGCAGGTTCGGAATCAACTTAACCATGTCCAGCGTCTCCGTGACATTCAGCTGCTCGAGCTGATCGGCAGAGAATGCAGAGATGGCGATAGGAACGTCCTGCACGCGCTCTTCGCGGCGCTGTGCGGTAACGACGATCTCATCGAGTAGGCTGCCCGACGCTTCAGATTCTTGCGGATCCGGTGCTGCAGTAGCGGTCCCTGCTGCACTCGCGATCGCGAGACCCGCGACCAACGAGGTCATTCCCTTCTTCAAAACGATCATTCCTGTCTCCCCTATTGGCGCGCCCGACGCGGGCGCGACCCCCGTACGCTAACGGAACCTAGAAAGGGATTCCAGAGTGTTGCGTTGCCATGACACTTCGAGGCGAACTCTCTTGCGCTGACCAACGTATCTGGGGTCATTTTCGCCCGCTCACCGGTCAATCGTGATGATTGAGTCGGTGTAGGAACTAAGGCTCGACGATTGCTACATTAGGCGTGTGCGTCATCCCATACAAAAATCGCTCGCCGACTCCCCACTCGAGATGCGTCTGGAGGATCGCGCACGTGCTGCGTTCGTTCGGGATCTGCGTCGTTGCGTACTTGATCAAGGTGCCGATTGGCTCAAACAAGATTATCGACATCATGTAGAGCCTAAGCTTGGCATCACACCCTCCGCTCGCGAGATACACGCTGCGATGCGCGAGCGAAGCTCATTCCAGTTTTACTCCGCACTGCGAACCACTTCGCAGGATCTGCTCTATCAAACGGTGCAACCGGCTATCGAGCGTTCATCAGGCAAAATCAACAGACAAATACAGAACCTAGCGAAATCTCAAGGTCCAGGCAGTTTGACCTTAGATGCCAAGCTCGAGACGCCGCGATCGGTGTCGGCGATCGACATCCATCTGATGCCGGGTAGCTATCACACCGAGTACGAAGCGGACGATGCCACCATGGGGCTCGTCTACGATCAAAGATTACGTATCTCCACCTTCGGACTGTTCGGACCCGACCTTGGGGATATCGGCCGATCGATCTCACGTTACGTCTCGATAACGATGCCCGAGTTGAAGGTGCGCCGTGTACTCGATCTCGGCTGCACGGTCGGCCATAACACCCTACCGTGGAAAGAAACCTATCCCGATGCCCAAGTTTTCGGCATCGACGTGGCAGCGCCCTGCTTACGCTTCGCGCACGCACGAGCCCGATCGATCGGAACTGCCGTCGATTTCAGGCAGATGAATGCCGTCGAATTGCAGTTCCCTGACGAATCCTTCGATGTCGTCTTCTCATCGATGTTTCTGCATGAAATTCCGAAGAAGGAAATTCCTCAAATCCTGAAAGAGGCTTATCGAGTACTGCGTCCCGGCGGACTCATGTTGCACATGGAGTTGCCGCCGGCTGACCAACTCTCCGCCTGGGACTCCTTCTATCTAGACTGGGACGGGCACTACAACAACGAACCTTTCTACCAATCCTTTCGCGCCTCGAAACTACCGACCCTCACCGCTGCGGCAGGTTTTGCTGCTAAAGATTATCTACAAGCCGTGGTGCCCTCCTGGAACGCGCTCGGTGAACAGCGCTGGCACGAAGCAATCCGTGAAGCACACGCGGTCAACTCCGACAAAACGGGCCGCCTGACGACCGGGGTCCGCTGGTTTTTCTTTGGTGCACGTAAATCGAGCAAAATGAGGCCGCGCTCGTGAGTAGCGGATTGCAGCGACTCGCGGGCTTCACCATCACCTCTGCCGATCCTGCCGCGGCCGCTGCGAGCTACGCCTCGCAACTCGGCTATGTCGTTCGCGCCGAGGGCGCTATAACGCCGTTGACGGCATTGCAATGGGGTACGCCCAGAATGGCCGGCCGCCATTATGTTGAGCTGCAAGTGCCCGCATCGAAAGGACCGGGTTGCTTCGTACGATTCGTCGAGCAGGAAGCCGTCTCGGGGATGCCACGACTAGGTCACGGCTGGAATGCCATGGAAGTTCTTTGCCAGAGCCCCTACGAGCTCGCCAAAGATTTCGAAGGCAGCGAGTTCCGAGTAATCATCCCGCCTCGGCCGCTACCATTCGACCCTGACTTGCATGCGATGCAAGTAATTGGTCCGGCGGGCGAGTTGATTTACTTCACATCCCTACCGACCCACAAAGAATTATTTGATCTACGACCAGCCGATAGGCGCGTGGATGAACCGTTCATTGCCATTCTCGGCGGCCCTGACATGGCGGCGATGCTTAAGTTTTATAGTGAAAAGCTAGCCACACGAACCCTACCGCCCGCGCCCGTCAACGTTCGCATCATCAATGACGAATTTGCACTCGGCGATGACGCTCGCGTACCGCTAGGCATCGTCAAACTTCCAAAATTTCATCTGATTGAGATTGACGAGCACCCATCTGCTTCGCAGCCCCGTCCGAGGCGCGACGGTGAGTTGCCGCCCGGAATCGCGATGGTCAGTTTCGATGTCGAGGGAATAACCGACGCGCGGCCGGTTCAGGTCGTCGTAGGCGCCGCTGGCGAGTGGCTCGAACTGCCCGCACCAAATTGACCGAAGCCGACGGAACACGGTACGTCGGCCACGAGTCGTGAGTCGATAAACTCCCACCACTCACCCTGACTCACGCGAGTTCGCTCCCATTCGCCGTCTTTCTTGAGTGTCGCAAGCCCTGCTCGATAGCGGCCGTAATCGGCCTCCGATTCGAAGGCCGCCCAACATTCGAGCGTGTAAATCTCGCCGATCACGGTGATAAACCACCGCACGCCCCGCACCATCGGCAAATCCCGATAGAACCAACTTTCGCGCTGCTCTAACCAACGCCAGAAACCGGCCATGTCTTGTTGGGCGCGCGGTGTCAGACGCATGCGGTAGACGAGGTAAATCATCGCGGGTCCCTCAGCTCTCATTCGATGGATGACGGTAGGCATCAGTCTAACAGCGGGTTACAGTCGAGCCATGATCGAACGAACACCTTTCCACGGTTGGCGTGTGGTCCTCGCTGCGACGGTAGGTCTCGCCTGTGGTATCGCCACCCTCGGTGCCTCGACGTTCAGTATTTTCGTTGGTCCCATTCGACTGGAAACCGGCTGGTCTCAAAGCGCCGCCTTCGCCGCGCTGATTGCAGTGACCTTTGCCGCCGCACTGATGTCGCCCTTGATGGGCGCCATCGTCGATCGATTCGGCGCGAAACGCGTCATCCTCATCGGCTTCGTTTGCGAGATCGCGATATTCGCCTCGTTCGCACTGCAAGGACCCGATATTTGGAGCTTCTACCTCCGCTACTTCCTCCTGTCGGTTTTTGCACTCGGAACGACTCACGTCGCGTTCGCCAGAGTCATCACGTTGTGGTTCGACCGTCGCCGCGGCCTCGCACTGGGGATCGCGTTATCAGGAGTTGGCATCGGCGGCTTCATTTGGCCCCTTTTCGTGCAAGCCATGATCGAAGCACACGGCTGGCGCACGGCCTACCTGCTGCTCGCAGTCGCCATCGGTGTCGTTGCGCTCCCAACCGTTGGTTGGCTATTGCGGGATGATCCTGCAAGCCTTGGCCAAAGGCCCGACGGTGACCTTGACGACACCGCCCTAGCCACAGCCGCGCAACCCGTGACGGGCATGACGCTTGGCGCTGCCGTTCGAACTCGTACCTTCTGGATCATCCTACTGACTTTCTTCACCATTGGCTTCGCCATTCAGAGTGCGCTCATGCATCTCGTGCCGCTGCTGACAAGTCGCGGCATATCGCCGATGGCCGCTGCGATGGCGCAATCGATGATGTTTCTCGCTGTTACCTCGGGACGTTTGGTCACCGGGTGGTTGATGGACCGATTCTTTGCACCCCATGTTGCGCTGGCGTTTTTATTGGCTCCCATCGCGGGACTCGCGATGCTCGCGATGGAGATCCCAGACGGGCTCGCCGTCGTTGCAGCGCTCATGATCGGTCTTGCCGTCGGCGCCGAGGTCGACGTCTTGGCTTATCTCAATGGCCGCTATTTTGGGATGCTGCACTTTTCGAGAATCTACGGCAGCTTCTACGGGATTTATTCCTTGAGCGGCGGTGTAGGTCCACTCGCCACCGCTATGATTGTTGAGCGTGGCGGTTATACCGCAGCCATGCTCACGCTCTCCGGTTTGTTGATCGCAGGGTGCCTCGCGTTACTGGCCTTCCCCCGCTTCCCGGATCCCTCAGCGACGGCGAAAGCGTAGCGCCAGATCGCCAAGATGCGCGGCCAAGGAGAGGCTTAGCCAAAGAGCGATATCCGTGCTCGGCGAGTCTAGTACCGCGGCCCGCACGGCGAGCATCAAGCAGCCGCCCGAGACGAAACTGCCGATCGTGTCACGCCACGGCAGACCGACCGAATGACGCCGCCAAAGCCAAAATAAAAAAGCCGTCTCGAGTATGACGAGAAACACGATCCACTCGAACAAGCGGCCGCTTGCGATCGCCGCGGCCAGAAAATCCGGCAACATGATTTAGCCCGGCGCGAAGCCGAGCAGCTGTGCCACATCCTTGAAGAACACTCGCAGATGCGCCATCGGACTGCGACGCACCAGCTCCTTGCGCATGTAGGATTCCCAAGTCAGCCGTTGCACATCGGGATCGCGACACATTTTCACGAATTGCTCACGGCGCCGATCGCTCGTGTACCAGAATCGTTGCAATAGCCCGAGCACCCAAAAAACTCTTCCGTGCGCCGCCAGAAACTCTTTGCGTGCTTTACGCAACGCGTGCGCGTTGCGCGTTAACAAAAATTGATCGATAGCTTTGGCGCACATGCGCCCGCAGGCCATCGCATAATAGATCCCCTCACCCGAAGCCGGAGCAACGACACCCGCCGCATCACCGGTCACGAGCACGTCACGCCCGTTATCCCAACGTCGCAAAGGCTTTAAGGGAATTGGAGCGCCCTCACGACGCACAATCTCAGCCTCTCCGAGACCGGCCACACGACGCAAATCACCGACTGCATGCCGAATCGAAAAGCCCTTAATAGCAGTGCCCGCGCCTGCGCTAATCGTCGAGCCATGCGGAAAGACCCAAGCATAAAAATCGGGCGATAACTTACCGTCGTAATACACGTCGCAACGAGTCGGGTCTATCGAACCCTTCGGCGTCTGAAGGATTTCGTGATAGGCATACACGAAAGGCACCTCATCGGCACCGCGGATCGACTGCCGCGCCACTTCCGATCTCGCGCCATCGGCACCGAGAATCACTCGGGCGCGTACCGCGATATCAGCACCACCCCCCTTGGGCTCAACGATGACAATCGCGTCGCCATCTTCGTCGCGTTCGATTCGACGAAACGTCGCTTCGAGGCGTGTTGCACCGTGACGCGCTGCTCGCTCGCGCAACCACTCGTCAAAGGGTTCGCGATCCACCATGCCCACATAGCCACCGTCGATCGGCATGTCCACACACTGTGCGGACGGCGAAATCATACGTGCCGAGTTAATTCGAGCAACGAGTAATTCATTGGGGATCGCGAATTCCTCAACGAGTTTCGGTGGAATCGCGCCACCGCAGGGCTTGATCCGTCCGGCTCGATCGACAAGCAACACTCGCCAACCGGCGCGCGCCAGATCATCCGCTGCGGTCGCACCGGAAGGCCCGCCACCGATCACTACGGCATCGAATTCATCCATGGGTCACCCCCGACCGGCTTCGGTTACGTAGAGAGCGGAACGCTCTTGTAGATCGACTTCGACAAGACCCGCAGTGTCGTCACGACTCAAGCGAACGGCGAACACCGTTGCCCAAACGAATAAAGCGGCTTCGCCAGCAAAAACCACGGCGTAAGCGAGCGGCACGGACTCGAATGCCCAACGCGAGAAATCGACGAGCCCTGTAGCCGCCAACCCGCCGACGGCGAAAGCCATCGACTGCGCCGCACCCCACAATCCCATGCGGGTACCCTCGCGCCTCTCACGCCCTCGACCGACCAAACCCATCATGGTTCCGATCGCCGCAACTGCATACGCGCCGTTAGCCAGTCCTAGCAAGAATACCGTCGGCCGCAACGGCCAGGCCGGCCCGACGAAACCGGATACGGCGAGGGTGAGAAGCATGCTTGCCGAGGCAATACAGCCCCCAATAGTCCACAGGCGCAACCGCCCCACTTTGGCTTTGGCACCCACCGTGCAGACCAGCGCGACCAATATCATGCCAAGCAAAGTTCCCGAGCTCATTAAACCCGACAGGCGCGTCGATTCGGCAGGCGATAAGCCAAAGACCGCACCGGCGAACGGCTCAAGAACCAGATCCTGCGCACTGTAAGCCAGCATGGAAATGAACACGAAACTCGTCAGACGCCGCGAATGCGATTCACGCCAGACAGCCCGCAAAGCCTCACGAAACCCGGTGTCGTCACGGCGCAGTGCAGCGGCTCCCGCTACTTTTCGGGCGGCGGGCGACTCTAAGCCGCGTGTTGCGATAACCGTGACGAGGAAGGCTGCTGCAGCAACGACGGCCGTCATCTCAACCAAGCGAGTCAAAGAAAACGGCTCTAACATTTTTGCAGCGAGGATCGTCGTGACGATAAAGCCCATGATCATCATCACCCAAGTCACGGTCGCGGCTGCAGCCAAGCGTGTCTGCGCGACACTTTTTGAAAGCAGTACGAGCAATGCAGTGCCGCAAGCACCTACCCCGCCACCGATAACGAGAAACGCCACGACGGCTAGGGCGAGGCCCGGCCAGAATTGCGTTGCCATCATCGCGGTGGCTAGCGACGCGAGTACGGCGCCAAGCCCGAGCACTCCCATGCCGCCGATGATCCACGGGGTTCGACGCCCACCGATATCCGAGCTGTAGCCCAAACGTGGTCGAAGGATCTGGACGAAGTAATGCAGCGCGACGAGCGCGCCGGGAATCATTGCAGGTAATGCCAACTCCACGACGAGTACGCGATTCAGCGTCGACGTCGTGATGACGACGATGGCGCCGATGGCCGCCTGCACTAAACCTAAGCGGAATATCCCAAACCAACCGAGCGGCTGCGGATTCATGGCAAATCACCGAGTGCAAAGGCGCTCACCATCATTCCGGCCACGTAGAGCGGCACTCCGAGCGCGTTGTACCAAACGTCGAGTTCTGCCGGACGCTGCAACAAACGTCGCATCATGATTACTTGGCCGACGAGCAACGCCGCAATCAAAGCCGCCTGCAGCGGGCGTGACCAAAGAAATAGCAAGGTGATGACGGCTAATTGAGCGACGATCATCACGGCACAGGCCACTCGGGCGGCCACATCGACACCGAGGCGCACCGGTAACGAACCGACGCCCATACGCCGATCACCCTGCACCGACTTGAAATCATTGAGCGTCATGATGCCGTGTGCACCGACGCTGTAGAGCAGCGCGACCACTAAGATCTCGAGCCTCGGCAAAGCGCCGGTCATCACCACGACGGCGGTCAGCCAAGGCACTCCTTCGTAACAGAGTGCAACCGCCGAGTTGCCCCACCATCCATTAGTCTTCAACCGAAAAGGCGGTGCGCTGTAGGCCCATGCGAGCGCCATGCCGAGCAAGGACGCCGCGAACACCCATGGCCCCAACTGATAGGCCACGAATAACGAGACACCGGTCCAGAAGATCGCGATGTAGAGCCCCCAGAAACCCGGCAAGCGACCCGAAGGAATGGGACGACGGGGTTCGTTGATCGCATCGACGTGGCGATCGAACCAATCGTTGACGGCTTGACTCGTGCCGCAGATCAACGGGCCTGCGAGGAAGACGCCAGCGGCGATTAAGCCCCAGCGACCGTCAGAGGAAACGCCAGAGGAGACGATGCCGCACAAGAACGCCCACATGGGCGGAAACCAGGTAACGGGCTTGAGCAACTCCAGCATGGCGGAGCTCGCGGGAATCCGCAGAGTCCAAACGCTGCTTGCCGGACGTGCCATGACTGCAACATAGCCATGACACTATATAGTGTCAATCTGTATTTACACCCGTGTCGTCTAGATCGCCGAGTCCATAGCGCCGCAACTTCACGTAAAGACTCTGTCGCGACAATCCCAGCATTTCGGCCGCAGAGGCGCGGTTGTCGGCGGTCAACTCCAGAGCCGCTTCGATACACAGCCGCTCGATCACATCCGTCGTCTCTCGCACCAGCTCTTTGAGAGAGACACGCCCGCCCAG
>JBMTZD010000062.1:0-10180 GCA_049455235.1 Steroidobacteraceae bacterium
GCGTTCCCGTCGTCATCGCCGAGGATCCGCTCACTTGCGTGGCTCGCGGTGGCGGCCGCATCCTCGAGCTGATGGACGAACTCGGTCCCGGCCATTTCGGGCTTGAATAGCAGCGACGCCAGCCGTTATTCGTCTACGCGTGGCGCGCCAGCTGGCCTGCGCTTTGTCATTTACGCGGTCATCGCGCTGGCCTTGATGTATCTCGACCAGCGAGGACGCTGGCTTGAGTCCATCCGCTACGGCCTGCAAGCGATCGCATACCCGATCGAAATCGCGCTCAACTCGCCGGCAGCGGCGTGGCAGTGGTCAAAAGAAATCTTTGAGGATCGCGCCGCCTTGCAAGCCGAGAATCGCGAGCTGCGTGAGCGAATCCGTGAGCTCGAGCAACTCGCCCTGCGTCGACAAAGCCTCGAACGCGAGAACGCTACGCTGCGCGCGATCGCCAAACCCGCAGTCGACGTCGTCGAGAAATATCTCCCCGCGCAAATCATCGGCAGTGAGTTCAACTCGCAGCAGCAACGACTCACCATTGATCGTGGTGCCGTTAACGGTGTGTTCGACAGACAAGCCGTGGTCGCTGCCGCGGGTGTGTTCGGCCAGACGATGAGAGTTGGTCCTTGGAGTAGCGAGATCATTCTGCTCACCGATCCCGAACATGCACTGCCAGTCCAGATTCTGCGTACCGGTGTTCGAACACTCGCCGTTGGCACCGGCAAGCGCGAACAACTGACACTGCCGTTCCTGCCCTTACAAACTGATATCCGCCCAGGCGACCGACTCGTCACCTCAGGGCTTGGCGGTGTTTTTCCTGCGGGGTATCCCGTCGCCACCGTCACCGATGTCAAACGTGACGGTGGCCTACCGCTCGCACAAGTACAGGCACGCACGCTGGCTCGCGTGGATCGCGATCGCATTGTCTCGTTGCTGTGGTTCACCGCCGATCACCCGGCGGCACCCGTCGAGCCGGGACAGGCACAAGGCGGTGATCCGAAGGCAAAAGCGATCGACGTCAAAAAGGCGGATGCGACAGTGAGTACAGCGCCATGAGACGCTGGAGCTTGCGACGCCGTGCAACCGTGGGACTACTGTCCTCCTTTGTTTTGCAAGTGGCGCCGCTACCGACTGTTCTCGGCTGGTTCCGCCCCTCGTTCGCCGTCATAGCCGTACTGTACTGGTCGATCGCGGCACCCGGCTGGGGTGGCGTCGGTCTCGGTTTTTTGATGGGACTCGCACTCGATGCCTATCTTGGCGTCGTGCTCGGACAACACGCCCTGGCGACGGCTTTCGTCGCATACATCGCCATCAGACAACATCTCATCATCCGCAATAAATCGATGTTCGAGCAGACCTTCTACATCGCAGGCCTGTTGCTGCTGTGGCAGATCGTCATCTGGATCATCGACGGCTGGACGGGGCATGCCTTGGGCTCTTGGACTCGGTTACTGCCGATCATAACGGGCACGTTATTGTGGCCCTTCGCTTGGGAGTGGCTGGGCGGCGATCTATCGCGCAGCCGGCGCTGAACGACGATGAGCCTCGGCGGCCGCATCAAAGATTTTTGGCGCGAACAGCATCTGTTCGAGCAGCGCATCCTTCTGGCGATGATTGTTATCGCCGCGCTCTCCTTAGTGCTACTACTGCGTCTGGGTTGGCTGCAAGTCGTCAAACACGGCTATTACACCGAACTTGCTGAAGGTAATCAGGTCCGCATCGAGGCGCTGCCAGCCACACGCGGCGTCATCTACGATCGTAACGGCATTACCCTCGCCGAGAACCAACCCGCATACCAACTGGAGTTGGTACCGGAACAAGTTCCTGATCTCGACTCGACCTTGCGAAGGCTCTCGCAGATCGGCTTGCTCGCGGAAGAAGATTTGGATGACGTACGGCGTACCGTCCGTTCGCGCCGCGGGTTTGATAGCGTGCCGATCCGGCTGCGACTTACCGATGAAGACATGGCGACGTTCGGCGTCCATCGCTTCGAATTTCCGGGTGTCGACATCCGCACGCGACTCGCGCGTCATTACCCGCTCGGTGAAATCGCAGTCCATGCCATCGGCTATGTGGGAACCATCTCCGACTCCGACCTCGAGCGCATCGATCGAGAGGAATACGCCGGTTCCTCCACGATCGGCAAGGTGGGTGTCGAGGCTGCCTTCGAGGATGTGCTGCGCGGCCGTAACGGGCGTCGCGAGATCATGGTCAATGCGCGCGGACGATCGGTCGATAAGCTCGGACCTTTGCAGCCAGACTTGAAACGCTCACCGGGAGAGCCGGGTCACGATTTATTTTTAACGCTCGATCTGGAAGTGCAGCAGGTCGCCGAGGCCTGGGTGAAAGATCGTCGTGCCGCCGTCATTGCACTCGACCCCAAGAGCGGTGAAGTACTCGCTCTCGTCAGTCGACCCGGTTTCGATCCCAACGGCTTCGCTCGTGGCCTAACTCGCACCGAATTCAAGCTGCTCAACGAGGACCCGGATCGGCCGCTATTCAATCGAACCTTGCGTGGTCTCTACCCACCAGGCTCCACCATCAAACCTGTTGTTGCGATGGCGGGGCTCGAATACGGCCTTATCGATCCGCTCGAAGCGCGCTTTTGCCCCGGCTATTTTTCTTTGCCCGGTAGTCGCCATCGCTTCCGCGATTGGCAGCCGCGTGGTCACGGCGACGTCGACATGATCACCGCGATCGCGCAGTCCTGCGACCCGTACTTCTATGCTCTCGCCGATCGTCTCGGTGTGAAACGTCTGCACGATTTCTTAGGTCGCTTCGGGCTTGGCGCCCAAACCGGCATCGACATCGGCGGAGAAAAAACCGGTGTCTTACCTTCGGCCGAATGGAAGCGCAAAGCTTTCAAGCGCCGCAGCGAACAAATCTGGTTTCCGGGCGAGACGGTCATTTTCGGCATCGGTCAGGGCTATATGACGAGCACGCCGATGCAGATTGCGCAGATGACCGCGATCCTCGCCACCCGCGGACAGTATCCGATACCGCACGTCGTGCGAGCAACGCGCGACCCGGTCACCCAGCGCGTTACGCCCGTCAAGCCAAAGGCGCGCCCACCGGTGAAATTACAGAACGAAGCCTACTGGGATCAGGCCATCGATGGTATGCGTGCTGTTATGCAAGGAGGCACGGCCTCTCGCGCGGCTTTCGGGGCGTCGTACAGCATTGCGGGGAAAACTGGCACGGCGCAGGTATTCACGGTCGCGCAGAACGCGCGCTATAACGAGAATGCCATCGCCGAACGACTACGTGACCATGCTTGGTTTATCGCATTTGCGCCGATCGAAGATCCCAAGATTGCCGTGGTCGTATTGGTGGAGAATGGAAGCAGCGGCAGCGGCCTGGCTGCGCCGATCGCACGGGCGGTGATGGATGCCTACTTACTGCGTAAGTTCGTCACACCGACCGTAGCTCCCGCTAACGACGCCAGCAATCAGGGCGGGTAATCGAACATGTTGCGTGAAGAAGTCGACGGCGCTACGAAGCGAACTCTGAGTTACATGACTCGCCTACTCAGCAAGCTGCGGCTCGATGGTCCCTTGCTGATCGGCCTCGCAGCGATCGCTCTTTACAGTCAGCTCATCCTCTTTAGCTCCTCTGGCGGCGATTGGGAATCGGTGCTGCGCGGCAGCATTCGCCTCGCGATTGGCGCCACAATTATGTTGACGCTCGCTCAGTTGCGCCCCTCGACCTTGCGTCGCATCACGCCATGGCTCTACGGCGTGGGACTCATCTTGCTGATCGTGGTCGACGCCATTGGCTATGTGGGCAAAGGTGCGCAGCGCTGGCTCGACCTCGGCTTCGTCCGGTTTCAACCGTCGGAGCTGATGAAACTGGCTGTCCCGATGGCCTGTGCGCTGCTCTTGCGTGAGCGCCCGCTACCACCGGATTTACGTACGCTCGGCTTGCTAGCGGTCATCATCCTCGTGCCCACGGCGCTCACGATCGTTCAACCCGATCTCGGTACGGGTTTGCTGATCTTGTTCGCAGGCACACTCGTCGTCGTGCTCGGCGGTCTGTCGTGGCGCATCATGACCGCCCTCGCTGCCGCCGCGATGGCAAGCGCCGCCATCGGCTGGAATTTTCTACACGATTACCAGCGTCAACGTGTGATGACCCTGTTTGATCCGCAGGCGGATCCGTTAGGCGCGGGGTATCACATCATTCAATCGACCATCGCGATCGGTTCTGGCGGACTATTCGGCAAAGGCTATCTACAAGGGACACAAGGCCAACTCGAGTTTCTACCCGAGCGAACCACCGACTTCGTACTAGCCGTCATTGGCGAAGAATTTGGTTTCGTCGGGATCGTGATCTTGATGGGTCTTTACCTCTTTGTAGTATTCCGTGCGCTGTTTCTGACCTCGCAGATGCGCGATACCTTTTCGCGACTGCTATCGGGTAGTCTCGCGGCGATTTTCTTTGTCTACGTGTTTATCAATGCGGGTATGGTCAGCGGCATTCTCCCCGTCGTCGGAGTCCCCTTACCTTTGGTAAGGTACGGCGGCACTTCGATGGTGACCCTGTTAGCAGGCTTCGGTATGCTCATGTCGTTGTACGCCAATCGGAAACTCGCAGGTTGATGTCTCGATATAACTCTGCTGTCATCACCGTCGCCCTGCTGCTGACCGCGTGTGCGGAACAGCCCCAATCGGTTAAGCCCGTAGTGGCGATACCAGAGCCAAAAGTATCGACCGCGGCAACCCATGCCAACCCGACGAGCGCTGCTGCAGTGAGCGAAACCGTCGTCGCCAACGCGAATCTCGCTGAAGAAACACCGCGGCCTTTCGATATTACGCATCCGGAGATCGTCGCATTTATCGACGCACTGTCGACTAAACACGCAATCCCCGCGGACGAACTGCAAGCGCTACTAAGCGAAGGCGTTTTTCAACCCAAGATCATCGCCGCGATGACACGACCGGCTGAGCGCGTGCTCGCGTGGTGGGAATACAAAGACCGCCTCGTCAGCAAAGAACGAGTGACCCGCGGGCGCGATTTTTGGAGTCTGCACCGCGATCGCTTGCAGACGATCGAAAGCAAAACAGGCGTCGATGCCGCCATCATCGTGGCGATCATCGGTGTTGAAACCAATTACGGCCGCAACATGGGTTCGTGGCGGGTACTCGATGCGCTGATGACGCTCGGCTTCGGCTACCCCCGCCGGGCCGAATTTTTCCGCTCAGAACTTGAGCATTTCATTCTGCTCTCGCGCGAAGAGGCGTGGGATCCGCTCACGATCCGCGGTTCCTATGCCGGCGCGATGGGCGCCCCCCAATTCATGCCATCGAGCTATCGTCGTTTCGCTGTCGACGGCGGCGCGATTAGCAATGCACCGACACGTCGCGATCTCTTCGCCGACTGGGACGACATCGTCGCGAGCGTAGCCAACTACTTCACTGCGCACGGCTGGCAGAGCGGTCAGCCCGTATTGTTCGACGCTGCAGCACCCACAGAGCTGCTCGGCACACTCGATCGACGCAATCTAGATCTCAATCACACACTCGCGAGCTTGCGAACGAGCGGTGTTGCCTTCGAGTCGACGCTTCCGGATGAAACCCGCGCGATGCTCGTGCCGGCGGAAACCGCCGCGGGCCCCGCCGCTCGCGTCGGACTGAATAATTTTCGAGTCATCACCCGGTACAACCGTAGCGTGCTTTACGCGATGGCTGTCAACGATCTCGCCGAATCGCTGCGCAGCACCCGCGAATCGGTCGTCACGACAGGCAGTGCACCATGAAGCGCTCTATTTTACTGATCGCCACCTGCTTCTTGTTACCGAGCTGCGCACTCTGGCGAGGCGCAAGCGTGCCGGCGCCACCGCCCTCCTCCGGCAAGACGCCGCCACCTGTGACCTTGCCGAAACCACCGCGCGACCTCGACTCAATACCCGATGCCGTGCCGCGCGCAGAGCCCCGCAGTCGCTATGGCAATCCGGAGAGCTACGTGGTGTTCGGTCAAACCTACCGCGTGAAAAAAAGCGCGCGCGGACACGTCGAGCGCGGCCTAGCCTCTTGGTACGGACCGGGATTTCACTCCGAGCGCACCTCGAGCGGCGAGCCGTACGACATGTATGCGATGACGGCCGCGCACAAGACTTTGCCTATTCCCGTATATGTGCGCGTGACTCACCTCGAGAATGGACGCTCGGTCGTTGTCAAAGTGAACGATCGCGGCCCGTTCGTCGGCGATCGCATTATTGACCTCTCGTACACGGCCGCCCACAAACTCGGCATGATCCGCAGCGGTACTGCGCCTGTAGAAATCCGGGTGATTGAGCCGAGTGAAGAGTCGCCCGCACCGGTATACACCGCCGTGTCGACGCCATCTTCAACACCACCCGTTACCGCCGTCGCTCCGACATTGTCGATCGTGACGCGCTACGTACAGGCCGGTGCATTCGGCGCTCGTGCAAATGCTGAAGCCATGCTGGCGCGCCTCAACGGGGCGGGCATCGACAACGCTTTCATCCGCGAGGTGACGATCGCAGGACGGCAGTGGTATCGCGTGCAGGCAGGCCCTGTCGATCAAGCGGCGGCCGTCGATGCGCTGGTCGCGCGTCTTCGCGACGCCGGCGTTCCCGATGCGCGACCTGCACACGAGTAAGTGCCTCCAAATCAGTTCCGATAAACTATCCACTCAATTGATACGGGGTAGTTGTTGATGCATCGATTTGCTCGTCTTGTGTTTGCGCTCGTCATGAGCAGTCTTGGCTCAATCGCGACGGTAGCGATCGCTGCCGATATACCGCCGCCGCCGAAAATCGATGCGCCTGCGTACATCCTCATCGACCAAGCTTCGGGTCGAACCTTGGCGAGCGAACGAGCGGACGAACGCGCGGAGCCCGCGAGCATCACAAAGTTGATGACGGCTTACGTCACTTTCCGAGCCCTGAAAGAAGGACGCTTGAAGCTCGACGAACTCGTTCCGATTAGCGAGCGTGCCTGGCGCGCCGAAGGCTCGCGAACTTTCTTGAACGTGGGCGATCGCGTACCGGTGGAAGTCTTGTTGCAAGGCATGATCGTACAGTCGGGCAACGATGCCGCCACGGCACTCGCCGAGCGCTTAGGTGGATCTGAAGAAGTCTTCGGTCAACTCATGACTCGCGAAGCCAAGCGCCTCGGCATGAAGAACTCGAACTTCACCAACGCCACCGGCTTGCCTGACCCGGCGCTGTACACAACGCCGCGTGACATCGCCATTCTCTCGCGAGCGCTGATCGGCGAATTCCCGCAGTACTACCGCTGGTATTCGCAGCGCGAATTCGTCTGGAATAACATCAAACAAGGCAACCGTAACGGGCTGCTCTATGCGGACCCGACGGCAGATGGCATCAAAACTGGCTTCACCAACAGCGCTGGGTATTGCCTCGCAAGTTCCGCCAAGCGCAACGGCACGCGCATGATCGCAGTCGTGTTCGGGACGAAATCACCACGTATCCGCGAGCGAGCGAGTGCCGCTTTGCTGAACTACGGGTTCGCTTTCTATGAAACAGCTACGCTGCGCAAAGCAGGTGATGCTGTATTCAAACCTCGCGTCTATAAAGGCGTCGAAGAATACGTCTCCGTAGGGCCTGCAGCTAACGTAGAGGTCACGGTCGCGCGTGGCACGCGTACGCGTCTAAAGACCTCGACCACGCTGAACGAACCGTTAATAGCACCACTGCAAGCGGGTCAAACAGTAGGTGAAATGCGGGTGCTAGACGGTAAGACGGTTGTCAAACGTGTTCCGCTCATCGTCAATGAGGCGGTTGCCGAAGGCGGCTTATGGGCCGGTACTCGCGATACCGTCGCACTGTGGTTCCGTTGACGCCATGGCTGAACCACTCCCAATTTGTCATTTGAACGGCGAATGGCCTCTACTGCGTGAAGCACGGATCTCGCCTCTCGATCGCAGCTTCTTGTTCGGCGATGGTGCCTACGAGGTCGTTCCGGTCTTTCGAGGTCGCCCTTTCCGCTTCACCGAACACTTCGATCGACTCGCTCGCAGCCTGCGCGAGATTCGCTGCCGAGATCCTCACAGCCGTGCGCAATGGCGGGCGCTGATCGCGGAACTCATGGAGCGCAATGGCGGCGGTGACATGTACGTCTATGTGCAGGTCTCGCGCGGCGCCGAATATGGCCGCAGTCATGCGCCGCTCCCCGATGTCGAACCGACGGTGTTCGCTTTTGCCGCGCCCTTGCCGCCGATCACCGAGCAGCAACTCGCCAACGGGATCGCCTGCACGACGGCGCAAGACACTCGCTGGGCACGCTGCGACATCAAATCCGTCGCGCTGTTGGCCAACTGCTTGCTGCGTCAGGAGAGCGTCGATGCGGGCGCGCAAGAGACTATCCTGCTACGCGATGGCTACCTGATGGAAGCGAGCTCCTCTACGGTCCATGTGGTCATTGGTGAGGCGATCGTGACGCCACCAGACTCGCGTGCGATTCTGCCTGGCACGACACGCTCCGTGGTTGAAGAGTTGGCTGATCGCCACGGATTGCCAAGCGTGACGCGTAAGGTCACCGAAGCAGAACTGCGCTCGGCCGACGAGATTTGGTTGGCCTCGGCGACCCGTTGCGTCTCGTCTGTTACCCAGCTCGACGGAAAACCCGTGGGCTCAGGCAAGCCTGGCCCCGTTTGGAGTCGAATGTGGGCCGCCTTCCAAGAGCTCCAGCAGGAACTCGTACGTGAACCCTGGTAACGATCTCACGGACGAAAGCCCGCTGAAGTTTCCGACCGATTATCCGATCAAGGTGGTCGGACGGACCGAACGTAGCTTTCGCGCGCGCGTCGATGCCGTCGTGTTCTCGCACACACCGGATTTGACCGACGATCGCGTCAGTGAGCGCGCGAGTGGTGCCGGCAACTTCACCTCCATCACCTACACCATCGTGGCGCGCGACCGCGACCATGTCACTACGCTCGTGACGGCACTCGTTGCGACCGAAGGCGTGTTGATGGTGATTTAAGCGGCGTAACGACCGATCAGGGACAAGAACTCGCGCCGGGTGTCGGCGTTGGCCTTGATCGACCCGCGCAGAGCTGAGGTGACGGTCGAGGTGCCGGTGTGACGAACACCGCGCGACTCCATGCACATATGTCGGCACTCGATGACAACCGCCACACCGAGTGGCTGAAGATTCTCATCGAGCGCATCGGCGATCTGGTTGGTCAAACGCTCCTGCACCTGCAATCGTCGACCGAAAACCTCGACGAGGCGTGAAATCTTTGACAGGCCAAGAATACGCTTATCCGGCACATAGCCCACGTGGGCTCTACCAAAAAATGGTGCCAAGTGATGTTCGCACAAGGAATAAACGGGAATGTCGCGAACGATCACCATCTCGTCGACCCGCTCGGCACCATCTTCGAAAGACTTCAGGATGTCCTCGGGTTTTTCGCGATAGCCGCGGGTGTATTCGGCCCAGGCTTTCAAAAAGCGCGCCGGTGTTTCCAGCAGGCCTTCGCGATCCGGATCTTCACCGATATAGCTGAGCAGATCGCGAACCATCTGCAATTCTTTGGTGTTGGGCTTATTCATACTCGATCCCTCGACAGCGTTGATGTCAAGTCAGTCAAAAGATCTGCGGCCACGCACAACAAATCCGAAGGTCCACCGAGAGCGGACAATTGAGTCATCGTGAGCCCCTCATAACCGCAGGGGTTGATACGCTCAAATGGCTCCAAATTCATGGAGACATTCAACGCCAGGCCATGATAACTCGCGCCACGCCTAACCCGTATACCCAGACTCGCTATTTTTGCTCCATCGACGTACACACCGGGCGCCTTTGGCCGTGTGGTGGCTGAGATTCCGTACCGCGCCATACAAAGAATCACCGCTTGCTCAAGTGCTGTGACGATATCGCGCACTCCGAGTGCAGCGCGCCGTAAGTCGATCAAAGGATATACGACGAGTTGCCCAGGTCCGTGATAGGTCACCTGACCACCACGATCCACTTTGATGACGGGGATATCGCCGGCAGCAAGGACATGCACCGGATCGGCATTCATACCAAGCGTAAACACCGGATCATGTTCGAGCACCCAGATTTCGTCGGGGGTCTCACTCGTGCGCTCATCGGTAAAGCGCTGCATCGCTTGCCAGGTCGACAAGTACGGCACACGCCCGAGGTGACGGACGATGGGTTTACGGTCGATGATTGACGAGTCCGGCATTGTTGCCTTG
>JBMTZD010000063.1:0-10164 GCA_049455235.1 Steroidobacteraceae bacterium
CTATTCGCGTCGCTCGATCCTCATCGTCAATGAGCCCGATCTGTTGAGTTACGTACTCACCGATCCCACCGGTATCTATCAGAAAAACGATTTGTTGGTCGGCGCCCTCGAACCCTTGGTGGGTAACTCGATCTTCGTTTCGAGCGGCGCGATCTGGAAGCGTCAGCGACACATGATCGACCCCGCCTTTTCGCATATGCGACTTGGCAAAGCCTTCGTCTCGATGTCCGCTGCTGTCGACGATTACGAGCAGCATCTGGATGAACAGGCTGCACGGGGAGAGTCCTTTTCGCTCGATCTTGCAATGAGTCATCTGACGGCCGACATCATTTGTCGAACCGTGTTCTCGACCTCGTTACAGTCCAAGACCGCCGTCGATGTGTTCGAGGCTTTCACGGTGTTCGAGCGCACCTGTGCCCAGGTGGAGTTGAAGCGACTGATTTTTGATGAACCTTTCGCCAAAATTCCGCAGCATCCGGTTGTGCTCGAGGCCTGCGAGCGCATTCGACGCCATCTCGGCGATTTGGTTGATACCCATCTCGGTGAGCGAACAGCGAACTATGACGACATCGCTAGCGCTGTCATCGAGGCTCGAGATGTTGAGACTGGCCAAGGCTTCACCCGTAAAGAGTTACTCGATCAACTCGGGGTGATGTTTTTGGCCGGTCACGAGACGACCGCGAGCGCGTTGATCTGGGCATTCATGATCCTAGCCGTGCAGCCTGGCGTGATGGCGCGCGTGCGCAGCGAGGTCGAGGCTATGGCAGGCGATGGGCCAATCAGCCTAGAACAAGTCAGGCGAATGAGCTTCGTACGTAACGTTTTCAAAGAAACTTTACGCTTGTATCCGCCGATCACTTTCATTCCGCGAGTGGCTGCGGAAGCGGCACAAATTGGGCGACACCGCGTCAAGAAGGGCGCGATGCTCATGATCGCGCCATGGACCATCCATCGGCATCGCGATTATTGGCAAAACCCCCATGCGTTCGATCCGGACCGATTTTCTGCCGAGCGGGAACACGAGCTCGTGCCCGGGGCTTATTTGCCTTTCGGTCTCGGGCCGCGCGTCTGCGTAGGCGCCGGCTTTGCACAACTCGAGGCCGGTTTGATTTTGGCGCGGCTATGTCGTCGCTATGATTTCCAAGTTCACGATGTGGGTCGGGTGAGACCGGTCGCGCGACTGACGACGCGTCCGGCTGAGCAACTACGGGTGACCGTGACGAGGCGAGCGTGAGCACCATCCTTCTGACGCTCGGTCGATTACCGAAAGCGTTGGAGCTTGCCCGTGCGCTGCATGCGGCGGGTTGCCGTGTGCTCGTGGCCGAGCCTTTCGAGCGTCACCTGACGGGTGCGTCGCGCAGCGTTGCCCGAAGTTTTGTAGTGCCAGCTCCCGCGATAGATCAACAAGCGTATTTAACAGCGTTAGCCGATATCGTCGTGCGCGAAGGCGTGGATGTGGTGCTGCCCGTTTCAGAGGAAATTCTTCACGTCGCCGCTTTGCATGAACGGCTACCGAGTTCGGTTCGCGTCGCGTCGATGCCGCTATCCGCGCTGCTGTCCGTGTACGACAAACAGGCGTTCGTGCTGCGTTGTCACGAAGCGGGGCTTGCCGCTCCTGAGACGCGCTCTCTCGACGATCCCTCGGCCCTTGAGCTTGCGACCGCCGCAGCGACTGTCGTCAAGCCGCGTTACTCCTGCTCCGGTCGTGGCGTACAGTTTCTCGATACGGGTGCGTCGGTGCCATCGGTTGATGAGCCCGCCATCATCCAGTCTTTCGTGCGCGGCGATTTGCTCAGCACTTTCGGCTTTGCGCGACAGGGTCGCTTGCAGTCGACGGTGGTGTATCGCGCAGCCGTGTTGCAGGGAACCGTGGCCGTCTGCTTCGAGCGTCTCGATCTGACACCGGCTGTCGAAGAATGGATCTCGCGTTTCGTCGCTCACACCCAGTTCGATGGTTTTGTTTCCTTCGACCTGATGCAGGATGCCGACGGCGTCGTTTGGGGTATCGAGTGCAATCCGCGCACGACGAGTGGGATCCATTTCGTCGAGCCAGCAGATCTTGCGCGTAGCGTGCTTCAGCCAGATCAAGGTTCGCCTTGGCGCTTCAAATCGGGGCGGCTACGGCAGCAATTTTATCCGTGTCTGACCGAGACGCAGGCATCGATGTTCACAAAGCGTTTCGGTCAGAACTTACGCTATCTTTGGCGTGCTGATGACGTCAGTTGGAAAACGAGCGATCCTTGGCCATTCATCGGGATGCCATGGACATCCTGGCCCATCATCGAGCGAGCCGTGAAAGAGCGTTGTACGTTCGGCGAGGTAGCGATGCGTGATTTAGATTGGCGGGAGACAGCGGAGAACCGCACATGAAGGCCAAGCTCGCGAGTGTCGAGGATTTAGAAATCTGTCGTGAGTTAATTCGCGTCGGCTCTAAAACATTTCATGCGGCTTCGTTCTTGCTGCCACAAAGAGTGCGCGAGCCGGCTTTGGCGCTATATGCCTTCTGTCGAGAAGCTGATGACGCTATTGATCAGTCGGGTGATCCGCAGCGCGCATTGGTCGAGTTGAGTGACCGGCTCGACCGCATGTATCGCGGCGAACCGATTGATCGCGCTGCCGACCGAGCCATGG
This sequence comes from Steroidobacteraceae bacterium, assembly GCA_049455235.1. GTDB lineage: Bacteria > Pseudomonadota > Gammaproteobacteria > Steroidobacterales > Steroidobacteraceae > UBA964. The sequence continues at coordinate 2,632 of JBMTZD010000063.1, forward strand.
CTGATGTCGTAGCGGAGTTCCTCATTCCGCAGGCTATCCCTGCCGCCTTGCTCGAGGGTTTTGCTTGGGACGCGTCCGGCAGGGGTTATTCCGATTTTCGCGGGCTGCAGGACTACGCGGTTCGGGTGGCAGGTACGGTCGGCGTCATGATGTCGCTCTTGATGGGAGTACGTGCGCCGTGGGCGCTGGCACGAGCAGCTGAATTGGGTATCGCGATGCAGTTATCCAACATCGCGAGGGACGTCGGCGAGGACGCTCGCATGGGGCGCGTTTATCTTCCGGAAGACTGGTTGCGAGAGGCGAACTCATCACGTGAAGCGCTGTTAGCCGCGCCCGTTTTCAGCCAGTCCATTGGACGAGTCGTCGATCGACTGGTCCAGTCGGCGGAGACTTTGTACGTGCGAGCTGCGGCCGGCGTGACCGCGTTACCGCCGGAGTGTCGACCTGCGATTCACGCCGCGCGACTGATGTATGCCGAGATCGGAAGAGAGGTATTGCGCCGATCGGGTGATTCGATATCGCAACGGGCCGTGGTATCGGGTCGACGCAAGGCACTATTGCTGGCTAAAGCGATTTCCGTCACGGCGATCGGTACTCCTCCTCAACACGAGAGTTGGCCGGTTATGCCTGCTGCGGTTTTTTTGGTCGATGCGATAGCTGCACATGACGCGGTGCGAGGTATCGTCCCCGATCCGACGGTCGCCGAGTCGATTTTGACCCGTGATTTGGTGCGACTGCTCAGGGTCATCGAGCGGCTGGAGTCACAGGAGAGAGCGGCATTAGACCAGACGACGTGAGCGTACTCTCGGCAGTCTTACCGGCAGTAAAGCTTGTACCCAAGATTTCGAGAAGCGACTCAGCGAGACGCTTTCGTGAAAGCTCTCGACACGCTCCCCGTCGTGAGTGGTTTCAATGAGAGATCGCGAATAGAACGGTGCGCTCTCCAGAGTCTCGATCACTGTCGGTCGAGCGCCTAGATCACAGCGAGTGTGTCTCGCAATGCCCCACATCGTTTTTGTCATCGGATTGATTGGGGGCTTTGATCCCGCTCGTACGCTACCGTCTGAAGCGAAATCCAGTGACCAAGAGCGGTTCGGGCGGTCTTGTGCGCCGATCGTGTCGTACAGCACTCGCGTACTGGCTGCGCCGTGACTGCGCGACCAGTTCCACGATTCGAAATCGGTTTCGAGCGGGGCAAGGCCTTGGTTGGCATCGAGATAGGCCGAGCCCACCCAGTTCAAGGCGGGAGCATCGAATATCACGCTCACTCGGGCGAGCGGCGCGATTGGCCACCAGAGGTGTCGGGCGGCGGCATCGAGCGGATAGGCGGTGGCATGTCTGACGGAGGGCACGACTCGGATCTGGCCGCGCAGTGCTTGTGGCCAGGGTGAGGTTTTCTCATCCACGTCGATCCGTAGTGCCTCGCCGTCCCAGGTCACTCGACTCGGGCCGATAGTCAACTGATCCTCATGGCGGGTCACCGCTGTGGCGTCGCGTTCGGTCATGGCCCAACGGCGTCCTTGGCCGCGATAAAGCACGACATTGAGTGCCGAGTGCTGCACGGGATCAACTTGGCCGTGACGCCTTGCGCGTGCATACCACGGTGAGAAGACGCAACCGAGCATGGCGATCATGGTGAGGCCGTATTGGCCGCAGTCGCTCAAGGCGTCGAGATACCACCAGGCATAGCCGTTCGGTGCGAGTGACGCCGCAAAGTTCGGGCCGGTTTGACTCACCACCGGGTCGTGTCTATATTCCATGACACCGTAGTGTGACAATCTGAACTGACATTCGCCAGCGATCAGGTTTCCCACGCAGTTCGCCGAGCAGGTGTAGGCATGAAAAATGCGTCCGGATCCAGAATCGAGCAAGCCCTCGAACTGGCGGTGGAGTCTTGTGAGTCGCTTGGTTGTCCACCGCGTTTGGCCGCTGCCATCCGCTACGCTGTGTTTCCCGGCGGAGCGCGGATCCGTCCGCGTCTATGCCTCGCCATCGCAGCAGGTTGCGGCGAGCCGCAGTCGCCGCTTGCCGAAGCGACGGCAGCCTCTATCGAGTTGCTGCATTGTGCGTCGTTGGTCCACGACGATTTGCCTTGTTTCGACGACGCCGAGTTTCGCCGCAATCGCCCCTCGGTACATCGCGCATTCGATGAGCGCATTGCGCTGCTCGTCGGTGACGCGCTGATTGTGCTCGCGTTTCAGAATGTGGCGCGCGCGTATGCCCAGCATCCGACGCGATTGCCCGGTGTCGTCCTTGTGCTTGCGCGCGCGGCTGGCGCGCCAGGTGGTATCGTGGCGGGACAGGCTTGGGAATGCGAGGACGTCACGCCGCTCGAGGAGTATCGCCGTCTTAAGACCGGCGCTTTGTTCGTGGCTGCGACCGTGGGCGGCGCGCTCTCTGCAGGCGTGGATCCGACCCCGTGGCGCGAGCTCGGCGAGCGACTCGGCGAGGCCTATCAAGTCGCCGACGATATTCGTGATGTGCTCGGTACCGATGTCGAGTTAGGTAAACCTGCGCATCGGGATGCCGATCTGCTGCGTCCGAGCTGTGTCAATGAATTGGGCGTTGCTGGCGCCGTTACGCATTTCGGGTCCTTGATCCGTAAGGCCAATGAATCCATTCCCGATTGTCCGGGTGCGGAGTTCTTGCGCGACTTGCTTGATCTCGAAGTGGAGCGCTTATTGCCCGCTGCGCTCTTGGAGCGCGTGGCCGCTTGATAGGCGGTTCCACGCACATTTCTACAGGTTCGGAAGGGTGCAACTACCGAGTTGGCTGCAGCATCGTTGGCGTCGATGGCGCAACGAGCGACTGCTTGATCCTCTGGTTCAAAGAAAACTCTCCGGATTCTGGCTGACACGCCGGCGCGCACAGCGCGAGGCGGCCGAGACCTTCGATCTGGTCGCGGGCTTCGTGTACTCACAGGTGCTGTTCGCCTGCCATCGTCTGGGCGTACTCGCGCAGTTGCGCGACGGGCCACTGCCGCATTCGCAGTTGTTGTGCACACTCGGTTTATCGTCGGCGGCAGGTCTCACATTGCTGCGGGCGGCCGCCGCGCTGGATCTGCTCGAGTGCGACGAGTCTGATACCAACGAGGCGATCTGGTGGCTGGGCGCCAAGGGTGCGGCTTTGCTCGGTAATGCCGGTGCGCTCGCGATGATCGAGCACCATGCCGTGCTCTACCGTGACCTCGTCGATCCGATAGCGTTGTTACGTTCGCCGCGCGGGAGCACCGAACTCGCGCGTTACTGGCCCTATGCCACTGCCGACGCGCCAGCCGGCGCCGCGCCTGAGCAGATTCGGGCTTACACCAGGTTGATGGCGGCCTCTCAGGGGCTGGTCGCCGACGAAATCCTCGATGCGTACGATTTTCGTCAGCATCGCCGCATCCTCGATATCGGTGGTGGAGACGGTACTTTTCTGCGACATGTGCGGCAGCGCTCCCCGCAGGCACAACTCGTGTTGTTCGACTTGCCCGCGGTAGCCGCTGAGGCCCGACGGCAATTCGATGGGGCGAGCGGTGTCGAGTGCATCGGCGGTGACTTCGCACACGAGGCCCTGCCGACGGGTGCAGATCTCATCACTCTGGTGCGGATCCTTCACGATCACGATGACGAGCTTGCGCAATCGCTCTTACATCGTGCGGCAGAGGCGCTCACGCCGGGTGGTCGCCTGATCGTGGCGGAACCGCTCGCGTGTACACCTCGAGCCGTGCGTATGGGAAATGCCTACTTTGGCCTGTATCTGTGGGCGATGGGCAGCGGTAGGGCGCGCAGTGCTGAGGAAATCGCCGCTTGGATGCGCAAGGCGGGCCTAGTCGATATCGAGGAGCGGGCTACCCGAATTCCCTTACAAACCCGTCTGATCGTGGCCCGTCGACCGGCCCTGCGACCGGGTTAAACCGCCGTCGACCATTCACCAGTGTCTTTATAAGTTGACACTATAAAGCGTAAGCGTAAACTGACACTTGGATCGTCAGGCCTACCAAAGGAGCCTGTATGGCACAGGGATGGAACACACTCGCTGTGGTAATTGAGGGACCGGAGCGCCTGGCGCTCAACCGGCTCTCTCTGCCGGCGCCTGCGCCCGATGAGATCCTCGTCGATATCGAGTGGAGCGGCATCAGCACCGGCACCGAGCGACTGCTCTGGTCAGGACGAATGCCGCCGTTTCCCGGGATGGGATATCCGCTGGTTCCGGGATACGAATCCGTCGGCCGTATTCGTGAATTAGGTTCTGCCGTGAGCGGATTTTCCGTTGGCCAGCGGGTCTTCGTGCCCGGTGCCCGTTGCTTTGGCGAAGTGCGCGGCTTGTTTGGTGGTGCCGCTTCCCAGCTGGTTGTTCCCGCCCTTCGTGTTACCGCGGTCGATGATGCCTTGGGTGAACGTGCGGTATTGCTCGCGCTTGCCGCGACGGCTTATCACGCGCTCGCGAATCCCGTCGCAGCGCCGGCTGACCTGATTGTGGGTCATGGGGTGCTCGGCCGACTTCTCGCGCGCATTACGATGGCACTCGGTGCCCAGCCGCCGATGGTGTGGGAGCGCGACGAGCGTCGTCGTCAAGGCGCGACGGATTACGCCGTCATCGATCCTGCGACCGAGACTCATCGGCGATATCGCTCGATTTACGATGTCAGCGGCGATGCGCGAATTCTTGACTCCCTGCTCGGCGTTCTCGCGCCGGGTGGTGAAGTGGTTCTAGCCGGTTTTTACACCGAGACTATGCAGTTCGACTTCACGGCTGCCTTCATGCGTGAAGCGCGCATCCGCGTCGCTGCCGAGTGGAAGGAGCCGGATCTGAAGGCTGTGATCGCGCTGATCGAGCGCGGAGCCTTGTCACTCGATGGGCTCATCACGCATCGGCGCGACGCACAGTCAGCCGATGCCGCCTATCGCGAAGCTTTCTGCGATCCGGATTGTCTCAAAATGGTTCTTGACTGGAGGCACGCAGCATGACCCCGCCCGGTGATACGGTCTCCATTCCTGTTGAAAAGCTCAAGCGCAGTTTGCGGGCTGAGGCTGCCATTGCGCCTCCCTCGGTGACGCCTACGCCTGTGACCAAAGAAACGCAGATCATCGCAATCTACGGTAAAGGCGGTATCGGCAAGAGTTTCACGCTCGCTAATCTCAGCTATATGATGGCGCAGCAAGGCAAGAAGATTCTGCTGATTGGTTGCGATCCGAAGAGCGACACCACGTCATTGTTGTTCGGCGGTCGCGCTTGTCCCACGATCATTGAAACATCATCAAAGAAAAAACTAGCGGGCGAGCCGCTTGAGATCGGTGACGTGTGTTTCAAGCGCGATGGCGTCTATGCCATGGAGCTCGGCGGCCCCGAGGTCGGTCGTGGCTGCGGCGGTCGCGGCATCATTCACGGTTTCGAAACGCTCGAGAAGCTCGGCTTCCACGACTGGGGTTTCGACTACGTACTACTCGATTTCTTGGGCGATGTGGTTTGTGGCGGCTTCGGTCTGCCGATCGCTCGCGATATGTGCCAGAAGGTGATTGTGGTCGGCAGCAACGATCTGCAGTCGCTCTACGTTGCTAACAACGTCTGCTCGGCGGTCGAATACTTCCGCAAGCTCGGCGGCAACGTCGGTGTCGCGGGGCTCGTGATCAACAAGGACGATCACACGGGCGAGGCGCAAGCATTCGCGGCTGCGGCGGGCATTCCGGTTCTCGCGGCGATCCCGGCGCACGAAGACATCCGACGCAAGAGCGCCAACTACGAAATCATAGGTACGCCGGAGTCGGAGTGGGGCGCTTTGTTCGCCGAGCTCGCCGGCAATGTGGCGTCCGCGCCGCCCGTGCGACCGAAACCCCTGACGCAGGACGAACTGCTAGGGCTCTTCAAGGGCGAAGCCGTCGGTAGAGGCGTCACGCTGCAACCGGCCACCTTCGAAGACATGTGCGGTCGTTCGCAGATCCAGAAACCCTCACTCGAAGTGATCTACGACGCAGTCTGATATGAGCGCACTCGACACCCACATCGACACCAGCCCGGAGGTCCTCTCGCAGGACACCACCGCTAGTGCGTCATGTCATGGTGGCGAGACTCGACTGCACGCAGCCGCTATGGCTGCCGGTAAAGCGGATGTGCTGGAGAAGTACGCGCGCGATTATCCGGCAGGTCCGCATGATCAACCGCAGAGCATGTGCCCGGCTTTCGGCAGTCTGCGTGTCGGTCTGCGCATGCGTCGCACGGCGACGATCCTCTCGGGTTCGGCGTGCTGCGTGTATGGGCTAACGTTCACATCGCATTTCTATGGTGCTAGACGCACCGTCGGCTACGTGCCGTTCAACTCCGAGACGCTCGTCACGGGTAAGTTGTTCGAAGACATTCGCGATGCGGTCCACGATTTGGCGGACCCTGCGCAATACGATGCGATCGTTGTCACCAATCTCTGCGTGCCGACTGCTTCTGGTGTTCCGCTGCAGCTGCTGCCCAAGGAAATCAACGGGGTTCGCATCATCGGTATCGATGTGCCGGGCTTCGGTATCCCGACGCACGCGGAAGCGAAAGATGTGCTCGCCGGAGCGATGCTGAAATACGCACGCGGCGAAGCGGAATCGGGTCCGGTGCAAGCACCGCGCAACGGGCGCGCTGCCAAACCGACGATCTCCTTGGTCGGTGAGATTTACCCAGCGGATCCGGTCGGTATCGGCATGATGCTAGAGCCGATGGGTCTTGCGGCGGGTCAGCAGGTACCGACCCGCGAATGGCGCGAGCTCTATTCCGCACTCGATTGCGCGGCAGTCGCGGCTATCCACCCGTTTTACACCAGCGTTTATCGCGAGTTCGAAGCCGCTGGCAGGCCCATCGTCGGGTCTGCGCCCGTTGGCTACGAAGGCACGGCGGGTTGGATCGAGAATATCGGCAAGCTCTGTAACGTAGGTCGCGACGGAATCGACGCGGCCAAGAACCGCGTCTTGCCGGCGATTCTCGCAGCGCTCGCGGCTGCGCCCATCCGTGGACGCATCACGCTGTCGGGTTATGAAGGATCCGAGCTATTGGTGGCGCGACTGCTCATCGAGAGTGGTGCGGATGTGCGTTATGTCGGCTCGGCATGTCCGCGTACACCGCACTCCGAAATCGATCGCGAGTGGCTCGTAGCGCGCGGCGTGCATGTGCAGTTCCGCGCGTCGCTCGAACAGGATCTGGCTGCTTTCGCCGAGTTCAAGCCCGATCTCGTCGTCGGCACGACCCCGGTCGTGCAGAAGGCCAAAGAAATGGCCATCCCGGCTCTGTATTTCACCAACCTCATTTCGTCCAGGCCGCTCATGGGCATCGCCGGCGCAGGTTCGCTCGCGCAGCTCATCAATACGGCCATTGCGGGTAAAACGCGATTCGACGAAATGAAGGCTTTCTTCGGCGAAACCGGCACGGCCGACTCGGCCGGTGTATGGCACGACACGCCTCGACCGCATCCGGCGTTCCGCGATAGCTATCGACGTAAGCTCGAGAAGCAGACCAAGGCACGCAAAGCGGAGGAGATGATCTGATGCTCGTGCTCGATCACGACCGCGCAGGTGGCTA
>JBMTZD010000064.1:0-9869 GCA_049455235.1 Steroidobacteraceae bacterium
AGATCTTTCCGGAGGCCAACAGCAACGTGTTGCCATCGCCAGATCGTTAGCACCCCAGCCCGACCTGCTGCTGATGGATGAGCCCTTCTCGAATCTCGATGCGCGTCTGAGAACGGAGCTCGTGGCGGAATTGCGAGCTCTACTCAAAAAGCTCGGTATCACGACCTTGCTTGTCACCCATGATCAGCATGACGCGTTCGCCCTAGCAGACCGCTTGGGCTACATGAACGATGGGCGATTGGAGCAATGGGATACACCTTACGACGTGTATCACCGGCCGCGTACCCGAGCAGTGGCGGACTTCATCGGCGATGGCGTCATGCTGCCCGCCGTTGGCAAAGATGGCCATTGGCATACCGAACTTGGAACGATAGAAGATCCCGCTGCGGATGGATCAGCGGATTTGCTACTGCGCCCGGATGATTTGCTGCACGATGATGACTCACCAACCCAAGCGCAGATCGTCGGCCGCGTGTTTCGAGGCGCCGACTTTCTCTACACAGTGCGACTACCGAGTGGCCTTCGCGTGCTCGCGTTGGCACCGAGCCATCATGATCATCATGTTGGCGAGACGCTCGGCTTTCGACTCGCGAACGATCACTTGGTCGTCTTTCGCCGCGACTAGTAGCGAGAGCCGCGCCCTTTTTTCGCCGCTTTGATGCGCTTGATGTCGAGTGGCTGCCCACGCACGACGATGCCCGCAAGATGCTTCAAGACATGATCGGGAATGGAAGCCGGTAAGCGCACGATCGTGTGATCGTCGCGAATGTCGATCCCGTTGATTTCACTGCCGTGCATGTCACCTTCATGAGCCAAGGCGCCCACGATGTTGCCGGACTGCACGCCGTGACGGCGACCCACTTCAAGACGAAAGAACGCCTGCGGACCCTCGGGACGACGCGGACGGGACGCTTTCCGTGACATCGGTTCACGGTCGCCTTCCATCTCCGCCGGCATCTCGGCAACATCGGATGTCGAGCGCTTGGCAACAAATAAGGCGCGACCTGATTTCGCCAAAGACGCGAGCGCTGCTGCCACATCGAACACATCCGCACCGCTTTCGCGTACGAACTCCTCGATGACGCCGCGATAAGCGGACAGGTCCTGCGACTCAAGCATCTCGCTCAATTCTTTTTTGAACTTCTCGGCCCGCTTCGCGTTGACTTCTTGCACGGTCGGCAACGCCATCGGCTCGATCGGGTGTCGCGTCGCACGCTCAATGATGCGCAACATGTTGCGCTCGCGTGCCGAGATAAAGAGGATGGCCTCACCCGATCGACCCGCCCGACCCGTGCGCCCGATGCGGTGCACATAGGATTCACTGTCGTACGGTACATCGAAGTTCACCACATGCGTGATGCGCTCGACATCGATGCCGCGGGCCGCCACGTCGGTCGCCACCACAATGTCGATCTTGCCGCTCTTCAAGGCGGCGATGGTTCGCTCGCGCTGCGCCTGCAAGATGTCACCATTCAATGCAGCCGCCGCAAAACCGCGCGCCTCCAACTTCTCGACAAGCTCGACAGTCGATTGCTTGGTTCGCGCAAAAACCAGCATCGCATCGAAAGGCTCCACCTCGAGCAGTCGAGTCAACGCATCGAGCTTGTGAATACCTGAGACCAGCCAGTAACGCTGACGAATATTGGCGGCGGTCGCCGTCTTAGATTTAACGGTGATCTCGCGCGGATCACGCAAATGCTTCTGTGCGATACGCTTGATTTGCGTCGGCAACGTCGCCGAGAAAAGCACAACTTGGCGCTCGGCCGGAACGAGACTGAGAATGTGGTCGATCGCATCGACGAAGCCCATCTGCAGCATCTCGTCGGCCTCATCGAGAACGACGTGACGAATGGTTTTCAAATCGAGCGTGCCACGCTCTAGGTGATCGATCACGCGTCCTGGCGTTGCCACCACGATTTGCACACCGCGTCGCAGCGCATTCAACTGCGGCGTGTAACTTTGCCCGCCGTAGATGGGCAACACGTGCAAGCCGGGCATGTGACTCGCATATTTTTGACAAGCTTCGGCGACCTGGATGGCAAGCTCTCGAGTCGGCACCAACACGAGGGCTTGGGGCTCACGACGCGCCACGTCGATCTGCGACAACACGGGCAGCGCGAACGCCGCTGTCTTACCGGTCCCGGTTTGGGCTTGTCCGATGAGGTCTCGGCCCTCGAGCAGCACGGGGATCGTTGCTCGTTGGATTGGCGAGGGTGTTTCGTAACCGACCGAGGCGAGCGCAGAGACGAGCGCAGGCGTCAACCCGAGTTCGGCGAAAGTAAGATCAGCTGTTTCGTTGGGAATCATCGCGAAAACCGTGGCCGCGGCCTTGGGAACGACTCGCGAGAAAATTGGTAGCGGGGGTAGGATTTGAACCTACGACCTTCGGGTTATGAGCCCGACGAGCTGCCAGACTGCTCCACCCCGCACCAGGAGGGCGCGAACTATACCCCTTCGCGCCCTTTAGCTCAACACTTGTTCGCAGAGACTCAGCAGCGACTGCGGGAACAGACCCAGCACGAGCACCGCCAGTGCGTTCAACCCCAGCGCCAACCGCACTCCCGCATGACGCTCGGTGGACGGCAGTTCACCCGGCGAGTCGAAGTACATGATCTTGATGACCCGCAGGTAATAGAACACGCCGATCACCGAGACAGCCGCAGCGAACACGACGAGCGCGACGTGGTTACTCGTCCACAGCGCCTCAAAGATTTGCAGCTTTGCCCAGAATCCGACGAAGGGCGGAATACCCGCAGTCGAGAACATCAGAAACATCATCATCAGCGCGAGCAGCGGATCGCGCGCATGCAAACCCTTGAAGTGATCGAGCTCGTCGGCTTCGAACCCTGCCCGGCTCGCAAGCAGAATGACACCGAAGGAGCCGAGCGTCATGATGACGTACGCAATCGTGTAATACAGCGCCGCTTCGTAGCCCTGCTCCGTACCCGCAACAAAGCCGAGCAAAATAAAACCGACGTTACCCACTGCCGAGTAGGCGAGCATGCGCTTAAGGTTGGTTTGCGCAATCGCAACAACATTACCGACTAAGGTCGAGAGCACCGCCACGATCGCGAGCATCTGTGTCCACGTCTCACTGATTCCCTCAAGACCACCCGCGAGCAGCCGGAACGCCAACGCGAACGAGGCAATCTTCGGTGCCGTTGCGACAAAGAGCGTCACCGACGACGGAGCGCCGTGATAGACGTCGGGCACCCACATGTGGAACGGTACGGCGCCAAACTTGAACGCCACACCCACCACCAGGAAAACCACGCCCATGATGAGCCCGAGACTCGCCGGGCCCTGCAGAGCGACAGCGAGCTCACTGAACAGCAAGCTCCCGCCGAGCCCGTAGACCAGCGACATGCCATAGAGCAAACATCCCGAGGCGATCGCGCCCAGCACGAAATACTTCATCGCCGACTCGGCAGCGACGCCGTTGTCGCGATCGAAGGCGACCAAGGCGTAGAGCGAAAGCGCGAGCAGTTCGACTCCGATATACATCGTGAGCAGACTTCCCGCCGAGATCATCACGAAAATACCGAGCAGCGCTGTTAACACGAGCACGTAGTACTCGCCTTTCAGCAATCCGCGGGTTTCGAGGTAGTGCCGCGAATACAAAAGTGAGACCGCCACGAACAACATGGCGAGCAGCTTGAGCAGGTTCGCCAACGGATCGGTGACATACATTCCCGAAAACAGTTCCACGGAAGCCGGCACCTGCGCGAAGCCAAGCAGCAGCCCTGCCCCAATCGCCAAGACAAGTAAGGTCAGGGTCGGCGTTACGCGGGCAGCTGCACGCCCGGCGAAGGCATCTACGAGTAGCACCAAGCAAACGGCGATGGTGAGATAGATCTCCGGCAGTGCCGGCATCACAGATTCGAGGGTCAGTGTCGGTGTCATGTCGTTTCCCCTCAGAGCGGCAACTTGCTGGTGACAATCTGCTCAACGAGATGTTGCACCGAGGCTTGCATCAGCTCGAGCAAAGGTGCCGGCCATACGCCGAGCAATAGCACCGCGACGGCCAAAACGCCGAGGATGAGGAATTCACGGGCGTTCAAATCCTCGAGCGAGGCCACGCCATCGTTGGCCACCGGCCCGAAAATCACGCGCTTGACGAGCCACAGCGTGTACGCCGCGCCCAAGATCAGCGTGGTTGCGGCGAGGAAGGCGTACCAGAAATTCGCCTTGAAGCTCGCGATGATCACGAGAAACTCACCCACGAAACCCGAGGTGCCAGGCAATCCCGAGTTCGCCATCGCGAAGAGCACCATGAAGGCACCGAACACCGGCATGCGATTGATGACACCACCGTAGGCTGAAATCTCACGGCTATGCAGACGATCGTAGAGAACACCCACGCAAAGGAACATCGCACCTGAGATCAAACCGTGCGACACCATCTGCACCATGGCCCCGTCGATACCCATACCGGCGCCCTGCAGATCGCCCGTATTGGCGGCAATGTCGAACACCAGAAAACTACCGAGAGTGACGAAACCCATATGCGCGATCGACGAGTAAGCAATGAGCTTCTTCATGTCGCTCTGCACCAATGCGACGAATCCGATGTAGACCACCGCGATCAGCGACAACACGATGATCAGCATGTCGAGTTCACGTGCGGCATCCGGCGTCACCGGCAGCGAGAAACGCAAGAAGCCGTAGCCACCCATCTTCAACATGATGGCGGCCAACACCACCGAACCACCCGTCGGGGCTTCAACGTGGGCATCGGGCAACCACGTGTGAACGGGGAACATCGGAATCTTCACGGCGAAGGCCGCGAAGAATGCGAGGAAGATCCAGTACTGCTCAGTCAACGTGAGCGGCAGATCATGGAACGCCGCGATGTCATATGTTCCGGCCTGCACGTACATGTAGATCATGGCGATCAACATGAACACCGAACCTAGGAAGGTATAAAGGAAGAACTTGATCGTGGCGTACACGCGGCGCGGACCGCCCCATATTCCGATGATGAGGAACATCGGAATCAACATCGCTTCCCAGAAGAAGTAGAACAGCAGCGCATCGAGCGCGGAGAACACACCCACCATCAGGCCTTCGAGTATCAAGAACGCCGCAAAGTATTGCGACGCACGCTGCTCGATCACCGTCCATGCCGCAATCAAGATGGGCACGGTAATGAAGGTCGTCAACAGAATCAGTGGCAACGAGATTCCATCAACGCCCAAGTGATAAGTCGCGTTGAACGCCGGAATCCAGGGCAGCTGTTCGACAAATTGGAAGTCGGACGTCGACGGGTCGAAACCCTGATAAAGCGGAATCGATAATGCCAACGCCGCCAGCGAGGTTGCGAGTGCGACCCATCGCCCTACGCTAGCCCGTGACTCGCCGAGTGCGAGCACCACGAGGCCACCGATGATCGGCAACCAGACGAGTAGCGACAACAATCCTGAATCCTGCATGGTCATTTTCCGTCGAACGTCACGCGAGGATCAGGAACCAGGCCAGCAACAAAGCGAGGCCAATGGTCATCCAGAACGCGTAGGAATAGAGGTAGCCCGTTTGCAACCGACGAACGACACCCGCAAGGGACGCCACGAGCTGCGCCGAACCATTCACGAGTGCGCCATCAATGACTGCCTGATCGCCCGCCTTCCAAAAGACGCGACCAAGCAAACGACTGCCGGCCGACAGCACGTTCTCGTTGAACCAGTCGAAGTAATACTTGTTGTCGAGTACGCGTCGCACGGGCGTGAATGCCTTAGCGATAGCGGTTGCAGCACTGGGGTTCTTCAGCACGAAGTACCAAGCCGCCACAACACCCGCGAGCGCGAGCCACAGTGGCGGATGCTTCACAGCCTCAAGGGCGAAAGAGGCCGGATCGTGGAAGTGCGACGACAACACGGCGAGCACGTCATTCTCCGGCAGCACCTGGATAGCCTCACCGAAGAAGCCGCCGAAGAGTATCGGTTGAACCGTGACATAGCCAATCGCCAACGACGGGATCGCGAGCAGCACGAGCGGCAACGTCACGACCCAAGGGCTCTCATGCGGCGTGCCGCCGTGATGCCCATGATCATCGTGATGCCCGTGACCGTCATCATGCGCGTGACCCTCGTGGGCGTGTGCGTCATGCCCCTGCTCCGCCCCCCACCGTGGCGCGCCGTGGAAGGTCATGAAGATCATCCGGAAGGTATAGAACGCCGTCACGAACACGCCGATCAGAACGCACCAGTAGGCGTAGGTTGCACCCCAACGATCCGCTTCATGCACCGACTCGATGATGAAATCTTTGGAGTAGAAACCTGAGAGGAATGGCGTACCGATCAGAGCGAGGGCACCCACCCAGCACGTGATCGCCGTGATCGGCATCACCTTGGCGAGGCCGCCCATCTTACGCATGTCCTGCTCGTGGTGCATACCGATGATGACCGAGCCAGCGGCCAGGAAGAGCAAGGCCTTGAAGAACGCGTGCGTCATCAAATGGAAAATCGCTGCACCATAGGCCGACGCGCCGAGTGCGACGGTCATGTAACCGAGCTGCGAGAGCGTCGAGTAGGCCACCACTCGCTTGATGTCGTTGTTGACGATACCAAGGAAGCCCATGAACAACGCCGTCGTTGCACCGATGACGAGAACGAACGACAGCGCAACCTCACTTTGCTCGAACAGCGGTGAGAAGCGCGCCACCATGAAGATACCGGCCGTCACCATCGTCGCCGCATGGATGAGCGCCGAGATCGGCGTTGGTCCTTCCATGGAGTCTGGCAGCCACACATGCAACGGGACTTGGGCGGATTTACCCATCGCGCCAACGAAGAGCAGGATACAAATCAGCGTGATCGCCGAGACGGTCCACGTATCGCTCAAAGCAAACTCCGCCGCCGCCAACATCGGCGCCGCCTCGAAGGCCGCGCGGTAGTCGAGTGAACCGGTGTAGTAGACAACGCCCGCGATACCGAGCACGAAGCCAAAATCACCCACTCGGTTGACGAGGAAGGCCTTCATGTTGGCGAAAATCGCACTCGGCCGCGTGTACCAGAACCCGATGAGCAGATACGAAACGACACCCACCGCTTCCCAACCGAAGAACAACTGCAGGAAGTTGTTCGACATCACGAGCATCAGCATCGCGAAGGTAAAGAGCGAGATGTACGAGAAGAAACGCTGGTAGCCCGGATCCTCGTGCATGTATCCAATGGTGTAGACGTGCACACAGAAAGATACGAACGTGACGACGCACATCATCAGCACCGACAGATGATCGACGAGAAAGCCGACCTCCATCCGGATGCCATCACTGACGAGCCAGGTGTATACCGAGTCGTTATAGACACCCACTTCGCCACTGATCAGCTGCCACGCAACCTGCGCGCTCAGCAGGAACGACAATCCGACGGCAGCAATGGTGACCACATGCGCGGCCGTACGACCGATGAGTTTGCCGAAGAGCCCAGCGATGATGGCCGCCGCGAGCGGCAGCAACGGAATGGCAAGCAGTACGTTCGGATCCATGTGACTCAGCCCTTCAGGGTGTCGAGATCTTCGACGTTGATGCTGCGACGCTCACGGAACAGCACGACGAGAATGGCAAGACCAATAGCCGACTCCGCTGCCGCTACCGTCAGCACGAAGAAGACAAAGACCTGCCCATCGAGATCGCCGAGGTAACGCGAGAACGAGACGAAACTGAAGTTGACGGCGAGCAGCATCAGCTCGATGCACATCAACAACAGGATCACGTTTTTGCGGTTGAGGAAGATGCCCGCGATCGAGAGCGAAAATAAAATCGCGGACAAGGTCAGCATGTGCTGCAAAGTGATCATTGGCCGCTCTCCCCCTCGGTCTGAGCCGAGTTGGGTGAGGCGTCCGTCTTTGGACCGAGGCCCTTGATCAGTCGCACTCTATCCTCGCGGCGAACGGCGACCTGCTTAGCGACATCTTGCGGCTTCAAGCCTGGCCGCTTGCGCATCGTCAGGGCAATGGCCGCAATGATGGCCACGAGCAGCACCATGGCGGCGAGTTCGAAGGGGTAAACATATTGCGTATAGAGCACTTCACCGAGCGCACGCGTGTTGCTGTAATCCGCGGGCAGCGGCGCCATGCCCTGCGTGGCGTCGATACCAAAGCCGCGGAACCAAAACACCGCGACCATCTGCGCGATGACGGCAAACGCGATGAACCAACCGAGACCCGCATACCGGGTGAAACCGCGCTTGATTTCCTCGACGTTGATGTCGAGCATCATCACGACGAATAAGAACAGCACCATCACCGCGCCGACGTAGACCAGCACGAGCACGATGGCGAGGAACTCAGCCTCAATCAGCAACCAAAGCGCTGCGCTCGTAAAGAAGGCAAGCACCAGCGACAAGGCCGAATACACCGGGTTACGCGCGACAATTACCCCAAGGGCTGCCGCGACGAGGATGGCCGAGAATCCGTAGAAAAGCAGTTGAACCAACACCCTGTCGTCTCCCGGTTAGCGATAGCGCGCGTCAGCGGACTTGTCCGCATCGATCAACGCCGCATAGCGCTCACCGACGGCGAGCAGCTTGTCTTTGGTCATGATGTTCTCGCCACGATTTTCCATGTGGTACTCGTGGATACGCGTCTCTACGATCGCATCCACGGGACAGGCCTCCTCACAGAAGCCGCAATAGATGCACTTAAAGAGATCGATGTCGTACCGCGTCGTCCGACGCGTGCCATCGGCGGCCACATCCGACTCAATCGTGATCGCCAGAGCCGGGCAAACGGCCTCGCAAAGTTTGCAAGCGATGCAACGCTCTTCGCCGTTGGCATAGCGACGCAGTGCGTGCAGACCGCGGAAACGAGGCGACTGTGGCGTCTTCTCCTCCGGATAGTTGACCGTCACCTTCTTACGAAAGAGCGTTCGCGCCGTCACGGACAAACCCGTAAGCAGCTCGGTGAGCAGGAAAGTTTTGACGATGCTGTGAAGAGCCATGAATTTGCGTCCCTTGACTGTCACTCGGCCCAGGGGCCGATCTGCAAGTGCACCATCACCCCGAGCACGAGGATCCAAACCAGCGTGACGGGAATGAGAATTTTCCAACCCAGACGCATGATTTGGTCATAGCGATAGCGGGGGAAGGTCGCGCGATACCACATGAAGCAAGTCAGGAAAAAGAAGAGCTTGGCGAATAGCCAGTGGAACCCGGGCTCGCCGAGCGGATGCAACGCATCCAGTAAGCCCTCAAACGGGCTCAACCAGCCGCCTAAGAAAAACACCGCCGTCAACGCCGAGATCAGAATCATGTTGGCGTATTCGGCGAGGAAGAACAGCGCGAAGGCGATACCCGAATATTCGACGTGGAAACCAGCGACGATTTCCGACTCACCCTCAGCGACGTCGAAGGGTGCGCGGTTGGTCTCAGCCACGCCAGAGATCAAATAAACGACGAAAAGCGGAAACAGCCAAATCAGAAACCAGTTCGAAACACCACCGGCTTGCGCACGAACGATATCGCCCAGATTGAGCGTTCCGGCCGCCATCACCACGCCGACGAGCGCAAAGCCCATTGCGATTTCGTAGGCGACAACCTGCGCTGCCGAGCGCATGGCGCCTAGGAAGGCGTACTTCGAGTTGGCCGCCCAACCGGCAAGAATCACACCGTAGACACCAACCGATGTCAGCGACAGCACGTACAACAAGCCCGCATCGATATCGGCGATCACGAGATTCGGATCAAGCGGAACGACGGCCCAAGCAGCGAACGCTGGAATCAGTGTAATCGCAGGCGCAATGCGGAACAGCCACTTATTCGACGCCGACGGCACGACGACTTCTTTGAGCAGCAGTTTGATGACGTCCGCAAACGGCTGAAAGATACCCGGCACCAGACCAAAGATACTGCCCACGCGGTTCGGGCCTTTGC
>JBMTZD010000065.1:0-9832 GCA_049455235.1 Steroidobacteraceae bacterium
CGGATGGATTCTTTGAGTGCCTGCAGCAAGGGGTGTGGGTCATCGAGCAAAATGCCGATGGTCTGCGTGCCGTTACGCACACTTTGATCGAGTGGCTGTCGCGAGGCGGTATGACGAGTGCCGAGGTGTGCGGCCAGCGCCGACATGAATTCGTCGATGTCTCGATAACCTGTGGGCGTCGGTAGCGTGTAATCGCGTAGTAGTTGTGGATAGTGATTGAGCCACTCGGCGCGCGCATCGTCCATCAAACGCCATAGCAAACCAAAGTAACCCCAGACCTCCTGATTCCACGGGTCGAGTTTTCGCGCATGCTCTAGATGCGGCAGTGCGGCATCATATTCTTCGCGCTGGATGTGCAGGTTCGCTCGATCCACGTGAAAGCGCGTGGTATCGGGCGCCACCTTCAAGGCCTCTTCGAAGAAATCGCGGGCGATATCAAGATTGCCATGCTTCATCGCCTGTACACCAAGTCCGTGCAGCAGGAACGGGTCGCGACCGAGTCGCTCGATCGCAAATTCCAGCGCACGGGTAGCTTCTCGCTCGGCGCCGCTCGCGATATAGGCAGCGGCCATGTTGTGGTAGAGAGGCGCGTGATCCGGTTTCGTCTTGAGTGCGGTGTGATACGACTCGATGAACCGCTCATCCTTACGTTCCCACAGCAGATTATTCAATGCGCGGTGTGCTTCGATATGCTCCGCTCTGAGCGTCAAAGTGGTCTCGAATTCGCTGATGGCGAGATCAATCTCGTTGGCATCAATCGCTAGCAGGCCCAGTTCGTAGTGCAAGGCGGCCGGATCATCCACGCTCTTGAGCGCACTCTTCAGCGTGTCGATGGCTTGGGTCGTTTGCCCCATGGCGTGTAGCGTCCGTGCCTGCAAGGCGACGCCGCGGGCGTCTGTCGGAAAAAGCTCGCGTAGCCTGCGCGCCGCGGCGAGTGCCGCTGCGTGTTCCCCTCGGGTCAATTCGGCGCGACCGAGGGCGACGAAGGCTCGTGCGTCGGGTTTTAGGTCGCGGGCTTGTTTGAGGCAGTCGACAGCGAGACCGAGTTGATGTCGCTCGGTAGCCAGTACGCCGCGTTGGTACCAGGCTTCTGCAAAGTTGGGCATTAACTCGATGGCGCGCCGATAGTGCCGCTCGGCGAGTGCATATCGATGCAAATCTTTGAGCAGGTTGCCGAAGTTGGCATGCACGACAGGCTGCCGCTCGTTGGCAGCCAGACTCGCCTCGAAGTGTGTCAGCGCATCGAGTAGGCGACCCTGCTGCTTGGCGAGTAGGGCCGCCAGGTGTTGCCCGTCGGCGTGTCGCGGCTCGCGCGAGAGCAGCGCAGCGAGCGTGCGCTGCGCTGCGACGAGATCGCCCGTTTGAAAGGCAGCGAGCGCCAGGCGAAACGGATCGCCGCTCATCAACGCGTGAGCGGCTTGTACCGGATACGGTGCGGTCGCTCGGCGTCTTCGCCGCGGCGCTTCTTGTAGTCCTCGACGTATTCCTGATAGTTGCCTTCGAACCAGATCACTTCCGAATTACCTTCGAAGGCCAGGATGTGAGTGGCGATGCGATCGAGGAACCAGCGATCGTGCGAGATGACGACCGCGCAGCCGGGGTAAGCCAGCAAACCTTCTTCGAGTGCGCGTAGCGTTTCGACGTCCAGATCGTTGGTCGGTTCGTCGAGAAGCAACACGTTGCCGCCCGACTTCAGCACCTTCGCCAGATGCACGCGATTGCGCTCACCACCGGAGAGTTCACCGATCAGTTGTTGCTGTTGCGTGCCCTTGAAATTGAAGCGACCGACATAGCCGCGTGAGGGCGTCTCGTAGTTGCCGACCTTGATGAGATCGAGTCCGTTCGAGATTTCTTGCCACACGCTGTTCTTGTCGTTAAGCGCCTGACGCGATTGATCGACATAGGCGAGCTTCACGCTAGGGCCGACGCGGATTTCACCGGCATCCGGTTGTTCGACACCCGTGAGCATGCGGAAGAGCGTGGTTTTACCCGCGCCGTTCGGTCCGATGATGCCGACTATGCCGCCGCGCGGCAGGTTGAAGTTCAGATCGTCGAACAACAGCTTATCGCCGAAGGCTTTACGCAGACCCTTTGCTTCGATGACAAGATCGCCTAGGCGCTCGCCAGGCGGAATGTAGATTTCGTTGGTCTCGTTGCGCTCTTGGAATTCGCGTGAGGCGAGCTCTTCGTAGCGTTGCATACGCGCCTTGCTCTTGGCCTGACGCGCCTTCGGATTCTGGCGCACCCACTCGAGTTCGCGCTCGAGCGTCTTGCGCAATGCATCGCGCTCGCGTTCTTCCTGAGCGAGGCGTTTTTCTTTCTGCTCGAGCCAGGTCGAGTAGTTGCCTTGGTACGGAATGCCGTGACCACGGTCGAGTTCGAGAATCCACTCGGCAACGTTATCGAGGAAGTAGCGATCGTGGGTCACTGCAATGACCGTCGACGGATACTGCTCGAGATACTTCTCGAGCCAATGAATCGATTCGGCATCGAGGTGGTTCGTGGGCTCATCGAGCAGCAGCATGTCAGGCGCGGCGAGCAGCAGACGGCACAGCGCAACACGGCGCTTTTCACCACCGGAGAGATTTTCGATCTTTGCATCCCAAGGCGGGAGACGCAGCGCATCGGCTGCGATCTCGAGCTTGCGATCGAGTTCCCAACCACCGGCTGCATCGATGTCATCCTGTAGCTTGGCTTGCTCCTCGAGGAGCTTGTTCATCTCGTCATCGGACATCGGCTCAGCGAAGGCTTCGCTAATCGCATTGAAGCGTTCGACCTTGGCGAACATGCCGCCGATGCCGGCGACGACTTCCTCGCGCACATTCTTGTTTGGATCGAGCTCCGGCTCCTGCGGCAGGTAACCCACGCGGATACCCGATTGCGGTCTCGCTTCGCCCTCGATGTTCGTATCGAGACCGGCCATGATTTTGAGGAGCGTCGATTTACCCGAGCCGTTCAGACCCAAAACGCCGATCTTGGCGCCCGGGAAGAACGAGAGGCTGATATCGCGCAGGATGTGACGCTTCGGGGGGACGACCTTGCCCACCCGGTTCATCGTGTAAATGTATTGAGCCATGGGCGTGATTATCGCCTGTGCTAGGCTTCGCCGCATCTTCGGGAGGGCAGGACGATGTCCGAAGTTCTGGTCGTCGCCGGCGAGCGGCTTGCCCGGTATGGGTTCGGTGGGGGCCATCCTTTCGGTCTCGACCGTCACGAGGCCTTTTATCGTGAGTTGGAAGCGCGGGGTCTCGAGCGACGTTGCCGGAGCGAGGAGCCGCGCCGAGCGAGTACTGATGAGCTCGCCTTGTTCCACACACCCTCGTATTTGGCATTCGTGCAGCAGCGCTCGGCGACGGGCGAGGGCTATCTCGACGGCGGTGATACGCCCGCTTTCCGGGGTGTCTTCGAGATCGCCTCAGACGTCGTGGGAGGCGTTTTGCTGGCGGGCGAGGAGATCATGCGGGGTCGGGCGCGTCGCGCCTTCGTGCCGATTGCGGGGCTGCACCATGCGGCTCGTCGGGGCGCTGCCGGCTTTTGCGCCTTGAACGACTGTGGCGTGCTCGTCGAATGGCTGCGCCGCGAACACGGTCTGCAGCGTATTGCCTACGTCGATATCGACGCTCATCACGGCGATGGGCTTTATTACGGCTTCGAGACGGACCCCGGACTGATCTTCGCCGATATCCACGAGGATGGCCGCCACCTCTACCCGGGCACGGGCTCAGACGATGAAATCGGCAAGGGAGAGGCTGCGGGCACCAAACTCAACCTGCCGTTGATGCCCGGCGCCGACGATGCGGCATTCGCGCCGGCCTGGCAGCAGGTGCTGCGTCACCTCGAATCCTTCGCGCCCGAGTTCATCATCCTGCAGGCCGGGGCCGATAGCGTGGCGGGTGATCCGCTCACCCACCTGCGGTTTTCACCCGCAGCGCATGCTCGCGCGACGGCCGATTTGCGTGATCTTGCCGAGCGCTTGGGTCATGGCCGTCTGCTCGCCACGGGCGGGGGCGGTTATCACCGGCCGAATATCGCCTCGGCTTGGAACGCCGTCGTCGAGCATCTTTTCGCTTGATTGCAAGACGAGAGGGTCGGCGCAGCCCCTCATTCGGCTAAAATGTGGCGTTTTCCGTCACCTGCTCCCCCGAGGCCTCGCCGATGTTTTCGAGAAACATGACCATTGCCGGATTCGACCCAGAGCTCGCCGCTGCGATGGGTGCCGAACGGCAACGTCAGGAAGATCACATCGAGTTGATCGCCTCCGAGAACTATGCGAGTCCTCGCGTGCTCGAGGCGCAGGGTTCGGTGCTGACCAACAAATACGCCGAGGGCTATCCGGGTAAGCGCTATTACGGGGGTTGCGAGCATGTCGATGTCGCCGAGCAGTTGGCGATCGATCGCGCGAAGCAGCTTTTCGGTGCGGATTACGCCAACGTTCAACCTCACTCGGGCTCACAGGCCAACGCGGCCGTTTATCTCGCCATGCTCAAGCCGGGTGATGCCATCCTCGGGATGAGCCTCGATCATGGTGGTCACCTCACGCACGGAGCGAAGGTGAACTTCTCGGGCAAGATCTTCAACGCCTCGCAGTACGGCATTCGTCCCGATAACGGTGAGATCGACTACGACGCTCTCGAAGCGCAGGCGCTCGAGGTGAAGCCCAAGCTCATCATCGCCGGGTTCTCGGCCTATTCGCGTTTGCTCGATTTCCCGCGTTTTCGCGCGATCGCCGACAAAGTGGGCGCGTATTTACACGTCGACATGGCGCACGTTGCGGGTCTCGTGGCGGCCGGCGTCTATCCGAATCCGATTCCTTATGCGGATGTGGTTACGACGACGACGCACAAGACGCTGCGCGGTCCGCGCGGCGGCTTGATTCTCGCGCGCAAGAACGACGAGCTGACCAAAAAATTCAACTCACTGGTATTCCCAGGCACGCAGGGCGGCCCGTTGATGCACGTGATCGCCGCGAAAGCGGTGGCCTTCCTCGAGGCCTTGCAGCCTGAGTTCAAAGATTATCAACATCAGGTCGTCGCCAATGCGCGCGCCATGTGCACGCAGTTGCAACAGCGCGGTTACCGCATCGTCTCGGGCGGCACCGATAACCACTTGTTCCTGATCGATCTCTCGGACAAGAACATCACCGGTAAAGATGCCGATGCCGCACTCGGTGCCGCGCATATCACGGTGAATAAGAATGCGGTGCCGAACGATCCACGTCCGCCGATGGTGACGAGCGGCATCCGCATCGGAACGCCGGCATCGACGACCCGCGGCTTCAAAGAAGCTGAAGTGCGAGAAGTCGCTGATCTCATCGCGGATGTGCTCGACGCCGAAGGCTCAGCCGCTGCGATCGAGCAGGTGCGTGCGAAGGTGACCGCACTCTGCCGGCGATTCCCGGTGTATCAAGCCTGATTTGAGCTATGTATTGCCCTTTCTGCGGCCACGAAGAGACCAAGGTCAACGACTCGCGTCTCGCCGCTGAAGGGCGACAGATACGCCGTCGTCGCGAATGTCTCGCCTGCGGTGAGCGTTTCACGACCTTCGAGACGGCCGAACTCGTTATGCCGCTCGTGGTCAAAAGTTACGGTAGTCGCGAACCCTTCGACGAACAAAAGCTGCGATCCGGTCTCATCAAGGCGCTGCAGAAGCGACCGGTCGAACAAGATCGCATCGAAGCGGCCATCTCTCGCATCACGCATCGCCTTCGCAGTCTCGGTGAGCGCGAAGTGCCGTCGCGGCAAATCGGCGAGTTCGTGATGAACGAGCTGCGTCATCTCGACGAAGTGGCGTACGTGCGATTTGCCTCGGTGTATCGCAGCTTCCAAGACGTCGATGCGTTCCGTGACGAAGTCGACAAGCTCAAGGTGCGTCGTCGTCGCGAGCCGCTCGAGGGGCAATTGTCCTTGCTCGGCGGCGAAGAGGCGGCCGCGAAGGCCAAAGGCGGCAAACGTGACTGATCATTGGAGCGCCTTTGAGCATGCGGCGATGGGTCGCGCGCTCGAGCTTGCGGCGATGGGTCGCGCGTCGACCCAGCCCAATCCTCGGGTGGGCTGTGTGATCGCGATGGGCGAGCAGATTATCGGGGAGGGCTGGCACCAGCGCTCGGGCGAACCCCATGCCGAGGTGTTTGCGTTGCGTGCGGCCGGTGAGCGCGCCCGCGGTGCCACTGCCTTCGTTACGCTCGAGCCCTGCAATCATCATGGACGCACGCCACCGTGCAGCGAGGCTTTGATCGCAGCCGGTATTGCGCGGGTGATTTACGCGAGCGGTGATCCGAATCCCCGCGTCGATGGAAGCGGTGCTGCGCGCTTGCGTGAGGCCGGTATCGTCGTCGAGCAAGGCTTGCGAGCGCTGGAAGGTGAAGAACTGAATCTCGGCTTTTTCAGCCGCATGCGTCGGCAGCGACCTTGGCTGCGTTTGAAGATGGCTGCGAGTCTCGATGGTCGCACCGCGACAGCCCGCGGCGAGAGCCAATGGATCACGAGCGAAGCGGCGCGCGAGGATGTACAGCGTTGGCGTGCCGAGAGCGCCGCGATTTTGAGCACGAGTGCTACGGTACTCGCTGACGATCCCCGTCTGACCGTGCGACTGGATTCGGCGCAGCCTCACACGTCGACCCGTCAGCCACTGCGCGTGTTGCTCGATCGCGAGGCAAGGATTCCGACGAGCGCGCGTCTTTTTGCCGAGCCCGGTGAGGTGTTGCACCTGACCTCGAAGGAGATTGCGCTTGATACGAGCGGTCGCTTGTCGTTGCCCGCTGTCTTGTCGGCGCTCAATGCACGCGAGATCAACGAAGTGTGGACCGAAGCGGGCGCGACGCTCGCTGGGTCGCTGATTAGTGAAAATCTGGTCGATGAGCTCGTGGTGTATCTCGCGCCGATGTTGCTTGGCGCCGATGGACGCCCGCTTGCGACCTTACAGATCGGTCGCTTGGTCGATGCCTCACGCTGGACTCTCACGGATCTTCGCCAGATAGGGCCCGATATTCGTATCATGCTGCGCCCACTTGGGAGTGCTTGAGTCATGTTCACTGGGATCGTGCAGGACGTCGGTCGCATCGTGTCGCTGGAGCGACGCGCGGGCGATGTACGCCTGCGTATTGCGGTGACGAACCTGACGCTGGATCACACCACACCGGGCGACAGTATCGCGGTCAGTGGCGTATGTCTCACCGCGCTTGATTTAGATAAGACCCGTGACGCGCAGAGCTTCGCGGCAGATGTCTCGAATGAGACTTTGTCGCTCACCACCTTGGGTGCCTTGGCGGTGGGATCGCGCGTCAATCTGGAGCCGGCGTTGCGTGCCGGTGATGCTCTCGGGGGTCATCTCGTTTCGGGTCATGTCGATGGCTTGGGTGAGGTGCTCTCGATCGAAAGCGATGCGCGGTCGGTGCGGATGCGCTTCGGTTGCCCGCCGAGCCTTGCTCGATACTTCGCTCGCAAAGGCTCGGTTGCCATCGATGGCGTGAGCCTCACGATCAACGAGGTGGGTGCCGCGGATTTTGGTGTGAATCTCATCCCACACACCCAGACCGTGACGACGCTCGGTGAGTTCACGGTGGGACGCAAAGTGAACCTCGAGGTCGATCAGGTGGCCCGATATGTCGAGCGACTGCTTGAGAGCGCGCGCGTATGACACCCAAAAGTTTTGATTCGATCGAAGATATTTTGGCGGATATCGCCGCTGGCAAGATGGTCGTCATCGTCGATGACGAAGATCGCGAGAACGAAGGCGATTTGTTGATGGCGGCCGACAAGGTTCGCCCCGAAGACATCAACTTTATGGCGCGCTTCGGACGTGGCCTCATTTGTTTGACGCTGACCCAAGAGCGCTGCCGTCAATTGCGTCTGCCTTTGATGGTGAGTGATACCCATCGCGAGCATCGCACGAATTTTACGGTGTCCATCGAAGCGGCCGAGGGCGTGACGACGGGGATCTCCGCCTACGATCGAGCGCATACGGTGCGTACCGCCGTGGCACCGAATGCCGAGCCGCAGGATCTGCGTCAGCCTGGGCATATTTTCCCGATCATGGCGCAGCCCGGTGGTGTGCTGACTCGGGCAGGGCATACGGAGGCGGGCTGCGATCTTGCTCGCTTGGCGGGTTTGCAGCCGGCGGCCGTCATCGTCGAGATCATGAACGACGATGGCACGATGGCGCGCCGACCCGAGCTCGAGCGCTTCGCGCGCGAGCATGGCCTCAAGATCGGCACCATTGCCGATTTGATCCGCTATCGCCTGCGTAAGGAGCGCTCTGTCGAGCGTCTCGCTGAAAAAGAGATCGAGACCGAGTTTGGTCCGTTCAAGCTCATTGCGTATCAAGACCATGTGCATCGCGATGTGCACCTCGCGATGGTGCGAGGCGATCTTGCCTCGGTAGCCGCCCCGCTCGTGCGCGTGCATCTCACCGACACTTTGCGCGATCTACTCGCCTTTCGAGGTGAGCCGCGGCGCTGGACGCTGCGTGCGGCGCTGGAGCGTGTTGCCAAAGAAGGCGCCGGTGTCGTTGTCGTACTGCGCGAGACCGAGACCCCGCGAGAGCTCGCCGATGCGATCATGGGGATCGAAGCGCCGACCGTCTCGACCACGCAGGCCGCGCCGGTGCTGCGCACCTATGGCATCGGGGCGCAGATTCTGCAGGACCTCGGCATTTCTCGAATGCGTGTACTATCCGCGCCGAAACAATTGCATGGCTTGTCCGCTTTCGATCTCGAGGTGGAAAGCTATGTGGACCGTGAGCCATGAAACTCGAATCCCGTCCGCGTGAACTGCATCCTGAAGGCCTCGCCATCGCGATCGTGGCCGCGCGCTTCAATGAAGTCATCGTCGAGCAATTAATCGAGGGCGCGGTGACGACGTGGCAGCGCTTGGGCGGTCTGCCAGAATCGATCGAATTGCATCACGTTCCAGGCGCTTTCGAATTGCCACTCGCCTGCGAGGCGCTCGCAGCAACGGGTAGCTACAGCGCCATCGTTGCACTCGGCTGTGTCATTCGCGGTGATACGGCGCACTTCGACTACGTGGCCGGTGAGGCTGCTCGCGGCATCATGAATGCGGGTCTCGCGACCGGAGTGCCCGTGATTTTTGGTGTGCTCACGGTAGAGAATGTGGCTCAAGCCGAGGAACGTGCAGATCCGGCTCGTATGAATAAAGGCGGCGAGGCAATCGAGGCGGCCATCGAGATGGCAACGCTCCTTCGCGGTCTCGATGCCGGGTCGGAGGCCTGATGGCCGTCAAACGCGATCCGCGATCGGGTGCGCGCAGCGTGGCACGTAAGCTTGCCATGCAAGCGCTCTATCGCTGGCAGTTGAACGAAAGTCCGTGGCAAGACTTGGTCAACGACTTTCAAAGCGATGAAGACATGGCGCGCGCGGATGGCGAGTACTTCCGTGAAATCCTGCAAGGGATCGGCACGCGGCGTGTTGCACTCGATGATGCCCTCGAGAACTATGCGGACCGCAAAGTCGCCGAGCTCGACCCAGTCGAGCATGGCATTTTGTGGATCGGTCTGTTTGAGCTCGAAGAGCGGCCCGATGTGCCGTGGCGTGTCGTCGTCAACGAGGCGGTGACGCTCACGCGTAAGTACGGTGCGACCGACGCGCACAAATACGTCAACGCGGTTCTCGATAAAGCAGCTCGAACACTGCGTCCTCACGAGAGCTGATGCTCGGCGAATTCGATCTCATCGATCGATATTTCCGCGGTGCGGCGGCACGCCGCGACGATGTCGTTCTGGGGGTCGGCGATGACGGGGCCTTGTTGCGGCCACGCCCCGGCTTCGATCTCGTGATGGTCACCGATACCTTGGTCGAGGGCACCCACTTCAAGAGCGG
>JBMTZD010000066.1:0-9342 GCA_049455235.1 Steroidobacteraceae bacterium
GCCCTTCGCCGGCAGCCGGCATGCCGTCGACGAATCCGACTTGAGGCGCATACACGTCGCCGTCCGGATGGTGAGTAAAGGACAGATTAGATGTCCAATCCCGCTCGAACTCCGGAGGTAGACGCGACGCCGCACCCTCGATGGGACGCGACTGATCTGCATCACCCCACTGTGTGACGAAGTTGTCCTGCACCCGGTTGATGGTCAGCCCGTCAAACCACCCCCGCACACTCAACGCCCGGATATTGCGAACGTGCTGCGGGGCGAAGGTTGGCGAGAGCTCGAAGATGACTCGGCCACCATCGAGATCCATATAGAGCGTGCGCTCAGGGTCGAGCCGCCGCCAATCAGATGCCTCTTGCGCGACCAGTGACGCCGGGAAGCCAATCGCGACACCGAGCGCGACGACGCCCCACCTCAAGAGCAGACGAATCTGAGTGATCATGCCTGCATTCTAGCCGGCACCGGCTTCGCCTAAACTGTCCGCATGAACATCGACGCCAAACGCCGGGTACTCGCCGGAACTTCGGTGCGTGTGGGGCGCGAAACCCAAGGGCGGGCCGGCAAAGGCGTGTCAGTGATCAGCGGCCTGCCGCTGGCTCCGGCTGCGCTCGAGGCGCTCGCGACCCAACTCAAGAAGCGTTGCGGCTCCGGCGGGACGGTCCGAAACGGCGTGATCGAGATCCAGGGTGACCACCGTGACCTACTGGTCGCCGAGCTGACCCGCCTCGGCTATCCGGCGAAGCGTTCGGGCGGCTGACGGGCGCCGGGGTGGGCCGCGGCGGCGGGACGATAAAAGCGGGGGTCGGCAATACCGGCACCGCTTGACGGAGCGTGCGCTCGATATCGCGCAGTAGCGGGGCCTCATCGGCTGACACGAGACTCACCGCTCTACCCTCGGCACCGGCTCTCGCCGTTCGGCCGATACGATGCACGTAATCTTCCGGTACGTTTGGTAACTCGTAGTTGACAACTTGTGGTAATTCTTTGATGTCGAGTCCACGAGAAGCGACTTCGGTCGCAACCAGAGCTGCGATACGCCCCGCTTTAAAATCCTCTAATGCACGGACCCGGGCCGACTGGCTCTTGTTGCCGTGAATGGCCGCAGCGCGAATACCGGACTGCTCCAGCTGCTGTGCGAGTCGATTGGCACCATGCTTGGTTCGCGTGAAAACGAGCGCCTGATACCACGGACCCTCGCCGGCCGCGCCGTGCTGAAAAAGGTGCACGAGAAGGTGCCGCTTATCTTCTTTAGGAACACGAAAGATGACCTGAGCGACACGCTCAGCCGTCGTATTACGTGGTGCAACCTCAACCTCGATTGGTTGGCGCAGCATCCGAGCCGCGAGCTGACGGATCTCTTCAGAGTATGTTGCCGAGAACATGAGGTTCTGTCGCTGCGGCGGTAGCAGACGGATGATGCGCTTGATCGCATGGATAAAGCCCATATCGAGCATGCGATCGGCTTCATCCAGAACAAAGTAACGTACCTGCGACAGATCGAGTGCCCCTTGTTCGACGAGATCGATCAGGCGTCCCGGAGTCGCCACTAGCAGATCGCAACCCACACGAAGACCGTCGATTTGAGGCCGTTCGCTGACACCGCCAAAGATCACTTGCGTTCGAAGGTTTTTGTATTTTCCGTACGACTTGGCGTTATCGGCGATCTGCGCTGTCAGTTCTCGGGTAGGACTGAGGACGAGCGCGCGCGGCAGACGTCCCTGGGCAGCACCCAGAAGCTGCAGCAGCGGCAACACGAATCCGGCTGTCTTGCCCGTCCCGGTCTGCGCGCCCGCCAGCACGTCGCGTCCCGAGAGCACCGCCGGGATGGCCTTAGCTTGGATAGGAGTTGGAGTGTCGTAGCCCTTATCGGCTACGGCGCGTAACAACTCGGGCTGAAGCCCGAGATCAGAGAACATCATGAGGGGGACTGCACTGAAAGGGCGCGCACTATACCCGATTCCGCTCAGCCTCGCAGAGTTTCGAGCTCTGCCCAACGCTGGTAGGCCATTTCGATCTGACGGGTGAGCGACTCGAAGCGCTCGCTGACACGACGTATCTCCTGGGGCCCACTCGAATAAAAACTCGTCGCTGACATCTGCGACTCAAGTGCGGCTTTATCTTTTTCGAGCGACTCAATCAGACTCGGCAGTGCATCAAACTCACGCTGATCCTTGTAAGACAGCCGCTTGGGCTTAACAGCCGCTGTATTCGTCGCCGCTGGCTTAGATCGAGGTGAATTCGATGGCGTCATAGCCTGAGTGGCTCGCCAGGACTGCCAGTC
The DNA here is from genome assembly GCA_049455235.1 of Steroidobacteraceae bacterium. Taxonomy (GTDB): domain Bacteria; phylum Pseudomonadota; class Gammaproteobacteria; order Steroidobacterales; family Steroidobacteraceae; genus UBA964. The sequence continues at coordinate 2,285 of JBMTZD010000066.1, forward strand.
GGTCCATCCACCGACAAATTCATCGACCTTGCCGCTGCCATCGAGTACCAAAAGATCGGTAACTACCCGATCGAGAAATGCACGATCGTGGCTGACGAGCAGCAGCGTGCCTGAAAATCCTGCGATCAGCTCTTCGAGTAACTCGAGTGTGTCGAGATCAAGATCGTTTGTCGGCTCATCGAGCACCAGCAGGTTGGCGGGGCGGGCAAAGAGACGCGCCAGCAGCAGCCGATTCCGCTCGCCTCCCGACAGCGCACGCGCCGGCGTACGCAACTGGTCCGGACGAAACAAAAAGTCGCGCAAGTAGGACGACACGTGGCGTTTCTCCTCGCCGAGAACGACGAAAGCATTGCCGTCGTTGACGTTCTCCTCCACCGATGCCTCGAGATCGAGCTGCGCTCGCTGCTGGTCGTAATAGGCGATATCGAGCCGGGTACCACGCTTGATCGTACCCGTCGTCGGCGAGAGCTCCCCTAGCAGAACCTTGATCAGGGTACTTTTTCCCACTCCGTTCGGACCGACGATCCCGATGCGAGCACCGCGCGGCACCCGCAAAGAGAAATCACGCAACAGTGTTTTCTCTCCAAGCGTCACGCCGACCCGCTCGGCATCGAACACCCAACGCCCCGACTCAGTAGACTCAATCAATTCCCAGTCCACTCGACCGATACGTTCGCGGCGCTCGCGGCGCTCTCGACGCATGGTGACCAGTGCGCGCACACGCCCTTCGTTGCGAGTGCGACGTGCCTCGACGCCCTTGCGAATCCAGACTTCTTCCTCGGCCAGCTTTCGATCGAAAAGTGCGTTTTCCTTCGCTTCGATCTCGAGTTGCAGCGTCTTCTTGCGTACAAAATCGTCATAGTTGCCCGGCCAAGAGCTCAAGCGACCCCGATCCAGCTCGATCACCCGGGTTGCCAGACGATTCACGAATGTCCGATCGTGGCTCACGAACAGCAGCGCACCGCGAAACTCCAGCATCATCGTCTCAAGCCAGACGATGGCTTCGATATCGAGATGATTAGTCGGCTCGTCGAGGAGCAAAATCTCCGGCTCCGACACGAGCGCGCGTCCGAGCAACGCACGACGACGCCATCCGCCCGACAGCCCTGAGAAGCGGGCATCGGGATCGAGTCCGAGACGGGTGATCATCGCGGCGATACGCGGCTCGAGCTCCCAAGACTCGCCGGCAGAGAGATCGAGTCCGCCCCGCACGATATCGCTGACCCGTGCATCGGGCAGCGCATCGAGATCTTGAACGAGAAAAGCGAGTCGCGCTCCAGGCTTACGCCAGATCTCGCCATCGTCTGCGGTGCTTTGCCCCGCCACGAGACGCAACAGAGACGACTTGCCCTCGCCGTTACGACCGACGAGGCAGACTCGCTCGCCCTCCGCGACATTGAGGGAGACCCGCTCGAGTAGCGGTCGTGACCCGTATGCCAGCGAAACGTCAGCGAATCTCAGCAGCACCGTAGCAGGCAGTCGGTCGTAGACGCCAAGTCAGGGCGTCTTATCAGCCAGCGGGATCAACACCTCGTTACGCCGCATGAACCACGGCATGAACGGTGCGTCGTAGCGGGCAATGATGGCACCGTCACCGGGTGTGGCCGGCTGCAGCCCTCGTTTGTTGAGAATGGCGCGTAACTCACGCTCATGTTCGCGAAAGTTTTCTTCGGTCCATCGCCCGGAATAGCGCCATACCGCTACTGTCCGCGCCGAGACCTCACGAATTTGCACGCGCGAGTCGGTCGGTCGTGGCACCGTGTCTCGGTTAAATTTCCGGGGAACGACGAAGCCGACCCGGTAACGGCCCTCTTGGTTGGCCTGTTCGACCGGCGCAGTCATCGCGATTTTCTGACCCTGCGATCGCGCTGCCTGCTCCACCGGCGCGGTCATCGCGATCTCAGTGGCACTCGTGTTAGCGCCGCTGATGTAACGGAACAGTCGCCCGAAGGCGATATTACCGGCGTTCATGAAACCCGCATCGACTTCCGTCTCGGCGATGAGATAGGGTTCGTAACGGCGCAGCTCAAAAGCACCCTGCTGTTCGATGACGCGATATTCGGGAATTTCGATGGCCATAGCTCTCGAGCCGAGCATCCCCCCGAGCAGTGCAACAAGCAAGCCGATCGAAAGACGGCGAGTCATCACAGCACCTCGAACAGCCCCGCAGCACCCATACCCCCACCAATACACATCGTCACGACGACGTAGCGCACGCCGAGTCGCTTGCCGGCAAGGAGCGCATGGCCAACGAGGCGCTGACCGCTCATGCCGTAAGGGTGGCCAACGGCGATAGCGCCCCCGTCGATGTTCAACCGCTCGTCAGGAAGACCGAGTGTGTCGCGGCAATAGAGGACCTGAACCGCAAACGCTTCGTTGAGTTCCCACAAACCAATATCCTCGAGCTTGACGCCGGTTCGACGCAGCAGCTTCGGGATGGCATGGACGGGGCCGATACCCATCTCATCGGGCTCACAACCGGCCACCGCAAAACCTCGGAATGCACCGAGCGGGGTACACCCCTGACGTGCCGCGGCTTCGGCGCTCATCACGACACAGGCGCCGGCACCGTCGGAGAACTGGCTGGCATTGCCTGCGGCCACCGTGCCATTGGGCATTGCCGTCTTGATTTTCGATATCACCTCGACCGTCGTCCCCTCACGCAGTCCCTCGTCTTGCGACACGGTGAGCTCACGCGTGAACAGTCGACCTCCGGCTGCGACATCGAGACCTGCCATACGTACGGTGATCGGAGCGATCTCGTCACGGAAATGTCCGGCTGCCTGCGCAGCGCAGGCACGTTGCTGGCTGCGCGCACCATACTCGTCCTGACGCTCTCGTCCGATGCCATAGCGCGTCGCCACGGTCTCGGCGGTCTGCAGCATCGTATGGTAGATCGCCGGCTTGTGTTCTCGGAGCCAGCCCTCGGTAATCATGTGCATGTTCGCTTCGGCTTGCACGCAGGAGATCGACTCGAGTCCGCCGGCGACATATACATCGCCCTCGTCAGCGAGGATGCGCTGTGCTGCCAGCGCAATGCTCTGCAGGCCAGATGAGCAAAACCGGTTGATCGTGAGCCCGGCGACGCTCACCGGCAGACCAGCGCGCAGCGCAATCTGCCGGGCAATGTTGTTGCCAGTGGCTCCCTCAGGATAAGCACACCCCATCATCACGTCCTCGACCGTCGCAGGGTCGATTCCTGCTCGCTCGATCGACGCTTTGACCACGTGCGCTCCAAGTGTTGCTCCGTGTGTCATGTTGAAGGCGCCTTTCCAGCTCTTGGCGAGCGGCGTACGCGCCGTCGACACGATGACGGCTTCACGCTTGGCGGACTTGCCAGTCATGCTGCACCTCCCGTGAACGTACCGCCTTCCCGCGCGAGACGCTCCAGCAACGGCGCAGGTGTCCAGAATGCCGAATCACCTCCCTGCTGGGCGCCAAAGCGCCGCATGCACCTGGTCACCTCGTAAATCGTCTGTGACTCTGCATAGTGCATCGGTCCCCCGCGCCATACCGGAAACCCATAACCCGTGAGATAAACCAAATCGATGTCCGAGGCGCGCTGCGCGATCCCTTCTTCGAGTATTCGCGCTCCTTCGTTGACGAGGGAGTAAACCAGCCGTTCGATGATTTCGCGATCGTCGATTTTGCGTAGCGGCTTACCGGCAGCCTGACGTTCTTGCTCGATGAGCTTGGCGACCACGGGTGATGGATACGCCTGACGATCACCCTTACGGTAGTCATACCAGCCAGCGCCGGTTTTTTGTCCGAAGCGCCCCATCTCGCACAGTGCATCGGCGATGCGCTGCCGAATCTTGAGCGTTCCCTCGGCGTATTGACGCTTTCGGATGTGCCATCCGATGTCGTTACCCGCGAGATCGCCCATACGAAACGGCCCCATCGCAAACCCGAACGCCTCGATCGCCCGATCGACTTGCTCGGGGCTCGCACCCTCTTCCACCATCTGCATGGCTTGTGCGGCGTACTGATTGATCATGCGATTGCCAATGAAGCCATCGCATACCCCTGACACCACGGCTGTCTTACGGATCTGCTTCGCGATAGCCATCGCCGTAGCGAGCACGTCCGGCGCGGTCTTTGCACCACGCACCACCTCGAGCAGCTTCATGATGTTGGCGGGGCTGAAAAAATGCAGCCCAATGACATCGGCTGGCCGTGATGTTCCACCGGCGATCTGATCAATATCGAGCGTGGAGGTGTTGGTAGCCAAAATAGCGCCTGGCTTCAGTACTGCATCGAGCTGAGCAAACACTTTTTTCTTGATTGCCATGTCTTCGAAAACGGCTTCGATCACGAGGTCGACGTCTGCGATCTGCTCGTACTTCAGAACAGGCTGCAGAAGTGCAAGACGCGACTGCATTTTTGTAGCGTCGAGCTTGCCTTTTTTTACCTGACCTTCGTAGACATCACGGACACGGGCGATACCACGATCGAGGCCTTCCTGATTGATCTCTAGCAGACGCGTGGCGATGCCCGCGTTCAGGAAGTTAATTGCGATGCCGGTGCCCATCGTGCCTGCACCGATGATGGCTACCGATTTGATCTGCCGCGGCTTGGTACCCTCGGGCAGATCGGCGATTCGACTGGCTGATCGCTCAGCAAAAAACACATGCCGCAAGGCCGCCGACACGGGGCCATCCATCAACTGTTTGAAGAGACGGCCTTCTTCCTCAATCCCGGCGTCGAACGGATGTGTCGCACCGAACTGTACGGCATCGATGATGGCGACCGGAGCCGGAAAGTGCGGAAAGGCGGTCTTAGCGCCGTTACGGGCGAACTGACACAGCGCCTCGAGATCGGGCTCGCGAATAGCACGGTCGCGAGCACGAGGTAGCGATTTTCCGGCAGCAAGTGACACAGCCGACTTCTGAGCGACTTCGACAGCGCGCTCGATCAGACCCGTCTCGACGACGGCGTCGAACAACGGTGATTTTGCGAACAAGGAAACGGGCAGAGGCTCGCCACCGAGCATCACATTTAACGCGTTGTCGATGCCGATCAATCGAGGCAGGCGCTGCGTGCCACCGGCTCCCGGCAGCAGCCCGAGTTTCACCTCCGGCAGTCCCACACGCGCACTGGCGAGAGCGACGCGATGATGGCAGCACATCGCGAGTTCCAGACCACCACCCAGAGCGATACCCTCGACAGCCGCAACGACCGGTTTCGGAAATTCATCGAGTACCGCGTTGAGAGTCCACAGCGACGGTCCGCGACGCATCTCGGACTTACCGAACTCGCGGATATCTGCGCCGGCCGAAAAAGCACCGTTCGCGCCGATAAGCACGACAGCCCTCGCCATAGCATCGCTCGTAGCTCTCTCGAGCGCAGCAAGGAGCTTTTGCCGAAGCTCGAAGCCCAGGCTGTTGACGGGGGGAGACTGGAACGCGATCACCGCGACCCCGTCGCGGATCGAATAATCAACCTGGGTCATGAGAACCTCGATGGTTTACTGAGTCTGCAGCCCGCCCGTCAGGACGATCCGCATAGCCGCCTCGACCGTGAGGTCTGTGGGCTCGATGCGATCCCGCGGCAGATAAAGAGTATAGCCGCCGATCTGGTAGCTCATCGGCAGATAGACCGCCACCAATGACTCGTCGGTTCCAAAGCCAGGCAGCGTGGCATTTTCCTGAGTGACAAAGCCGATCACCCGTCCGGGTCCGAAATTGACCATGACCACACGCTGCAGGTCCCGACCTTCCCGCCCCTTCATGAGCCCGGTGAGGTCCCGGATGGAGGCATATACGGTCTTCACTACCGGCACTCGCAACATCAGGGACTCGCCGAACTCGAGAAGCCGGCGAACCACAAACGCGTTGACGAGCAGACCGACCACCACGAGGAACAGAAACCCCGCCACGAGCCCCATGCCGGGGACATAGAAGCCAGCGGGCAGCACCCACTTCAAAGCGCCCGACAGCAGCGATTCGGTGGTAACCCCGAGCCAGTACACAAAGTACAGCGTCAGCGCGATGGGTAGGAAGGCGAGCAGCCCTTTCAAAACGATCCGGCCTAGGATTTTCATACCAAAAGTATACCGGCCGCCCTATCTCCCGAGCCACCGGCCCGCCATCGATGTTGTAGAGTCTCTACCGGCCGACCGACGGAGGCGCCCCATGTCCGAAAACACTCGAGTTCTGAACTTGATGGTGGTGCGGATCACAGAGAACCTGATCCTCTTCATCATTGGCTTCGCGACGCTGTTTGCGACCGGCGTAGAAATCGCGCGTCTGGTGGAAACGCGAACGGTTAATCTCAGCGATCTATTCCTTCTTTTTATCTATGCCGAAGTGATCGGTATGGTCGGTGCCTTTTATAAGAGTCACCGTATCCCCGTAACCCTACCAATCATCATCGCCATGACGGCTCTGTGCCGAATGATCATCTTGCAGAGCAAGGACATCGATCCGATCTACATCCTGTTTGAGGCTGGCGGAGTGCTCATCTTGGCGATCGCCACACTGGTGATGAGCTACAAGGACAAGCTCAGTCTCGAGAAGCTGAAACTCAGACCAGAAGATTGATCGCATACCATGACTGGCACCATGGCAAGCCGTATTGATTTTGCGAACGCCCTGATCTTTTCAGGGCTGATCTCTATTGCCGTCGGCCTAATCCTTATCTTTACCTTACGATCGCTCGATCGCTCGGCGCGCTATTGGATCACTGCAGCGCTAGTCTCCGGACTTGCGACGCTCTTGCGGACGACGATCTCATCTTCAGATCATTTTGTTGCTGTCAGCATTCCGAATGCTCTCAATTTGCTGATCAACTTTTTATTCCTGTACTCCTTGCGTGCTGTGCTGGGTCTACGCTCGCGCATCGATCAGCTGGCGTGGGTCATGATCCCGCTGACCGTCGCTTATGCCTTGCTTCATGAGTTTGTTTTCGGAGCAGGATCGGCGTTTATTGAGATCATCGTAAATCCGATCATCCAGATCACCATGGCGCTGTCGATCGGGTATATCAGTTATCGAATTTTTAGGGAAAAGGGACTCAAGTTCGCATCGATCATCACCTTCTTGCAAATCGTGCTAGCC
>JBMTZD010000067.1:0-9289 GCA_049455235.1 Steroidobacteraceae bacterium
CGGGCGGCGAACTCGGTCAGTTTCTGCTGCTCGCTGTTTACGCCGGTATTGCCGCCGCGTCGCTCAGCGAAATGTGGAGCGAAGTGCAACGTGCCGCGGGCGCCATGGAGCGCCTCGTCGAGCTGCAACAAGCGGAACCCTCGATCGTTGCGCCGCCGGCACCAATCGCCTTACCACCATACGAGCGCACCGAAGCTGCAGGCCGGGTGAGTTTCGAGGGCGTCACTTTCAACTACCCTTCGCGCCCCGACAGTCCCGCGCTCGATGACTTCTCCATCGATATCGCACCGGGCGAAACGGTCGCCTTCGTCGGACCTTCGGGCGCAGGCAAAAGCACGACGTTCCAGTTGCTGCTGCGCTTCTATGATCCAAAGCAAGGTCGAGTCCGCCTGGACGGCATCGATCTCTCCATGGCGGACCCACTCGATATCCGTCATCGCATCGGTCTTGTGCCACAAGAGACCATGCTGTTCGGCACGAGTGCCAGAGAAAACATTCGCTACGGCAGACCCGACGCGACGGATGCCGAAGTCGAAGCAGCCGCGCGCGCAGCGGCAGCCGATGAATTCATCCGCGCATTGCCTGAGGGCTATGAGACTTTCTTAGGTGAGCGTGGCACGCGCCTTTCAGGCGGGCAACGTCAACGGGTCGCGATCGCCCGAGCGATTCTCAAAAATCCGCCGTTATTGCTGCTCGATGAAGCCACGAGCGCACTCGATGCCGAGAGTGAACGCGCCGTACAAGGCGCACTCGAAGCTTTGATGCACACCCGCACCACGCTCATCATCGCGCACCGACTCGCCACTGTGCTCAAAGCCGATCGCATCATCGTGATGGATCAGGGCAAGATCGTCGCGAGCGGCAAGCACGAAGAACTCATCGCGAGCAACCCACTGTATGCACGTCTTGCTGCATTGCAGTTCACCGATGGGGCGGGTGCATGAGCGAATCCTCGCAAAGACCACCTGCTGCGGTTCTCTTCGACTTTGACGGCACTTTGATCGACTCGGCGACGAGCGTTCTTGCGGGGTTGCAGTACGCACTCACCAGTGCCTCCATCGAAGCGCGTTGCGCACTCGATGCCTCGATCATCGGACCACCACTGCGACTGACCCTCGCGAACCTTGCTGGCAGCGACGATCCCGCCCTGATCGATCGTCTCGCGGCCTCTTTCCGCGAGCACTACGACACCGACGGTTACAAACACACCGAGGTCTATGAGGGCGTACCCGCGATGTTGCAGACCTTGCACGATGCCGGTATCGCGCTCTACATCGTCACCAACAAACGCATCTTGCCGACCTTGCGCATCCTTGATCACCTCGGTTGGCGCGTTTGGTTCGAGGCCGTCTATGCGCTCGATGCACTAGAGCCCCCGGCCGCTAACAAGCCACAGCTCGTGGCGAGCGTGATGCAAAAGCACTCTCTCGTTGCCGATCGCACCTGGATGGTCGGTGACTCCGAGGAAGATCGACGCTCAGCCGAGGCGAATGGCGTACGCTTTTTCGCAGCGAGCTGGGGGTATGGCGGCGCAGCGGGCGCGGGGCTCGAGACTCCGGCCGAGCTCACTCTTACCGCCTTGGGTAATCGCGTCTAAATCAAATACGCATGCCGCCATCGACATCGATGCAGCGGCCCGTAAAGAAGTCATTCTCGACGATGAACACCGCAGCCGAGGCAATTTCAGAGGCTTCGCCAAGACGCCGCAGTGGCACCTGCGCCGTCAATTTATCGAGGATTTCGGGGCGCATCGCCGAGAGAATATCGGTGCGAGTGTAGCCCGGCGCGATCGAGCCTGAACGGATGCCATAGCGCGCCAATTCTTTGGCCCACACTTCCGCCATTGCCGCCACACCCGCCTTGGTCGCGGTGTAGTTGGTCTGGCCCGGGTTGCCGTAGCGCGAGACGCTCGAGATGTTGATGATCACACCGCCTCGACCCTGCTTGACCATCCGCTCGGCTGCTTCGCGACCGCAGAGGAATACGCCCGTGAGGTTAATGTTGATGACGGCTTGCCACTGCTCGAGCGTCATCTTGCCGGTGATCGCACCGTCTTTGACTTTGAGCAACAAGCTGTCTTTGACGATACCGGCATTGTTGATGAGCACATCCACACTGCCGAGATCCGCCACGATGGCGTCCATCGCCGCAATCACGGCTTGCTCGTCGGTCACGTTAGCAACATAACCACGCGCCTCGACGCCCAGCGCCTTGCACTGCGCCACCGTTTCATCGAGATCGGCCTGATTAAGATCGAGCGCCGCAATGCGACCACCCTTAGCTGCGAACGCCTTGGCCAACTCACGCCCGATTCCTCGGCCACCGCCGGTAATGACGACCGTCTTTCCCGAGATCTGCATGAGTCGACTCCTGTGAGCATGAAAGCGAGGGATAATGACGCGAAGTATAACGGAGGCAGCATGCTGCACTTGCGACGCGCACAACGAGAAGACCTCGGGACGGTTCTGGATTTGATCCGCGGTCTCGCTGATTACGAAAAGCTACTCCACGAGGTCGACGCTACTCTCGTCGATCTTGAGGCCGCGTTGTTTGCCGAGCATCCGCGTGTGTTCTGCGAGATCGCCGAGTGGAACGGCCAGAGCGCAGGCTTTGCGCTGTGGTTCTACAACTTCTCGACCTTTCGCGGGCGACACGGTCTCTACCTTGAAGATCTCTTCGTCAAACCCGAATTTCGCGGCAATGGAATCGGTAGCGCTTTGCTGATCCATCTGGCGCGGCGCTGCGTCGCGGAAAGTCTCGGTCGCTTCGAATGGGCCGTGCTCGACTGGAACACGCCGGCGCTCGATTTCTACGCCTCACTCGGCGCAGAAGCCAAAAAAGAGTGGTGGCCGCATCGCGTCACGGGCGATGCGCTCAAAGCCCTCGCCGCTCGAGACATTCCCGGGTTGCGAGTGCCGCCTCAACCGTAAATTCGCTGCCCTCGAGAGCGGCACGTACCGCATCGGCCTCAAGACACAAAAATTCCTGCACCTCGCCGTCGCGACCGACGGGTTCAAACTGCTCATCGAGCACTAGATCGGCGACGATGACCTGCTGGTCGTGAATACCGAAAGTCGCCTCGCGCAGTGATCGGATGATCACACCCGGAAAATCGATCTCGCGCGCGAGATCTCGCGGCACACCCGCCTCCTCCCACAACTCACGAATCGCGCATCGTCGGAACGATTCGCCAGCCAAGACCCCGCCCGCAGCCAACGTGTCGAGTTTGCCGGGGTCCGCACGTTTGAGTTCGCTGCGACGCGATACCCACACACGTCCGTCAGTACGAACGCCGTTGATGTGCACGGCCCGATTCTGCAAACCCAGAGTGCGAAACAAGCCTCGCTCACACCGTGCGAGCTCTTCGCCACGGGTGTCGAGCACGGCACAGAGTTCGTTGCGCCAATCGGCGATGAGTCCGAGTTTTCTCAACTGCACCGCCACACTCTGCAAGGCAGCACTGCGACCTCGAACATCAAGACCATCGTCTCGCAGCCGCAAGCCGGACTCGACCGAGGTGATTTCAGGCAAAGCGCTCACGCGATCAACGAGATCAGTGCGCACCCGACCACGGATCTCGCCACCGATCCACAGCGGTAAGTAGTGAGCACTGAACCGCGTTTGACTCAATCGCGTAAAAATTCGATCAAGGTGGTGGCGACATCGTCGGGCTGATCGGCAATGAAATCATCGCCGCCGTCATGCACGACAAGACCTGCGCCCGTCAGTTGACGCTGAAGCTCTTCGACCTGCTCCGGTGGTGCGCTCGCAGAGCCTGTCGAAGTGACCAGCAATGCAGGCGCCAAGACACGCGCTGGCTCTAGCGTTGCCTCAAACGAGCTCACGCTCACGAGAACGAGACGCAGCACTCGCTTGGGCGCGCTGACGGCCGCGTGTAAGGCAACGTTGGCTGAACCCAGCGCTGCAAAGTGGGCGCGATCAAGGCCCAGTGAGTCGAGCACCGCGAGCGCATCGTCGGCAAGACCGGGAGCTGGCAAATCGAGTCGCACGACTCGAAAAAACCGCTCCAGTTGTGGCAACAACGGCGCCCACGACTCGAGGCCGCTACCGACGGGCGACAGCAAAACCAACGTCGGGGCATGGTTGCGCCCCGACATGGCATATCTCGCAGGCCCGGTGGGCCGACTGATCTCGCCTCTCAGCATGGAGCGTTAGTCAGCCTTGTATTTGTCGTGGCAAGCCTTGCAGCTGCCGCCCGCGGCACCGAAAAGCGGCTTCAAGGCATCGAAGCTCTCGCCCTTGGCGGCAGCGGCCGACAACGCCGCCGTCTTGCTCTTCATATCGTTCATGAGCTTCTGGAAGTCGGCTGAGTTCTGCCACAGCTCATCCTTGACCTTGCCGCCTGCGGATCCCGCCGGGAACACATCAGGGACGATCGTACCCATGAAGGCCGCACGCTCGGCAGCGAGACGGAAAGTCTTCGCGTCATAAGGCGCGCGGCCAGCGGCCATGGCGCCCATTTGGCTCATCTGGGCGCCGAGCACCGTGAAAGCCGATTGACGCAGTTTGACTTGCTGGGCGACCCGCGCGTCCTGCGCAAAGGCCGGCACGGTCAGCGCGGCCACAGCCGCCATCAGAATGATCGAACGCATGGGGTATCTCCTAATCCTTGGGGTGAAACAACCAAGTCACTCTAGCGGATTTACTCACAGGGCACGCCGAGGTCGCAACCGGGGCGGCGCTCTGTTACGCTGCGCCGCCTTTTTTGCCCGGTTCTCCCGCATGTCCACCGCTCGTCCGATCCGCAACATCGCCATCATCGCGCACGTCGATCATGGCAAAACCACGCTGGTCGACTGCTTGCTAAAGCAATCGGGCACCTTCGCCGCTCACGAGCGTGTCGGCGAACGTGTGATGGATTCGAACGATCTCGAGCGCGAACGTGGCATCACGATCCTCGCGAAGAACTGCGCGATCGACTACCAGGGCACCCGCATCAACATCGTCGATACGCCGGGGCACGCCGACTTCGGCGGTGAAGTCGAGCGCGTGCTATCCATGGTCGATGCGGTCTTGTTGGTCGTTGATGCCGTCGAAGGCCCCATGCCGCAGACCCGTTTCGTGACCCGCAAAGCGCTTGCGCTGGGTCACAAAGCGATCGTGGTGATCAATAAAGTCGACCGTCCGGGTTCGCGTCCGAACTGGGTGATCGATCGCACCTTTGAACTCTTCGATAAGTTGGGCGCCACCGATGAGCAGCTCGACTTCCCCATCGTCTATGCCTCGGCACTGCAAGGCTGGGCCACAACCGATCTCGAGAAGCCGTCGACCGATATGACGGCGCTCTACCAAGCGATTCTCCAGCACGTGCCACCGCCGCCGACCGATGTCGATGCGCCGCTACAGCTTCAGATCTCGCAACTCGATTACAACTCCTATGTGGGTCGTATCGGGATTGGTCGCATTCGTCGCGGCACGCTGAAATCGGGCCGCAATGTGGCACTGCGCTGGGGCGATGAAGATCGCGGCACGGGCAAGATCGCGCAGATCCTGAGCTTCCGCGGCCTCGAGCGCGTGCAGGTCGACGAAGCGATCGCCGGCGACATCGTCGCCGTCACGGGCATCGAAGAGGTGAACATCGGCATCACGCTATGCGATGTCGAGTCGCCCGAAGGTCTGCCGCCGATCAAAGTCGACGAACCGACGCTCTCGATGACCTTCCAGGTCAATACCTCACCGCTCGCCGGTCGCGAAGGCAAGTTCGTCACCAGCCGACAGATTCGCGATCGACTGATGCGTGAACTGCAAAGCAACGTGGCGCTGCGAGTCGAAGAAACCGCCGATGCCGATGTGTTTCGCGTCTCCGGTCGCGGCGAACTGCATTTGACGATCCTGATCGAGAACATGCGCCGCGAAGGCTATGAACTCGCCGTTGGTAAACCGCAGGTGCTGCGCAAGGTCATCGATGGTGTAACGATGGAGCCGTTCGAAGCGCTCACGATCGACATCGACGAGGGTTTGCAGGGCGGCATCATGTCTGAGCTCGGCACGCGGCGCGGCGAATTGCTCGATATGGTCGTCGAGGGTGATCCCACCGGTCGCGGTCAGGGTCGCGTTCGACTCGAGTATCGAATCCCAGCGCGTGGCCTGATCGGCTTTCAGGGCGAATTTTTGACGATGACGCGCGGCACCGGTCTCATGAGCCACATCTTCGATGGCTATGACGTGGTCAAGGGTGATATCCCCGAGCGGCACAATGGCGTATTGATCTCGAACGAGAACGGCGAAGCGGTTGCCTACTCGCTCTTCACGCTGCAGGAGCGCGGACGCCTCTTCGTCGACCATGGTTCCAAGGTCTACGAGGGCATGATCATCGGCATCCACAGCCGCGATAACGACCTGGTCGTGAACCCGATCAAAGAAAAGAAGCTCTCGAACGTGCGCGCAGCCGGCAAGGACGATGCGCTATTACTCGTTCCGCCGATTCCGCTGACACTCGAATACGCGGTGGAGTTCATCAACGAGGACGAACTCGTGGAGATCACGCCCGAGTCGATTCGTCTGCGTAAACGCTTCCTGAAAGAGCATGAGCGCAAGCGCGCCTCGCGCGAGGCCGAGGCAGGCTGATCAAGTGATTCGACTGATCAGCCCGCCCGCTGATCAGTCTTTTCGCGGCCCCGGAATGAAGGCATTCGTGCGACGGATGTACTCGGCGTAATCCGGGCGACGCTCGCCGATATCGCGCTCGAGCAGCTTGACGCCCGAGACCTTCAATAGCAGCAAGGTCATGATCGCAGGGCCGATGATGCTCCACCACGCACCCGCTGATAGCGCGATGCAGTAGAAGCCCCACCACACACACGCATCACCGAAATAGTTCGGGTGACGCGTGTAACGCCAGAAACCACGATCCATGACTTTGCCGGCATTAGCGGGATCACGTCGGAAGCGAGCGAGCTGCCAATCGCCACCGGCTTCAAAGACAAAGCCGACGATCCAGAGCGCTACACCGATGTAGTCGAGAATGCCGAGTTCCGATGTGCCGTTCACCGCGCCGTGTAACGGAATCGAAATAATCCAGGCCAGCACAGCCTGAAATAAAAACACGCGATACACGCTGCTGAACGCAAAGCCAGGCTCGTTGCGACGACGAATCGCTTGATAGCGACGATCTTCTTCATGACCCCAGTTACGGGCCGTGATGAAAACCGAGAGACGAATCGCCCAGACCGCCACCAGCACCAACAGCAAACGACCTCGCTCCGTCTCGGGCGGGAAGCCCGCATAGAGCACGACCGAGAGCAAAAACATCAGCGACCAGAGACTGTCGACGACATCGACATTACGTCGCGGCAACGAGATGAGCCAGCCGAGTACCGCTAGCGCCATCAAACCGGGGAGAGCCAGAAACCAAGAAGTGGCGTCGAACATATTTTGCTAAAGCCTCGCGGAAAGCTGCCGTTATGGAACAGTGTGACCGTGGTTCGCAACGAGGACAACCTTAGGATGCCCACTGGTCTCGCACCCTTCATTTCCAGCGTCGCAGAACACCCTAATGATAGCGTTGATCGGCTCCATCATCGTCGTTGTTTCCGTCGTCGTCGGCTTCTTGATGGCAGGTGGCAACCTACTGTTACTTTGGCACCCCTCCGAAATCGTCGTGATCATCGGGGCGGCTCTCGGCGCCTTCATCACCAGCAACTCCGTGAAAGTCGTCAAAGCCTCCTTCGCGAATGCGCTCGGCTTGATGAAGCCCTCGCGCTATAGCCGGGAGACCTATGTCGATTTACTCAAGCTGATTTTTGATCTGTTGGTGAAATCGCGGAAAGAGGGTTTGCTCGCCATTGAGAACGACATCGAGAACCCCGAGAAGAGCAACGTCTTTTCTCAGTATCCGAAGATTCTCGCCGACCATCACATGATGGAATTCATCACCGATTGCCTACGCCTGATGGTCGGCGGCAACCTCGACCCGAACGAACTTGAGACGCTGCTCGACTACGAACTCGAGACCCATCACAAAGAAGCGCACGAGCCGGCTCATGCCGTTCAACAGGTTGCCGATGCCCTGCCCGGTTTCGGCATCGTGGCGGCGGTGCTCGGCATCGTGAATACGATGGCCGCGGTTGCCGAGGCGACGAGCGCGGAGCTTGGCGCCAAAGTCGGTGCCGCCCTCGTCGGTACCTTCCTCGGTATTTTGGTCGCTTACGGTTTCGTAGGCCCCATCGCCTCGGCCATGAAGGCGCGCGCCGACGAAGAAGGCAAAGCCTTCGAAGTGGTGAAAATGGCGCTGGTTGCGAGCGTGCGCGGTTATCCGCCACAAGTTGCCGTCGAATTCGCGCGCAAATTGCTCTTCAGCGAAGTGCGCCCGACCTTCGGTGATCTCGAGGGACATTTGAAGTCCAAGCCCAAGGCCTGATCGCGCAGCGCCCATGAGCACGCCGAAGCAAAAAATCGAAGAAACGCGACCGATCATCATTCGTCGCAAGAAGGTCATCGCGGGCGGCCATCACGGCGGCGCGTGGAAAGTGGCGTACGCCGACTTCGTCACTGCCTTGATGGCGTTCTTTCTGGTCATGTGGCTCGTCGCATCGGCAAACGATCAACAAAAGACAGCGATCTTCGATTACTTCAAAAACCCCAGCATGGCCAGGGGCTCAGCACCGATCCCCGCACCCGGACAAGATGGTCCCGGCGGTGCGAGCACGAGCCCTATCGAATTGCGCGGCGGCTTGACCGCATCGGCACCCTCGCCCATCGCCGAATCGGGTGCGGGCACACCGATATCTGACAGACCGGAGCAAGTGCGTCGCTTGCGCACCAACACGGGCAGTATGAGCGAAGCCGATCAACTGCAGGCGCTGAAATCAGAGCTGCAAGACGCCATCGAAAAAAGCAAAGCCCTTGAGGCCTTCAAAGATCAGCTGTTGATCGACATCACCCCTGAGGGCTTACGCATTCAGATCGTCGATGCACAGAACCGACCGATGTTCGATCTTGCCGGCACGCAGCTCAAAGATTACGCAACCGAGCTGCTGCTGGAAGTCGGCAAGTACCTCAACACGGTACCCAATCGCATTACGATTTCAGGGCATACGGATCAGACGCCCTTTACGGGTCGCAGGCCGAACTACACCAACTGGGAACTCTCGGCCGATCGCGCTAACGCCGCGCGTCGCGCCTTGATCAACGGCGGACTCGCCTACGACAAGGTAGCCCGCGTCATCGGCATGTCATCTTACGTGTTGCTCGACAAAGCGAACCCGCGAAATCCGATCAATCGACGGATCAGCGTGATCGTGATGACGAAAGCCGCCGAGGATGCGCT
>JBMTZD010000068.1:0-9103 GCA_049455235.1 Steroidobacteraceae bacterium
AGCCACGACACCTCGCTCGGGCACTTATTCGATCGCACGCTGTCTTTAAGCGATATTAACCAGGTGCGTCCGTGAACACTCTCCGACTGGCTTGGCGCTCGCTACGTAATCGACGCAGCACAGCCCTACTGACGATCAGCGCCATCGCCATCAGCGTGGCACTACTGCTCGGTGTCGAAAAAATGCGTACCGCTGCACGGGAAGGCTTTGCCAATACTGTCTCGGGTGTCGATTTGATCGTCGGCGCGCGCTCGGGTCAGCTCAACCTATTGCTCTACTCCGTGTTTAGGGTCGGCGATGCGACTGCCAATGTCAGTTGGGATAGTTATCAAAAAATTGCTCGCCACCCAGACGTTGCCTGGACCATTCCCATTTCGCTCGGCGACTCGCATCGCGGCTTCCGTGTGATGGGGACCAACGGTAGCTACTTCGAACACTACCGCTACGCCGGTGATCGACGCATGAGCTTCGCCGCCGGAAAGCCATTTGAGGATCTTTACGATGCCGTCGTCGGTGCTGATGTCGCAAGACAGCTCGGCTATCAACTCGGCGATCCGATCGTGATTGCGCACGGTGTTGGCAACGTGAGCTTCGCCAAGCACGAAGATAAGCCATTTCGGATCGCAGGCATTCTCGCCAAGACCGGCACACCAATCGATCGAACCGTGCATGTCAGTCTCGAGGCGATCACGGCCATCCACCTCGACTGGCAGAGCGGTGCTCGCGCCCTACCCGGTGCGCAGGTGTCGGCAGAGGAGGCTCGCCAGCAAGACCTAACGCCGGAGTCGATCACCGCTTTCATGGTTGGCATGGAGAGCAAGGTGATGACCTTCACCATGCAGCGCGCCATCAACGAGTATCGCCAGGAGGCCTTGATGGCCATCATCCCGGGCGTTGCACTCAGTCAGTTGTGGAACCTCGTCGGCATCGCCGATACCGCACTCATGATTGTCGCCGCCTTCGTCGTGCTCGCCGGGCTTCTTGGCATGCTCACCGCGATTCTCACGAGCCTCAACGAACGTCGGCGTGAAATGGCGATCCTGCGATCGCTCGGCGCCAGACCGAAACATATCTTCACCTTGCTGATCACCGAAGCGGGCATTCTGGCAAGCGCCGGTGTCGCAGCGGGCGTTGCACTCACCTACGCCATCCTGTTTGCTGCGCAACCGATTCTCGAACGGCGCTTTGGAATCTTTCTGCAACCGGGCGGTCTGACCGGCTACGATGTGATGATCTTGGGTGCCATCATTGTCGCGGCCCTGCTGATGGGTGCGTATCCGGCTTGGCGTGCTTACCGTCACACTTTGAGCGACGGGCTCACCATCCGGGTTTGAGCCGACCGAGTGCAACCCGTTCAAGTTCTTTCGGAGACTGGTATGTTTCGATCCGTCCATCAAACTCTGCTATCGAGCCTATGCGCCGCTCTGCTGATCGTGGCGAGCGTCTCGAGCAGCCATGCCATCACGCCACCGCCTGTCGGCACGCCTGCACCGTCCGCCAGCGACAAAAACAAGTCGACCAAGGGTGTGCCGAGCGCGATTCGCGAAATCGACTGGGACGAACTCATTCCGCCGGATGCTCGATCGAAGTTTCTCGCCGGCCCCCCACCTGCCGCGCACGACTACCTCGGAGAGGGCGGCATGGCGGCTCAGCAAGTCATGGACTTCACAGTCAACAAAGAATTGAACGGCCAGTCGCTGAAGATTCCGGGGTTCATCGTCCCGCTGGATGTCGGTAAGGACGGTCTCGTGTCCGAATTTTTTCTGGTCCCATACTTCGGCGCCTGCATCCACGTGCCGCCGCCGCCACCTAACCAGATCGTCTACGTGAAGATGGCCAAGGGTGTCGCGCTCGATTCTATTTACGAGGCCTACTGGATCACGGGTCGCATGAAGACCACAAACAAGACAACCCGCCTCGGGGCCGCCGCTTACCAACTCGATGCGACGAAAGTCGAAATCTATAAATATTGAGAGCGCATCATGCCGACGTTATTTGAACGTATCGTCAATCGCGAATTGCCGGCAGACATCGTCCACCAAGACGAGCGCGTGACCGCATTTCGGGACATACACCCGCGCGCACCGGTGCATTTGCTGATCGTGCCGAATAAGGCGATTGCGACAGCGAATGACATCGCTGATGAAGACGAGGCCTTGGTCGGGCACATGTTCACCGTCGCCCGTGATTTGGCCAAACGAGAGGGTATCGCCGAAAACGGCTATCGCCTCATCATCAACTGCAACTCGCACGGCGGACAGGAGGTCTATCACCTGCACGTGCATCTCGTCGGCGGCGCGCCGCTTGGCCCGATGCTCTCACGCGAGGTGACGCGATGAGCGTCTCGACACAAAGACCCGCAACCGCACTGCGCAGTCTGTATCCAGCCTTTGAGGCCTATCGCAGCGGCATGCTGCGCGTATCAGACATCCACGAGATCTACTGGGAAGAGAGTGGCAACCCAGCGGGTAAACCAGTTGTGTTTCTACACGGTGGCCCCGGTGGTGGTACCGATGCACGGATGCGTCGTTTTTTTGATCCGGCGCGCTACCGCATCGTGCTCTTTGATCAACGCGGCTGCGGCAAGAGCGTTCCTCACGCTAACTTACAAGACAACACCACCTGGGACCTCGTAGCCGATATCGAGCGAATTCGCGCCCATCTCGGCATAGAGCAATGGCAAGTGTTTGGCGGCTCTTGGGGCTCCACACTCGCATTAGCTTATGCAGAGACGCACCCCGATCGAGTCACCGAACTCGTCCTGCGCGGTATCTTCCTACTGCGGCCCTGGGAGCTCGACTGGTTCTACGGCAAACCAGACGGAGCGGGCGCGCTGTATCCCGATCTCTACGAGAAGTTTCTGGAGCCGATTCCGATCGATCGGCGTCACGAGATCATCAAGGCCTACTACGAACGCCTGACAAGCCATGATCAAGCGATAAGGCAGAGAGCCGCGCGCGCCTGGTCAATCTGGGAAGGCGCAACGAGCTATCTACGACTCGATCCAGACTCACTCGATCGATTCGGTGACTCGACTTTCGCTGAGGCGTTTGCCCGCATCGAGTGTCACTACTTCATCAACGGCGGCTTCTTTCGTACCCCGACTCAACTACTTGATGACGTGCATCGAATTCGTCATATCCCCTGCACCATCGTGCAAGGCCGCTACGATGTCGTCTGTCCGATCAAAAGCGCCTGGGATCTGCATAAGGCGTGGCCAGAGGCCGATCTGCGTATCGTCCCGGATGCCGGGCATTCGGCTTTCGAGCCCGGAATCCAAAGCGAACTTGTCGCAGCAACCGACCGTTACGCTGATCGTTGAACTTGGGGCATCGACAGCCTCTTCAATGACGACATAGACCGGTCAGACTGCCATCCTCGCTCAGGATCGCCTCGCGTATTAGCCACTCGCGCGCGTCGCTCGCATCCTCGTAAAACCATCGCGCGGCCGAGCCAAGTCGAAAGGTGTATCCCCAAGCATCCATGTCTGCGAGAACGCGCTCGCATCCGACGCCAGCTAGCGCGTCACCCCAGACGATTTGCAGATAGCAAACCGCATTTTCTTCAGGATGATCGCCACCCGCATCGCGCTCGAGCGTCGCTCGACGCTCGCTCGTCATGCAAACGAAATGCGCTGCTTCGTGCAAAGCCGAGTGCAATGGCGTGTCATGACGCAGATAAAGACGATCGCCGATGAGTCCGGCCTCGCTCTCGCCCCAATAACTTCCCGGGATCGTCGCGGTCTCAGAGACCCATTCGAACTGCAGTCCGTACGGTGACAGCAAGCGGTGCAAATTCTCACGCAGCGCCGTGTCAGTGAGCGTCAACACACTCACTCGAGACTGGCGATCCGCTGCAACACGACGCCTGCGAGCTCGCGAGCGAGTGTCTCACGCAGTTGCTCACGCTCGCGCGACTTGGCTAACGCAAGGCGCTCGTCGAAACTGAAATCACGCGTCGCCGTCACCTCTTCTGACTCGACGAGATCAACGCCGTCACGCTTCACGGAATATCTCACGATGTACGTGAGCTCGTATTCTCGCGGTTGATTACGAGCCGAAACGGAGGCAACACGCTCGAGCAACTCGTCCCGTTCGATACGCACTCGCAGGGCACGTGCACCCGTATTGTCGACTTGCGCACCGGCACCACGCAGCGCTTGCGAGAGCGACCGTGTGAACGGACTTTGTCGATCATCGGAATCGATGACGAGCGAGGAGATCGACTCCGGTAACGTCAAACGCGACTGCAGCTGAAAACCGCAGCCTGCGAGACCAATAAACACCGCCAAGAGCAGCGCGAGTCGCCGCATCAGACCACCACGTTGACCAGTTTGCGCGGGACGACCACGATCTTCTTAGGCGGAGCATCGCCTACGAATTTGCGTACCGACGCCTCGGCAAGCGCAGCGGCCTTCACCGTCTCGACATCGGCATCGACCGCCACAGTGATCTGGCCACGTAACTTGCCGTTGACCTGCACGACGAGTGTGATCGCATCCTGCACGAGCGCGCTTGTATCAACCGCTGGCCAGCGCACATCGATGATCGCCTCGGCATGACCCAGTTCGTGCCACAAGGTGTGGCAGACGTGCGGCACGATCGGCGAGAGACAAATCGTTGCGATCTCGAGCGCCTCCTGTACAACGGCACGGCTCTCGGCAGAACGGTCTTCGAAACGAGAAACCGTATTCAGGAGTTCCATCACAGCTGCAACGGCCGTGTTGAAGGTTCGACGACGACCAATGTCGTCCGTGACCTTAGCGAGCGCCTGGTGTATCGCTCGGCGCAGATCTTTCTGCCCAGGCGTCAGGTTCGCGAGATCGACCTTGCCCACAGCGCCCTGCGATACATGCTCATGCACCGCCTTCCAAAGACGCCGAATGAAACGGAACGCGCCCTGCACGCCTTCATCTGACCACTCGAGCGATTGCTCTGGCGGGGCGGTGAACATCATGAACAGTCGCGCCGTATCGGCACCGTACTTCTCGACGAGGCTCTGCGGATCGACGCCGTTATTCTTCGATTTCGACATCGTGCCGAGGCCGTCGTAGTTCACTTCTAGACGCGAACCATCCTCGCGCGTGGCAAACCAACGCTTAACGCCATCGTGTTCTTCGGCATCGACGTCGAGCGGATTGAAGTAGACGCGTCGCCCTTCGGCCGGTTGCTGCCAATAGATGTGGTTCAGCACCATCCCCTGCGTCAACAAATTCGCAAAGGGTTCGCTCACCTGCACTAGCTCAAGATCGCGCATGACCTTGGTCCAAAAGCGCGAGTACAACAGGTGCAGGATCGCGTGCTCGATGCCACCGATGTATTGATCGACCGGCAGCCAGTAACGAGCTCGCTCATCGACCATCGCCTGATCGTTGTCCGCGGAAGCGTAGCGCAGGAAATACCAGGACGAATCGACGAAGGTATCCATCGTGTCCGTTTCACGACGCGCGAGCCTGCCGCAGCTTGGACAATCGACTTGATGGAACGCCGGCGACTTACCGAGTGGATTACCACTACCATCAGGAACGAGATCTTCCGGCAAAACCACCGGAAGCTGCGAATCCGGCACGGGGACTTCGCCACAATACTCGCAGTGGATGAGCGGTATCGCGCAACCCCAGTAACGTTGGCGCGAGATACCCCAATCACGAAGGCGAAACTGGATGCGCTTGCAGCCAAGGCCTTTGGCCTCGAGTGCCGTGGTGATGCCGGCGTAAGCTGCGGCAAAGTCGAGACCCGAGAACTCGTCGGAGTTCATGGTGATCCCGGTCTCGCCGTAGCTCTCCTGCCACGGAGCGAGCGCTTGCTCGTAAGAACCGTCAGCAGGACGAATGACGGTCACGATGTCGATGTCGTGCTTCAGTGCGAAAGCGAAGTCACGTTCATCGTGCGCCGGCACGCCCATCACGGCACCTTCGCCGTAGCCCATCAACACGTAATTGGCGACCCAGACCGGAACGGGCTTGCCTGTGAAGGGGTGCAAGACGTGCAACCCGGTCGGCAAGCCTTTCTTTTCCATGGTGGCAACATCGGCTTCCATGGTGCTGCCACGTCGGCATTCGTCGACGAAAGCCTGCAGCTCCGGGTTCTTGGCTGCTGCCGCCAGCGCGAGCGGATGCTCGGCTGCCACGGCCATGAATGTCACACCAAAGAGCGTATCGACGCGAGTCGTGAATACTTTGAGCGCGCCCTCGCCCGCCATGAGCGAGCGCGTATCGTCGGCGAACGGAAAACTGACCTCAGCGCCCTCGCTGCGGCCGATCCAGTTCGCTTGCATGGTACGAACGCGTTCAGGCCAACCGTCGAGCGTTGAGAGATCCCCCAGCAACTCGTCCGCATACGCGGTGATGTTGAGGTAGTACATGGGGATCTCGCGTTTCTCGACGAGCGCACCTGTGCGCCAGCCGCGGCCATCGATGACCTGTTCATTCGCCAACACGGTCTGATCGATGGGATCCCAATTGACGACGCCGGTACGCTTGTAAGCGATACCCTTTTCGCGCATCCGCAAAAACAGCCACTGATTCCAGCGGTAATAGGAGGGATCACAGGTGGCGATCTCGCGATCCCAGTCGATCGCAAAACCCAATGCCTGCAATTGCTTCTTCATGTACGCGATGTTGTCGCGCGTCCACTTTGCTGGCGCTACGCCATTGGCCATGGCGGCGTTTTCGGCAGGCAAGCCGAAGGCATCCCAGCCCATCGGCTGCAAGACGTTCTTACCCTGCATCCGAGCAAAGCGCGACAACACATCGCCGATCGTGTAGTTGCGCACATGCCCCATATGCAGACGACCCGAGGGATACGGGAACATCGAGAGGCAGTAGAACTTGTCGCGCGAGGGGTCTTCCTTCGCGGCAAAACTGCGATGCGTATTCCAGTGCTGCTGTGCCGCGCGCTCGACGACCGCCGGCTCGTAACGCTCATCCATCTTTAAAAACCGTGTACAACCGCGCCTCTCGCGGAGACGCGATCGTACACGACGGGGACCCTGGATGCCTCAGGTCATTCCACGGCGACGGCGATGAACAGCTCGTTCCCGCCGCGCGATACCAGCAGTGGGACGACTTTCTTTTCCTTGGCCACGGCCTCGCGGAACTGCTTGACCGACTCGAGCCGCTGGCCGCGAATACCGACGATGAAATCACCGCGCTGGATACCAGCATCGCGAGCGGCACCTTGAGCGCGCTCGACCAAAAGACCTCGTGGCACTGGACCGCGCGCCGCCGCCCGCGAGCGCTCCTCGTCGGTCAGCTCTCGCACGACGAGACCTAACCGATCGGCTGCATCCTCGGCCTCCGGCGTGGCATCCGTGCTGGCCTCGCTCGTTGCCGCTTGCAACTCGGCGACACGCACATTCAACCGACGCGCGCTCCGATCTCGCCAAATTTCGAGCACGGCATCGGCACCGGGCTTGATCGTACCGATCACGGTCGGCAATTCCTCGGACCGCTCAATGACACGCCCATTGACCGAGAGAATGATATCGCCGGCGCGGATGCCGGCTTTGGCAGCAGGGCCTGCTTCCTCGACGGAGCCCACCAAGGCACCGCGGGGACGATCGAGCCCGAAACTATCTGCAAGCGCCGCATCGATCGGCTGAATGGTCACACCGATCTTGCCGCGACTCACTCGACCCTTCGCGATGAGTTGATCACGCACGTTGACAGCTACATCGATCGGGATGGCGAAGGAGATGCCCATGTAGCCGCCCGAGCGACTGTAGATCTGGGAGTTGATCCCAACCACTTCACCCGCGAGATTGAACAACGGGCCGCCCGAGTTGCCGGGATTCACGGCGACATCGGTCTGAATGAAATTGACGTAGTTAGTATCGCCACCTGGCAAACCACGCGCCGTGGCACTGACGATACCGGCAGTGGCGCTGTTATCGAATCCGAACGGCGAACCAATGGCGAGCACCCACTCGCCGGGGCGCAGCTTGGCAGGATCACCGATGCGCACCACTGGCAGACCTGTGGCTTCAATTTTGAGCACGGCGACATCGGTCGGCTCATCCACACCCACGATCTTCGCCTTGAATTCGCGACGGTCGGTGAGTTTCACCGTCACCTCATCGGCTTCATTGACGACGTGTGCGTTGGTGAGGATGTAGCCATCGCTGCTGACGATGAAGCCTGAGCCAGCACCACCCGGTCGACGCGGCCCTTCACCGCCCTCACCCTGACTATCGGGCTGTGGCATGCCACGCTGTCCTGGCGGCACTGGTACGCCGAATCGTCGGAAGAACTCGGAGAACGGATCTTCACCCGCAGCGGCGACGCGCATGCGTTTGCCCTTGGTCGAAATATTGACCACGGCAGGGCCTTGTTGCTGCACCAGAGTCGCGAAATCGGGCAATGAGGCTGATGCAGCGCTCGGCGCGGTAACAGGCGGAACCTCCGACGCCGCGCTCGAGGCGGATGTCGTTGGCAACTGCGCGAGATCTGCAGGTCCTGCAGATGAAAAATCACCTTGGCAAGCGGTGAAGACGAATACGGACAGGATAGCGCCTAAAGATCGGCGCACGAACGGACGTCGTAACATGGACCACACCCACCTCATAAACACTCTCCCTAGACCGACGTCATCGTCAGAAGTTCACGTTCACGCCGCCGAATGAGCACAGCAGCGAACCACGTGAGCACGGCGAAGCAAACCCATGGCACATTGCCCAAACGCAAATAAGGCGGCACGCCGACACGCGGTGTCACAGAGCCGCGTAATACCGCCGGCTCGAAATCAGGCGCTTGCGCAATGATCTCGCCACGCGGACCGATGAGCGCCGAGATGCCGTCGTTGGCAGCGCGGATCACGTAGCGACCCGACTCGATCGCCCGCATACGCGAAATCTGCAGATGCTGGTGACGTGCCGTCGAACGGCCAAACCAAGCGTCATTGGTGACATTCACGAGTGCGGTCGATTCACGGGCGCTTCCTAACTGAGTCGAGGGATACGCATCTTCGTAGCAGATACTCGCCGACAAACGCAGACCGGCGATCTCAAGCGGCGGCTGCCCCTTCGCGCCGGAGGTGAAATCAGAGTAAGGCAGATTCATCAGACGTAACCAACGACGCACAAACTTCGGCACCGGGAAAAACTC
>JBMTZD010000069.1:0-9014 GCA_049455235.1 Steroidobacteraceae bacterium
AGATCACGGCCTTGTCGAGTCGGGTTGATTTGCCGTTGAGGTCAATCGATCAACTAGGCGATCGCCTCGCAGTGGTGCAACACTCGATACCGACCACAGCGAGCAATGACGAGGCTGCTCTTTCGATATTGCGCGCGGATTCGCAAGTGGCTTTCGCCGAGCCGGATCGGCGGCGTTACGCGCACGCCATGCCGAACGATCCACTTTACGTCGGTCAATGGTATTTGAAGGGCGAGCAAGCGTCGGCGGTGCGGGCTGATAGCGCGTGGGATTCGAGCACCGGCAGTGCGGGCGTCATCGTCGCGGTGCTCGATACGGGAATCCGCTATGACCATCCGGATCTCGAGCGGGCGGCGAGTGGCGGCCGTTTGCTACCGGGCTACGATTTCGTCGCGGCTGACTCAGATGGAAAATTTACCTCGGCGAACGACGGCGATGGGCGTGACGCCGATGCTTCCGATCCCGGTGATTGGGTGACGACGGCAGAGGCCGCGCTACCGATCTTTGACGACAACTGTGAAGCACAAGATGAGTCGTCTTGGCACGGCACGCGGGTCGCGGGGCTCGTCGGCGCCAGATCCAACAATAATGCGGGTATCGCGGGTCTCACATGGCGACCTTGGATTTTGCCCGTGCGCGTACTAGGTAAGTGCGGTGGCTACGATTCGGACATCCTCGCTGGCATGCGATGGGCGGGTGGACTCGCTGTCACCGGCGTTCCCGCTAACCCTTACCCGGCGCGCGTGATCAATCTCAGTCTCGGATCTGATGATCGTTGTCCGGCCTCTTATCAAACCGTGATCGACGAACTCGTGCGCAGTGGTGTGGTGATCGTGGCTTCGGCGGGTAACGAGTCGGGTCCGGTGGCGGCGCCGGCGAGTTGCCAAGGCGTGGTGTCGGTCGTTGCCTTGCGGCACGCGGGTACAAAAGTAGGTTTTAGCAGTTTGGGCGCCAACGCGACGATCGGGGCACCTGGCGGAAACTGTGTCAACGTCGGCGCGAACGAGCCTTGCCTTTATTCGATCGATACCACGACGAATCTCGGCGCGACGACACCGGGGACACATGGTTATACGGACCAGTTCAACTTCAACGTCGGAACGAGCTTCTCGGCACCGCTCGTGGCGGGCGTTGCGGCGTTGATGATTTCGACAAACGCCACGCTCACGAGCAGCGAGATCACCGAGCGGCTACGAGTTGGTGCGAGAGCGTATCCGGCTGTGAGCGGCATCCCGATCTGTCGAAACCCGAGCGGCCCCAATGATCGACAAACATCGGAGTGTGCTTGTACGAGCGCCGCTTGTGGCGCGGGTATGCTCGATGCCGTTGGCGCGCTCGCAGAAGCGCGTCGACCTCTTGCGGTCATCGCCGTTCCGACTAGCGTGACGGCGGGGCAGAGCGTGACGTTACAGGCGAACGGATCAACGGCATCCTGCGGCCGAAGTTTGCAGTCCTATTCTTGGGTCGTGCTCGCCACCGGAGCCGGCGGCGCCTTGACCTCGAGCGGCAATACGTCCTCGGTGACCGTTTTGCCGCCGACGAGCGGTACGCTGCAGTTGCAGTTGACGGTTACGGACAATCAGGGCGCCCGTGATACCGCGCTCGTCAATGTGACGGCCACGGCTGCGAGCAGTGATAGTCCGCAGGCGATCACAGGAGCTGCTTGCCCGACGGAACTGAGTTTCGCGCCTCCGGTGACGACCTCACCCAACCCCTCGACGGGATCTGGAGCGGCCAGTTCTGGCGGTGGCGGTGGTTCAATGGATCTTTGGATGTTGTTGATGTTGAGTAGCGCGCTAGTTTGGCGTGCTGCACGTCGACATGGAGTGTTCGGATGACGATGACGATTTTGATCACGGGTGCTTCCTCGGGGATAGGCGAGGGCTTGGCACGCGAGTACGCGAAGCGCGGCGCGAGACTGGCTTTGGTGGCGCGACGAATCGAGCGACTCGAAGCACTGGCTGCAGATTTACGTGCGGTGGGCGCTGAGGTTAGCGTGCATCAAGGTGATGTCACCCGGGAAGGTGACATCGCGCGTATCGTCAAAGAATTCACCGTGCGTGGAATCGCCATCGATCTTGTGTATGCGAACGCCGGTTTTGGCGTTGCTGGGCCTCTGCCGCGTCTGCATCTCGATGACTATCGCCGGCAATTCGAGACCAATGTTTTTGGTTTGCTGCAAACCATTTACGAAACGCTCGATGCCTTGCGTGCGAGTCGTGGTCGGTTGGTGCTGGTCGGCAGCGTTGCGGGCCATGTCGCAGCGCCCTCCGCGTCGGCGTATGCCATGAGTAAATTTGCGGTGCGCGCCCTGTCGGAATCGTTACGCGGTGATTTGCAGCGCGATGGGATCGGCGTCACTTTGGTATCGCCTGGATTCGTCGACTCCGATATCCGTCGCACTGACAATCAAGGGCAATTGCAGGAGGATGCACCCGACCCGGTGCCCGCTTGGTTGCGTGTCCCGACCGATGTGGCCGTGCGTGAAATCGTGCGTGGCGTGGAACGTGGCCAGGCGGAAATCGTGGTGACGGGCCACGGGAAGATCATCGTGTTCTTATCGCGCCATTTTCCGCGACTCGTTCGATTTCTGCTTTTACGCAGCTACACGGGTCGACCTGAGCCGAAGTCTGCCAAGCGCATCGCAAGTGAGGCTCAATCGGGATCAGATCAATGAATTCTCGCGTTCGAGCCTTGTTTCCCACGCTTTTATACGTCGCGCCGTTACAGCGAGGTGGGCGTAGCGATCTGAATCGACGCTTGCTCGCCGAGTGCCTGCAACTGCGAGAGGATGATCTGGCGGGGCGTCGGTGGTCGACGCGTAACTATCCCGGGGGCTACACGTCTTACGGTTCATTGTGCCGCATGCAACAGCTCTCGCCGACCTTTGCGAGACTCGAGCGCGCACTCACGACGCACGTACGCCGCTACGCGAAATCTTTGGCCCTCGACCTCGAGGGTCGAGATCTGTCGATGACCGATTGCTGGGTCAACGTGATGCCGGAGGGCGTGGCGCACAGTCTGCACTTGCATCCGTTATCGACCATCAGCGGCACCTATTACGTTCGGACGCCAAGTGGTGCGTCGGGCTTGAAGTTCGAGGATCCGCGGCTCGATCGTTATATGGCGGCCCCGCCCCGACGGGCGGATGCGCCCGAGGCCTTGAGACCTTGGCACACGGTGACTGCCAAGGCAGGGCAGGTGGTGCTTTTTGAAAGTTGGTTGCGTCACGAGGTGCCGCCCAACCCCTCCAAGACGCCGCGGGTCAGCATCTCATTCAATTTCAGCTGGTTTTGATGTCCGTTAGTTGGTGGGGGTATTGCAGAGTCGTTATCGATGTAAGACGATCCGTCGTTGTGTCTGTAGTTTTTCGGCAATGGAGTTGTGACAAATATGCAACATGCTAAGTGGGTGTTGGCTGCCGCCGCGTTGACGGCCGCTGCCACGGCAACCGCACAAGACCAGGACGCCTCTGGCGGCTTGGAGGAGATCACGGTCACGGCTCAGCGCCGCGAGCAGAGCCTGCAGGACGTGCCGATCGCCATCACGGCGTTCACGGCCGATCAGCTGGAGCAGCGTCAGGTGTTCAACACCTACGATCTCGTGCGCAACATTCCGAACCTGACGGGTAACTCGAACGTCGGTGTTGGCACCTCGAGCTCGCTCTACATTCGCGGTATCGGTAACGGCGAGTCGATCGCCACGTTCGACCTGCCGGTTGGTACCTACGTCGACGATGTCTACGTCGCCCGTCAGAACCACAACAATTTCAGCTTGTTCGATGTCGAGCGCATCGAAGTGCTGCGCGGCCCGCAGGGCACGCTCTTCGGTCGTAACACCACTGGTGGTGCGATCAACGTCGTGATGAAGAAGCCCGGCGAAGAACTCAAGGGCTACGTTGAGGCTGGAATCGGTCGCTTCGGTCTTTGGACGGCACGTACTTCGATCGACTTGCCGATCAGCGATCGCTTGTTGACCAAGTTCTCGGCCTATCGCGTCAAAGACGATGGTTACGCCTTGCAGGTGTCAACCGGTGACTACTTCAATGACCGCGATGCCTCGGGCCTGCGTGCCGACATCCGCTTCCTCCCGGTCGATGGCGTCACCATCGATTTCATCGGTGAGTACGTGGACGATCGCAACACGAACTTCCTGAACGTCGAAAACGCCGATGGCAATCGCATCGTCAATAACAAGATCACGCAGGGTTCATTGGCCGGCATCATCACCGGCGCCAAGGCGAATCTGCCGATCGGTAACGAGGCGGCCACGCGCGCCGCGACGTTGATCGTGACGAGCGAACTCAACAACGACATCACCTTGACCGCAGTCACGGGTTTCCGCGACACGGATCACGACTTCCTCGTCGATTCGGGTGGTGAACTTCCGCGCGCCACGAACAGCCGTGGTTTCTCGCCGCTCATCAACATGGGCGATCACGAGCAGTTTTCGCAGGAAATCAAGCTCAACGGTCAGTCTGGCCGCTTGAACTGGACGACCGGCGTTTACTACATGAACGAGGACAACGTCACCGATTTCGCCAACGGCAACAGTAACGCCACCACCGGTGCCTTTACCGTTGCAGCCGACCGTACGATGAAGAATGGTCTCGAGACCTACGCCATCTACGGCCAAGGCGATTTCAAACTCAATGACGCCTTCACGCTGACCGCGGGCATTCGCTACACCGAGGAGACCAAAGACTTCTCGATCGATCGCAACGTCGGCGCAACGGGCGCGGCTCTGTCGACCTCCGCAATCGCCGCCGCCGGTATTCCGCTGACGCTCAACGAGCAGGTGTGGACCCCGCGCGTCGCGCTGCAGTACGACGTGTCCGATGACGTCATGTTCTTCCTGTCGGCGACCCGTGGTTTCAAGTCAGGTGGCTGGCCGGCACGCGCAACGTCCAACGTGGCGTTCATTCCGTTCTACCCTGAGACCGTTTGGTCGTACGAGTTCGGTACCCGTGCCGATCTCTTCGACAACCGCCTCCGCTTGAACGCGACGGCGTTCTACTCGATGACCAACGACATCCAGATCCCGGCTCGTATCGATGTGAACGGCCTGCAGATCTCGACGACCACCAACCCGGCGGATCTCGAGAACTACGGTATCGAAATCGACGCGACCTGGGTCCCGATCGACGGTCTCAACATCACCGCTGGCCTCGGCATGCAGAATGCCAAATACGTCAACATCAGCCAGCGCGTGTTGGATCAGGCGGCGATCTGTCGTGCGAACCCGACCGGTACCTTCCAGGGTGCTCCGGCCTGTAACGCGAATTTCGTCGATGCCTTCGGTGAGATCGCGACGCCGGTTCGCGCGCCGGATTACACGATCAGCATGAACGCGAGCTACGAGTTCGCTGCCGGTGCGATCACTTGGATCCCGAGCTTCGGCTTCAACACAAGCGACGAGTACGCCATCGGCACCACCGGTAATCCGACGGCGGTCAATGGCACCTGGTCGGGCAAGCAGACCTACATCAACGCCGGCGTGTCGTTGCGCTTCGAGAACGTGCCGGGTTTGACGGCCGCGATCGACTGCCGCAACTGCGCCGATAAGGCCTACCCGATGTCGGCCTTGGGTCCGTTCCAGTTCCTGGATCGCCCGGGCAGCTGGGGTGCGCGCATCAAGTATCGGTTCTGATTGCCGCTTTAACCGTTGACAGGCCG
The DNA here is from genome assembly GCA_049455235.1 of Steroidobacteraceae bacterium. Classification (GTDB taxonomy): domain Bacteria; phylum Pseudomonadota; class Gammaproteobacteria; order Steroidobacterales; family Steroidobacteraceae; genus UBA964. The sequence continues at coordinate 5,676 of JBMTZD010000069.1, forward strand.
CGGATGCCTTCCTAGAATCCGCGGCCTTTATCGGTACCCGCCTCTAGGCTGGGTGCCGTAAAACAGCGGCTTACGAGATTCCGGGCCGCCCCCGCGAGGGGGTGGCCCGGGTTGTCTCGGAAGCTCGCCCGCCGCAGCCGGTCGTCGAGCTGTCGGTCGTAGGTCCGGGTTCTCTGCCCCAGTTTCGTGCTGCGGGTAGATGTTTTTGCGGATCTTGCGAGCGACTTCTCCTGTCCAGCTGTTTTCGATTTCTTGCAACGCTGAAGACTTGGAGAACGCATGGCCACGACAGGTCAGCTGATTCGCGCCCCGCGCCGCACCCGTGCTGAAAAGACGAAGGTGCCCGCTCTCGGCGCTGCCCCCCAGAAGCGTGGTGTTTGCACCCGCGTCTACACCACCACCCCGAAGAAGCCGAACTCCGCGCTGCGCAAAGTGTGCCGCGTGCGTCTCGTCAACGGCTTCGAAGTCACCTCCTACATTGGCGGTGAAGGCCACAACCTCCAGGAGCACTCGGTAGTGCTCATCCGCGGCGGTCGTGTGAAGGATCTGCCGGGTGTGCGTTACCACACGGTGCGCGGCACGCTCGACTGCGCCGGTGTGAACGACCGCAAGCAGAGTCGCTCGAAGTACGGCGCCAAGCGCCCGAAGAAATAAGGCTCAGGAGTTAATCGATGTCACGTCGTGCACAAGCCCCCGTCCGCCACATCCTGCCGGACCCGAAATTCAACAGCGACATGCTCGCCAAGTTCATGAACGTCGTCATGAAGAGCGGGAAGAAGTCGGCTGCCGAGCGCATCATTTACGGTGCGATCGATCGTATCTCCGAGAAGACCGGCAAGCAGGGTGGCGATGCCATCGATCTGCTGTCGCAGGCGCTCGATAACGTCAAGCCGGTCGTCGAAGTGAAGTCGCGTCGCGTCGGTGGCGCCACCTATCAGGTGCCCGTCGAAGTGCGCGCTCCGCGTCGTCAGACACTCGCCATGCGTTGGGTCATCGAAGCGGCCCGTGCTCGCAGCGAGAAGTCCATGGCGTTCCGTCTGGCTCACGAATTATTGGAAGCCGCCGAGAATCGTGGCGCTGCCGTGCGTAAGCGTGAAGATACGCACCGTATGGCTGAAGCCAACAAGGCTTTCGCGCACTACCGCTGGTAATCGTCACCGCAGGATTTTTCCTGCGTCAGATCCGCCATGGCGCGTGCAACACCCATAGAACGCTACCGGAACATCGGAATCTCGGCGCACATCGACGCCGGGAAGACGACGACGACCGAGCGCATTCTTTTCTACACGGGTGTCTCGCACAAAATCGGTGAAGTGCATGACGGTGCTGCCGTCATGGACTACATGGAGCAGGAGCAGGAGCGTGGCATCACGATCACCTCCGCCGCGACTACCTGCTTCTGGAAGGGCATGGATAAGTCCTTCCCCGAGCATCGCATCAACGTCATCGATACTCCGGGGCACGTCGACTTCACCATCGAAGTCGAGCGGTCTTTGCGCGTGCTGGACTCGGCCGTAGCGCTGTTTTGCGCTGTTGCCGGCGTGCAGCCGCAGTCGGAGACGGTGTGGCGTCAGATGAATCGTTACGGCGTGCCGCGTATCGCGTTCGTCAACAAGATGGATCGTTCCGGCGCGAATTTTTTGCGCTGCGTCGAGCAGATCAAGACTCGTCTTCGCGGCAACCCGGTCCCGATCCAGTTGCCGATCGGCGCCGAAGACTCTTTCGAAGGTGTGATCGATTTGCTGCGCATGCAGGCGATCTACTGGGACGCCGAAACGCAGGGCATGAACTTCGAGTATCGCGAGATCCCCGAAGCGTTACGCGCCGACGCTGAAACCTATCGCACGCAGATGATCGAAGCGGCGGCAGAAGCGAACGAATCTCTCATGAATAAATACCTCGAAGGGGCTGAGCTCTCGCTCGAGGAAATCAAAGCCGGATTGCGCGAGCGCGCTTGGCGTAACGAGATCGTGCTTTGTATGTGCGGTACGGCTTTCAAGAATAAAGGCGTGCAAGCGCTGCTCGATGCGGTCGTCGACTACATGCCATCGCCTGTGGACGTTCCGCCGGTCAAAGGTCTTGATGACGATGGCGAACAGGCGTCTCGCTCGGCGTCTGATGACGCTCCGTTTGCCGCCTTGGCCTTCAAAATCTTGAACGATCCGTTCGTCGGCAATCTCACCTTCTTCCGCGTCTATTCGGGCGTGTTGAGTTCGGGTGATGCCGTCTACGTACCGACCAAATCGAAAACGGAGCGCATCGGCCGCTTGCTGCAGATGCATGCGTCTGAACGCTCCGAAATCAAAGAAGTTCGTGCGGGTGACATCGCAGCGGCAGTCGGTCTCAAAGACGTGACGACGGGCGATACGCTTTGCGACGAGAATAAGGTGATCACCCTCGAGAAGATGGTGTTCCCCAACCCCGTCATCTCGGTTGCGGTCGAGCCGAAAACCAAGGTCGACCAAGAGAAGATGGGGCTCGCGTTGCAACGCCTCGCGAAAGAAGATCCCTCGTTCCGCGTGCATACCGATCCCGAGTCGGGTCAGACGATCATCTCTGGGATGGGCGAGCTGCACCTCGAGATCATCGTTGATCGTATGAAGCGCGAGTTCAAGGTCGAGGCGAACGTCGGCAAGCCGCAGGTGGCTTATCGCGAAACGATCCGCGGCACCATCGAAGCCGAAGGAAAGTTCGTGCGCCAGTCTGGTGGTCGCGGTCAATACGGCCACGTGTGGCTCAAGATCGAGCCGAACGAGCTCGGCAAAGGCTACGAATTCATCAATGGCGTCGTGGGCGGTGTCGTTCCGCGCGAGTACATCCCGGCGGTCGACAAAGGCGTCAAAGAAGCCGTCGATACGGGTGTCATCGCGGGCTATCCGGTTGTCGATGTCAAAGTAACTTTGTTCGACGGCTCTTACCACGATGTCGATTCGAACGAAATGGCCTTCAAGATCGCAGGCTCTATGGGATTTAAAGACGGTTTCCGCAATGCGAAGCCCGTGATCCTCGAGCCGATCATGAAGGTTGAAGTTGTCACGCCGGAAGATTATTCGGGCGATGTGATCGGCGATTTGAATCGTCGTCGCGGTCAGATCACCGGTATGGATGATTCGCCGTCGGGCAAGCAGATCAATGCCGAAGTGCCGCTATCGGAAATGTTTGGTTATGCGACGACCGTGCGCTCGATGAGCCAAGGTCGCGCGACTTTCACGATGGAATTTTCGAAGTACATGGAAGTGCCGCCGAACGTGGCGCAATCGATCATCAAGCAGTAAAGCCTTTTCGTATTCACCCTTTCTGTTCAGGAGATAACAGCCGTGTCCAAGGAAAAATTTGAAC
>JBMTZD010000070.1:0-8996 GCA_049455235.1 Steroidobacteraceae bacterium
TACGACGGCGCCATTCAGGCGATCCGTCTAGCGCGCGCCCACGCCGAGCGCACTGAGCGTCGAGCCGTTAGCTCCTCGGTCAGCCGGGCACTCGCGATCCTCAATGGTTTACGTGAGACTTTGGACGTCCAGAAGGGCGGCTCAGTTGCCTCACATCTTGATGATTTTTATCAGTTTTTGATTCGTAAGCTGGTTCGGGCGGGTGGCTTAACCGATTCGGCGGATCTCGCTGAGTGCGAGGACCTACTCGGCCAGGTTCGAGAGGCTTGGGCATCCATCAACCCCGTGACGGTGGGGCAAGTCAACCAGCGGATGTTCGTCGTTCGTACCTGAACGCCGCTTTTTCTTCGTCTCCCTGATGTAGTATCCGACTGTTTTCTATCCAAAATGGATGGAAAGGACGGACATCAGGGAGAGGGTGTTTGACGCGTAAGGGTCGCGCGGGGGCGCCGTTTGGCTGCCAACCCCGGTAAACGCTCCGTAGAGGGCGATGCACTCGACGTCTTGGCTGGCGATTCGCCGGCCATGCGCTCGCTACGCGCGCTCATTCGTCGCGTCGCCGTCTCCGATAGTACGGTACTCATTCTTGGCGAATCCGGCACGGGTAAGGAACTCGTCGCGCAATCCCTGCATCGGCTCTCGACTCGTCAGTCGAATCGCTTCGTTCCGGTGAACTGTGGCGCCATTCCGGCTGATCTTTTGGAAAGCGAGCTTTTCGGCCACACAAAAGGGGCTTTCACCGGGGCGCTCGCGGATCGTCGAGGTCGTTTTGAACTGGCGAACGCGGGCACGTTATTTTTAGATGAGATCGGCGACATGCGCCTCGACATGCAGGTGAAACTGCTACGTGTTTTGCAAGAGCGTGTCATTGATCGAGTGGGTGATGATCGCTCCATTCCGGTCAACGTTCGAGTCGTCGCAGCGACTCACCGTCAATTAGAAGAGTCGATTTCGCAAGGGAAATTCCGGGCCGATTTGTTCTATCGGCTGAATGTCGTACCGCTTTATGTGCCGGCGCTGCGTGACCGTGGCGATGACGTTGCGATCTTGTTCGATCACTTTGCCAAACGTTGCGCGACGCCCGGTCATATGCCTATTCGCGCGAGCGAAGATTTGCGACAGTGGATGACCTCGTATTCGTGGCCCGGAAACTGTCGCGAGCTACTCAATTTGGTTGAGCGTCTGACGGTCTTCTGGCCCGGGCAGGAGTTGTCGCTCAAGTCGATTCCGTCATCCATGCTGCCGCGCGGTGCTTCGACGGTCTCGAACGTGAGTTCGCCCGATGAGCAGGCCGCGATCCTCGAGCTCTTTCGGGGTGATGAGGATGGCGCCTCGGCCAAAGAGGCTGCGCTCGCGGCGGCCGATTGCGTCGCGGACGTTGCTGATCTTGTCATCGACGAGCCCTCATCGAACTGGTCCGCGACGTTGCCTGCCTCAGCCGCACCGACCTTGTCGAACGCCAATGTGGATCTGAAGCAGATGTTGGCGGATTTCGAGTCCGCCTGGATTCGCGAGGCGATGAAAGTGACCGAGGGCAATATCACCCACGCGGCGGAACTCTTAGGCTTGGCTCGCACGACGCTGATCGAACGGCTTCGTAAATACGACCTGTCGGCATCCCGACAGTAAGGTTCTCCCCTCGCCGGTTGGGACTTAACCTGCTGTTTTAATTCAATTAAATATCCTCTGGCACGCAGGTTGCTTCTCCTCGATACCTGATCAGGGAAGGTGTCGTGTGTCCGTCGTGTCAGAGTCCATGAACAACGCGAATGTCCATGCCGAGGCAGCAGCCGGTTCGGTCGTCTATGGCGATCCGTTCACCGCGCAGCTGCTTGCGTTGGCATCGCGGGTGGCACGCACCGACGTGACCGTGTTGATTGGGGGTCCTTCGGGCACGGGTAAGGAAGTTCTCGCCCGCTACATCCACGAGACCTCGCTCCGTAGCGGTGGTCCGTTCGTCGCATTCAACTGCGCTTGCTTGCCCGAGTCGATGGTTGAAGACCTCCTGTTCGGTCACGAGAAGGGCGCCTTCACCGGTGCCGTACAGCGCTTCCACGGTTACTTTGAGCAGGCCGATGGCGGCACGTTGTTTCTAGATGAGGTCGGCGAGCTTCCGCCTAATGTGCAAGCGAAGTTGTTGCGCGTCCTTCAGGAGCGCGAGTTCACACCGCTCGGTTCAACTAAGCCGCAGAAAACCCAGTTTCGTTTACTCGCCGCGACCAATCGCAATCTCAAAGGGGATGTAGCGACCGGCCGCTTCCGTGAAGACTTGTATTACCGGCTCAATATTTTTCCGCTGCAGTTAAAACCGCTGCGTGAGCGGCCTGGCGACATTATTCCGCTCGCTCGTGCGATGGTGAGCAAGCATCAATACATCTCTGGTGCGATGCGTCTCGATGAGTCGGCAATCGCGGCTCTGCGTGCCTACGATTGGCCTGGCAACGTCCGCGAACTGGAGAATGTGATCCAACGCGCAATGGTAATTGCGGACGGATCACTGCTGCGCGCAGAGCATCTTGGCCTTGATAACGGCCTTCCGATTGAGAACGATTTCATTCCGATGCCGCTTCCCTCGAGTGATCTGCCTGCGCCACAGACCGTCTCTGTTGATGAAGCTGTAGGCGATAACGATGTCGCCATTGATGCGCCGGAGTCTCTTGCAGATTGGCGCATTGCGCAGGAAGCCGAGCTCATCATCGCGACCCTGCGCGATACGCCCACTAAGATGGCTGCGGCTGCCAAACTCGGTATCAGCGAGCGAACCTTGCGTTACAAGCTCGCTCGATTGCGTGACAGCGGCATGATGATGGTGAGCGCATGAGCATTCAGTCGATTGCCATGAAGCAGGCACTCGAGCAACTACGCCAAATGCGCGAGTCAGTCCGTCCGCCTGGTATCGAAGCTGGCGAAGTTCGTGGGCCGGCATCGCCTTTAATGCCGCCTTCGGGCGAACCGAAGGTCAACTTCACCGATACGATGAAGTTCGCGCTCGATCGCGTAAACGAACAGCAGCGCGTCTCGCGCGAATTGCAGACCGCTTACGTTCGTGGCGATGACGTATCGCTGACGGATGTCGCGATCGCAATGCAGAAATCCTCGGTGGCTTTCGAAGCGACCGTCCAGGTTCGTAACAAGATCCTGGAGTCCTATAAAGAAATCATGAGCATGTCGGTGTAATAAATGGCTACCGTCGAAGCAGATGTTCTCGGTCCCAGACTCGATGCCGCTCGTGTTGGCTTGAGTGTTGGTGGCGTCACGGTATCGACTTCGCGTGACGTCGCGAGGATGAACGCCGGCGATGACCCCGCGGGCACGTCGCTAACAACTACTAGCGCCGGTGGGCTTGGTGCCTTTTTGCAACGCCCTATGGTGCGTACGGCTCTGCCGTACTTCGGCATTGGCTTGGTGGTTTTGTTGGCCGTGGTCGTTTACGCGACTATGTCCGCTTCGCCGCCGCGCTCGCTGTATCCCAGCATGGCAGATTCCGATAAGGAGCAAGCGCAGCAGTTGCTCACGAAAAATGGTGTGGATGTCTCTCTCGACCCTTTGACGGGTGCGCTGCAAGTGCCGGCGAGCGAGTTCCATGAAGCACGAATCATGTTGGCCGCCGCCGGATTACCGCGCGAGGCGACGACAGGGTATTCCGGCCTCAAAGAAAATATGCCACTCGGTACGAGCCAGTTCATGGAGCAAGCTCGGTATAACGCATCGATCGAAGAGGAGCTCGCGCAGAGTATTCGTCGTATCAATACGGTTCAGGATGCGCGAGTTCATCTGGCGTTGCCGCGCCAAAGCGCTTTTGTGCGAGATCGTGCTGATCCGAAGGCATCGGTCATTTTGACTCCCTACAATGGACGCGCAGTCAGTGAAGGGCAGGTGCAGGCCATCGTCCATTTGGTATCGTCCAGTATTCCGTACATGACTCCGGCGAATGTGTCGGTCGTCGATCAGTTTGGTCGACTCTTGACGGAGACGCCCGAGTCGAAAGATCTCAGTGCCAAGCAGCTCGAGTTGCGCCAACGACTTGAGGCCGATTACGCCGATCGCGTTGTGCAGCTGTTGGGGCCCATCTTCGGCGCCAACAACGTGCGAGCACAGGTCAACGCCGATCTCGACTTTTCGGTGATCGAGCGCACCGTAGAGAACTTTGATCCGACTAGCACGGGTACCAAAGTTCGTTCTGAACAGTTGCGTGAGTCGACGACCACCGAACCGAAGTCGGAGGGCGTGCCGGGATCGCTCTCTAACGAACCACCACCGCCTGTGGCTGCGACTCCGGATGCCGCTGTATCGCCAGAATCGGCGCCGGGCGCGAACGAGCCGGTCATTCGTGGTCAGGAGCGCAGCGAAGCCAAGAATTACGAGATGGATCGCTCGGTGCAGTATGTGGTCGATCCAGCTCCGCGTATGCGTCGTCTGACTGTGGCTGTGGCAATCAACGATGCGATCGCAGCGCCGGGCTCGACCGAGCCGCCTGCGCGTCGTCCATTGCCTGCACAGGAAGTCGCGCGTCTGACCTCCTTGGTGCAAGGCGCTGTCGGATTCAATGCGAATCGTGGCGACGTCGTAAACCTCATCAGCACGAGCTTCGAGCCGCCGGCGCCGATCACGCCGCTTCCGATCTGGCAGCAGCCGCAGTATCTTGATGTCGCTAAATATCTGCTCGTCGCCTTGGCCATCGCTCTGGTGGGCTTCCTGGTGGTTCGACCGATTATGAATCGCATCACGTATATCCCACCGCCGCCTGCCGCTGCGCAAATGTCGCCGGATGAGATGAAGGCCGCGCTGGTTGCCAGTGGAGATCTGTCAGCCGATACCTTAGCTGGCGGTGGCGCGAGTGACCTGGTCGCTGGTGCAGCGGGAACCGGCGGTGTCGAGGCGACCGACGGCGAGACCATCGAGATGCGCGAAGGCGAGTCGATGGAAGAGTTCAAAGCGCGCCTCAAGGCTCGACTTAAACCGAAGAAGAAGGCGGGTATCTCGGCCGAGATGTTGGACACTGCCAACAGTTACGACGACAAGGTCACGGTCGTGCGCATGATGGTCGAGCAAGACGCGAAGCGCGTGGCGCTCGTGTTGAAGAACCTGATTACGCGCGACATCGGATAAAGCGGAGACGATCATGGCTGAAGTAATGGCATTGGCGACCGCTCCCGAGGGGCCGGATCCGGAACAGGTGGCCGCTGAGGTTGCGGCACTCTCGAACACGCAGCGTGCGGCCGTCATGCTCATGCTACTTGGCGAAGAAGAGGCAGCGAGCGTCATTCGTCATCTGGCACCCAAAGAAGTACAGCACCTGAGTTCGGCGATGCTCTCGGTCGCCGATCTTTCGCAAGAGGCGGTCAGTGCCGTTCTCGACGGATTCATCGCCACCATCAAAAAGCAGACGAACATCGGTGGTGGCATCGATTATCTTGAAAATGTGCTGCGTGCTGCGATCGGCGAAGATAAAGCGAGCAGCGTGCTGAGTCGCATCATGCCGGCCTCGGCCAATCGCGGTCTCGAGGTGCTGCAATGGATGGACGCGCGCTCGATCGCTGAAATGATCGCTGCGGAGCATCCGCAGATCATCGCGATCGTGCTGTCATTCCTTGATTACGACGTGGCGGCTGACGTCATGCGTTTCTTACCCGAGACCTTGCGTCCCGAGGTGCTCTCGCGCGTGGCTTCTCTCGAAACTATTCAACCGACGGCGATGGCAGAGCTCGAGGCGATCATGAAGCAACAGTTCTCATCGAACTCGTCGCTGAAGTCTTCGAGTGTGGGTGGTGTGAAGGCCGCCGCTAAGATCATGAACTTCGTCAAGACCGACATCGAACAATCGATGATGAAGCGTCTGAGTGAAAAAGATGCAGATCTTGCGCAGCGTATTCAAGACAATATGTTCGCGTTCGAAAATTTGTCGGGCTGCGACAATCGCAGCATCCAGACGCTCATGCGGAACGTGCCGAGCGAACAGCTCATGGTCGCCCTCAAGGGTGCGGACGAGCTTGTCAAAGACAAGTTCCTCTCCAATATGTCGGCACGTGCTCGCGATATGTTTGTCGACGAAATGGAAGGTCGAGGCCCATTGCGCCTATCGGAAGTGGAAGAGGCGCAAAAGCAGATCCTGCGTACCGCGCGTCGTTTGTCCGACGCGGGCGAAATGATGCTCTCGGGTCGCGGCGCCGACTACGTATAAGGACGAGTCGAAATGTTCAAGGCGGCTACGCCGTTCGTCGCTTCTGAAACGTTGCGACGGCGGGATAACGACGGCACGGCATCATTTGCGGCGCGACATTTCGCGATTCGTCGAGCCGGTTTCTTGTTGCGCGAGCATGCCAAGCAGATGGCTGCTCCCTCGCAGTTTGCAAGCGACGTCGCCATCATCACACCGGCAGATGATATTCCAGAGTTACTCTCCGACTTGGCGATAGAGCCGATTGGTGATTCCTCGTCGGAAGAACTCGTCGATCTGATGCCGCTCGAATCCGGCCCGAGCGAGGAAGAGATCGCCGCCAGAATCACTGAAGCCGAGGAGCGTGGTCGTAACGCAGCGCTTGCCGAGATGGCCTCCGCACTGGATGCAGCCATGATCGCGCTGGATGCGGCGGCCAGGGAGTTGTCGGAGAAGCAGGCTTTATTAGAACGCGACTTAGTTGTGCCTCTGGCGCGCGCGAGCCTCGATATCGGCGCTCAAATCGCGAGACAAAACCTGCAGAGTGAAGTAGGGCTCGGTCGCTACCTGCAGGTTGTGCAGGCAACGCTTGAGGAGTCACTCGATTCTGCTCTGGGCGAGGGCCAAGTGATTATTGCTCGTTTGCATCCGGAGGATGTTGCTCTACTCGAGCGAGCGAACGAGCGTCCGGTGAATATTCGATTACAGTCGGATCCCTTGGTTGCGCGAGGTGGAGTCATCTTGGGCGCGGGCGATAAAGTCATCGACGATCGTTTCGAGAATCGCGTGCGTGAAGTGCGTGAGGCTGCACTGGCCGCCGCCGCTGAGGTCATGCGGGACGCATCATGAGTTCCGGCTCATTGCTCGAGACTTTGCAGAATCGTCTCTCGAGCACGGAGATTTCAGCGCCGTCTGTGCGCGGTGTGTTGACCCGAGTCACCGGTATGATTTTGTCGGCGCGCGGCGTACGTGCGCCACTGGGTGCTTATTGCGAGGTGATGGCGGAGCAGGGTGAGGGAATCGTCTGCGAGGTCGTTGGATTTCGCGATGGTGAAGTGATGTTGATGCCTTTATCGGCTGTGCAGGGGTTGTTACCGGGCACGGCGGTTCGAGTGCTCACATTGACCGCTCGCGTCGGTGTGGGTGCGGGTTTGCTCGGGCGTGTGGTCGACGGGATGGGTGAGCCGCTCGATGGTGGCCCTGCCATCGTGCCGGATGTGTTTGTACCGCTTCGAGGCGAGAAAAAGAATCCGCTGCATCGTGCTGCCATCACAGCGCCACTCGATGTCGGTGTACGCGCAATCAACACGTTTCTGACCGTAGGTCGTGGTCAAAGAATTGGATTGATCGCAGGCAGTGGGGTCGGTAAGAGCATGCTGCTCGGTATGATGACGCGCTTCACAGAAGCCGACGTGATCGTCATCGGCATGATCGGTGAGCGTGGTCGAGAGGTGCTCGACTTTGTACATGAAACGCTCGGTGAAGAGGGGCTCAAGCGGTCCGTCGTGATTGCCGCTCCTGGCGATCGTTCGCCGGTCGTGCGTCTTCGCGCCACTCATTACAGCTGTGCTGTCGCAGAATACTTCCGAGACCAGGGAAAGAATGTCCTTTTGTTGATGGATTCATTGACTCGCGTCGCGCATGCGCAGCGCGAGGTGGGTCTCGCTGTTGGTGAGCCACCGACGACTAAAGGCTATACGCCATCGGTCTTTTTCTTGATCAACGAACTTGTCGAACGTGCCGGTAATGTCAGCGCTGCTGGCAGTATCACCGGTATTTATACGATCCTCGCTGAGGGCGACGATGCCAATGACCCCATCGTCGATGGCGCACGTGCCATCCTGGATGGTCACGTATTGCTCTCGCGCGATATTGCCGCGATGGGCCAATACCCAGCGATCGATATCAGCGTGTCGGTCTCGCGTCTTGCAACCAAATTGGTTTCGGGTGAGCGACGTGCCTTGGTTACGAAATTCCGAAGGCTGCTCGCTACTTATGAGGAAAACAAGGATCTCGTCGCGGTCGGTGCGTATCGACAGGGTACCAATCCCGAACTCGACGAAGCCTTGCAGCGACGAGCCGTGTTTAGGGAGTTCCTTTCGCAAGACGCTGATGAGTCCGTATCACTCGAGCAGGGCTTTCATCAGTTGCAGTCGGTACTCGGATGAGTGATCGGGCGGCAAAGCGCGCGGCGCGCTTACAGCGTGTGGCGCGAATCGGTGACGCCGTCGCCAAAGCTTCCGAGGCGATCGTCGCACAGCGTCGTGGCGAACTAGCGGTTCAGGAAGAGCGACTGACCGTGGTGGAAAATTATTGCCGCGACTATGCCGAGTCGACTCGCCGGCAAGAGGCGGAGGGTCAGAATATTGTGACCTGGCGGAACTATCGTGATTTTTCCGGCTGGTTATCGCAAATGTCCGTTGCCCAAAGAAACGAAGTTGCTCAAGCGCAGTTCTTCGTCGATGCAGCGCTGGAAGAGGCCGTGCAGAAGCGTAATTTCGCGCGCGCGATTGAAAATGCCTCTGATCGGGCCTCCAAGGCAGCGACGCGCGAGGCAACGCAGCGTGAGCAAAAGGCGATGGATGCGCTCGCAAGACCCATGCCGGACGGGTTGGCATCCTAGTTGCAAATACCGGTGTAGTTAAATTGCACCGGCAACGTTTGGCACCATGTCTGGCACTTCTGCACTGTTGAATCTGCTCGAGGGATCGGGCTCGGCCCTTCTGAATGGGCCTGAATCGACACAAAACGGGGTCAGTGAGGCGGATGCCTCTGAATTTGTTTCTTTAATGAAACAATATGGGGATTTTGAGTCCCTGGACGACGACGCCTCATCGAA
>JBMTZD010000071.1:0-8851 GCA_049455235.1 Steroidobacteraceae bacterium
CCCGGTAACAGCATGAGACCGGATAGCGTGAAGATGGCGGCGACTAGCTTTTTCATGTGTTGCAAAATCAGTAAGTAAGTACGAGGTTGCCGAGCACGGCGTAAGCCATGTCGTCTTCGAATAAGTCGCGATAGCCTTCGCCGGGCACTAACGTCGCCACGGACAAACGACCAACCACGTTTTGAATAGCCATGGGGCGCCAGATCACGGCGATTGAAGCATCCAGGCCGATGTCTTTATCGATATCACCTTGAGCACGTGCCACGCGCAGCGTCGCGGTGTCGACGAACTGCAACCAATTGACGTTAGTGCTCACGCGCAGTGTGGGGGTCAGATCAAAGTCCGCACCAACTCCAATCAGCTTTAGACCTGGATTGGCGAATTTCGACTGGCCTAATTCCTTCGAGGAGCGCTGGTAATTCAGTACGCCGTTACGACCCGATCGGGTCACACGACCACCGCCGATCAAAGGGACCGGCTCACGTATCCAAAAACTCGTGTCCGCGCCTGCAAAGAGTGGATTTTCGAAGATCGCGTCGAAACCCTCCCCACGCCCGTCAAACGGATCGGAGTCTGCCGATCCCCAGGCGAGCGAAGCTCTCGCTCTGATCCAGGAAAAGTCTTTTGACAGCTCCGCAGCGAAGAAACCCGCGCGAATTTGCTGCGGACGATCGACGAAAGTACCTCGCTCGGCGTCGCCGATCGCGTAGTAAGCAGATGTGCTGAGATTCAGCCCACCGATATGCCCATCACCCGAGAGACCGAGATACGTGACATCGTAGTCACCCGAGCGTTCGACACCGAGTGACACCGGACGTTGGATGATCCCGTTGTCGTCGTACTGGATCTGACCGCCCTCGCGATTGCGATTGTGGACGACCGTGCCTTGCGTGAAAAAGCCGAGTGTCGGCCAGTCTTGGACATACAGATTTGCAGCGAAAACATCATCGTCGCGAAACGAGGCCAAGCCGCGCGAAAATACGTCGTTGAGACCGCTATTGGTGTCTTTGTCGAGCCGGCGGAACCAAGCGAGGTTGTACTGGTAGCGATTGTTCGAGCGAATGCCAAACAGTCGCGCACCAAACATCGCATCGTTCAGCAGAAAGCCGCGAAAGTCTGCCGTAAACGGTTGAATGCCGATTCGAATGCTGTCGAAGTCGTAGTTCGGTGAAACGTTGCGTAAGTGGCGGTCGACAAACGCGGCTTGCAAACCCACCGCCGAGTCGTAGCGAACTTTTGACGCATCCGCGGGAGCACGCAGCAAGCCTCGCTCATCCGCTGAAACTCGAGTGACGTTGAATGCCGGCGTGAATCGAAACTCCCAATCGGGCGGCTTGAAGGTCGTGTTGCCCTGGTAGAGCACCGTTTCGAGTGCAAACGTCTGCGCCCAGATTTCCGTCTTCGGACTTCCGAAGGTGTTGAGAGACTCAGGTCTCGCGGTGACCGGGCCGCCGACCGGTAGCGGGAACGAACGCGGCTCGAAGACCGTGTCGGAGATCCCGATGAAGGCGAGGTACCAATCCTCGCCAAACATGGGCCGATCGCCCTTCAACCGATTATGGCCGTTATAGGGATCGAGAAGGTTTTCTTTGATTCCAATAGCCTCGACGATACGCCATCGATCCGGGAATCCCTGTAAAGACCCCATCTCCTCCATTGGCGCAGGCGAGATTCGTTTCGGATCGCAAGGCTCCGGTTCATATGGAATCACTGGAATCGTCGAACTACGCCGCCCAGACTCGGCTGGCTGCGATGGCGGACAAGGCTCATCCGCTAACGCAGAGCCCATGAGCGCACAGCCCAAAAATACCGGCAGCCACTGGCGATCAAAGACCACTGCAGGGCTCCTGTTCATTGGAATCCAAAAATGGAGCTTGCGGACAATTGACGTAACGCAGACGCGCACCACTCGGCGCCAATTGATCGGAACGCCTATTCACTGGCGCATGCTGTGGCGCCGAACCCGCCAAGCCCGATTGCGCAAGACCTAGGAAGCCAATCATGTCATCCTGATCAACACCGTCACCGGAAACCCCAATGCCACCGATAAGCTGATCACCTCGATAGATCGGCACACCACCCGGAAAGATCTGGATGCCATTTGCTAAAGCGCGTACCGCTCCATTGACGGTAAACCCACGATCAAAGCCGCTCACACCACTGCAATTGCGTGGCGTATCCGGTGTCAGCCCACGGACGAAAGCGACGTGCTGAATGACGGCGTTGTGCACGAGATCCATCTGCAAGCCCGTATTAAGCGGGCTCCACTGCCCAGGGGCGCGTGACAAAGGACCAAACGGATTACCGTCGACACCGTCCGGATAATTGGGACGCGCGAGATTACCGGTCGCGCGGGCCGAGAACGCCGTAGCGCCATCAGCTAAAGCATTCGGCAATCCCAGGAACACGCGCATCGTAGAGACGTACTGCGCCGGTGACTCCTCGCGCAGCCGCACCAACACACGGTCCAAATAAACAGCCGGTGGTAAGGCTGTCAGGCGCTCTGCTGCTGCGGGTGACGATAGAAATGTTGCGGTCCTGGCTTTCTGAACGGCCACGTCGATACCGAAAATCGGCGCATCGCGGGTGCGAACCAATCCCAAAATTTCGCCTTGCGAGTCGACAACGGTGATCGAGACACGCGCTGGCGTATCGAGCGGACGACGTATCTGCGCACGACTGCGATTTGCAACACGCAAAGCACTAGTGAGAATCGCCCTGACTTCCGTGGCCGTCAGTGCTGCCGCGCCATCGGTACCGGCGCGGGGACGATAACGTTCGTTATTCGCTGCATCGACTAGTACGAATGCATCGAGACCAGCATAGTCCTGACTATCGGCGCGGATACCCGATCGCGCTTGTCCAAACGCAGTTCCTGCCCGAACCGGCGCGTCGTTATAGCCAGGCACTGCAACGAGTTGCCCCGCGCTACCGATTAACGATGCAAATGCAGGAGGCGAATCGATTCGCGATCGGAGATCCTCGGAGCGGATATCACTGAATCGCAGCGTCTTACCATCGGCGGTGATGCGATCTGCTCGACGATCTTCGGGCGCTCCCAATGAGCCAGCCGCAGCGAGAGCGACGGCCTCATCAGTATCGCTATCGATATCGAGTACGTTTCGATCGATTCCATAAACAGGATCGACGACTACCCCAACGCCGCCCACGGGCGTGCCCGAGCGATACAACGGGAAGCCACCTGGATCACCCGCAAGCCCGAGGGGCGAGCGTTTCGGACCAATATCCGCCTCTTCCGGCGTAAAACGCGCTGCAAGGTCAGAGCACGGTAATTGACTGAACTGCACACCAAAAAGCGGGCCACCCGGTGTGAGTAATTCGCCAGGGTTGAAATGCGATTGAATAATTTGGCTTGCCGTTCTCGTGCTGAAGGCATTTCCTTCGCTCGAGAGATAAGCGCCCGTCACGGCCTTAGCGATCGCGGCCATCGTCGCCGGAATGACTTCGACGTTCTCAAGCCCGCCGCTCAGCGCCGAAGCCGATACGTCATTGGTTCGCATCGTCACGTCTTGGAGGGCGCCTGACATGCGAAACACGGCCAGAACATTGCCGACTCGATCAACGACCGCGATCGTTGCTTTGACGCCTCTCGCCTGCGCTTCGGCGACACCACGCGCAATCACGGCTTCTACGTCAGCCGTCGATAGAAACGTGTTGGCGCTAGCGCAACTACCATCACAAGCAGGGGTGCCAGATGATGATGCTGAACTACCATTGACGTTAGAGCTCGACGATCCTGATCCGCCGCCACCGCAAGAGGTCACCAAGGCGGCGCATAGCGCCGTCAACCAAAGCCGTCTCATTCGCGTACCGCCGCCTGCTGAATCACTTTCTTCATCACCGGAACCCACTTCGGCTCCTGCTCATCGTGATAAACATGGCACGACGCGCATGGGCTCGCGATACGCACCTGGCCGCCCTCGGTCCCGGTCTCACCGCCATGGCAGTCACGACAAACCTTGATCTGCGGCATCAGCACATCGCTTGCAACTTTAGAGTCGGTCGCGGCATGACAGGTCTCACAGGTGGCATCGCCCGTGGCGTGCGCTGCGTGATCGAAATGGGCTTTCGGCATGAACGTCTGCGTCAACTTCACCGGTGCCACGTTCCAGATCGGTTCGGCACTCGTGCCTTCTCGAGTGACGGTATGACAGTCAGCGCAGACACGTCGCTCGAAAATATCAGCGGCCACCAGATTAGCGCGCTGCTGTGCATTTCCAAGAACGCGCGCGCGCGCAGCAGCACTCAACGAAGCGCCAGGCGGCGTCACGCCGTCAGCAGGCGCGAGCGAATCGCTGTATCCACTCAAGAATCGGCGGCTGTAGTGATCGACCAACGTCTGCATGACGAGCTTCGGCTCCCCATGCGGCACCTTACGCTGCGGCTCTGCGGGATCGAAGCCGAGCGTATGACAGGAACCACAGTGCTGCTCCATGTTGATGGGCTTAAAGCTAGTGCCACTCTCGCTCGGGGTGTGACAGTCCGCACACTCCATCACGACTTCGCCTTGCGGTGCCTTGATGCCTTTGGGGTCAAGGTGCGCCGCGTGAGTGAATTCAAGATTCGACTTCTCGACTAGAGCCGATTCACCCAATCTAGCGCGCGTGACTTTCCAATCCGGCGCGGTCAACAAGCTGACCTGAAAATCGGGATGTTGCGCGATGAAATCGGTCACCGGCAGGGCCTTTGCTCCCGCTCCGTGATTTTGCGGCTCTGTGTGACAGTCGGTGCAAATACGCGTGTCGAGCTGCACCAGATTTGATGGTTCATCATGCTCGACATGGCAACTCGTGCAACGATCGGCGGTCATGCCCGCCGCAGCGGGATGGTCAGCCGGCACATGCTGATGCAGCGTACTAGCGTGACAATCTAGGCACTGTTCATTTCGGACGCGCCTGAACGGTTGGGCGTGGCAGGCTTCGCACTCGACTTCGAGATTGCCGTGGGCACTGTGCAACGCGCCCGACGTCCATTGCATATCGCTCGGCAGTACGCTCGCGCGTAACCAAGCAGCCGATGCATCGCCTCGACCGACAAAGAACCACGGCAAAATCAAACCCAACAATAAGGTGATGGTGATACCGGCCCACGCCCACGGACGCTTACGCCAGCCCACTTGCTCAAGCGATGTTGCAAAAGCGGGCAGCGGCGCATCGTCAGCAGCCTTTGACTCTCGAGCATCGTGTTCAACCGAGATTGCCGCATCGAAATCCGCTGGCGTCTCGAGAATCTTGATCAGCATCGGCCCGAGACTGACTTCATCGCCCACTCGCAAACTCGCGTCGCGACAGAGTCGACCGTTGACCTCGGCTTGAGCCGGCGGCACGCACGACAACAGCAGCCCGGAGTCCGAGCGCGTGAACTTGGCGTGCTGCAGGCCGATACGTTGATCGTTGCAATGAATTTGCTGATCGGTTGCGCGCCCAAAGCCGATCACATCGGCCTCGACAACTCGATCACGGGCGACTGCAACGCCCGTCGTGCCGGTCTCGAGTGTACGAATCAGGATACGCATCGCTTCACCAATAGAGGAAAACGCTGACGACGTGCGCAATCAGCGTGCCGATCAAAGCCAACGTCACAGGCACGTGCACATAAAGCCATATCTCGAGCCAGCCGCGAATCTGCGCATCACGCCGCAGTCGACGTAGCTGATTACGGCGCGTGGCGATCACGCTGAGAAGGTCGCCGATTCTCTTCGTGAGCTCACCATCGGTACTCCGCGCCAGTTCGTCGGCCAACCAGTCGAGTAAGGCCGCCTGCTCAGGGTTCGCGACCTGTTGAGAACTACCGCCGGCGCTTGGCAAATTGATCGTCGAAAGATCGAGACCACCCAAAATCGCTCTCGTGCTCCCGCCGATTCGAGTGCCCTCTCGATTCGATCGCAGGACATCGCCAAAACGACGGGGCATTTCGTTGGCTACCCGTAGCGAGCGCTGGTCGAGATCGTTGATTTCTTCGAGCAGCACGTCCGGTTTGGTGCCGGCACGGTTGGACGACATCAACTGCGGATAACGCAGATAGACGACCATGCCGAAGATACCGCTACCGATGACGATCATCATCAACACGTAGCAAAGCGTGTGAAGATTCCAGCCGAACTGGAAGCCGGTATGCAGCGTAGCCACCACGATGAGGGCAAGACCAAGATAGATATGCGCGCTCGTCCAACCGCGCAACGTGCCAAGTGAAGACGAATAGCTGCGCTTTCGAACCCCAAGGGCCGTCAACCAAAGAATCAGCGCCGCCCCGATTCCGCCTAACGTATAGCCGAGCCAAGTGCCGCCATTTGGGGGCGAGAGCGGGTCGTGCCAGACGTAAGCGACGATCGACAGAACACACAGTCCGATGGCGACTTTCAGATAACGACGTTGGGCGTAATTCAGCATCGACTCGTGCATGGTCAGAACCTCGATGCTTCTTGCTGCACGAACGCCACAAATTCCTCAGGGCTGACACGCAGCGCTGCCCCAGTCGGACAAGCGCGCACACAGGCGGGACCGCCATCCTGACCCTTACACATATCGCACTTGACCGCTTTCTTAACGGCCTTGGGTGCGCCATGACCATCATCATGATGATGGTGATGATGCTTTCGGCCGAGGCCCTGCACCTCGCCGAACACATTCTCTTTCTTACTGCCGAACATGAGCCACGACGCCAATGACGGCTGCTCAGGCGGCGGACCGGCCAACTGGATCACTCCATATGGACAATTTCGCTCGCAATTGCCGCAGCCGATGCAATTGTCACCGACGAAGACTTCACCGTTCGGAGAACGGCGAATCGCATCGGGCGGGCAGTCCTTCATGCAATGCGGGTCTTCGCAGTGACGACACGATGTCGGGACGTGCACGTTCGCGAAGGTCGGACCTGCGGCACGATCAAGACGCGAGGTGCCGCCGTGCGTAGCAGCACATGCACGCTCGCAGTTGTCGCAACCGACGCAAAGCGTTTCGTCGATCAACAGAACGTCTGTCGCCTCGCCCAAACCTTGCTTGAGCAAGAACGAAATCAGCGCGCCAGCATTATCTTGACCCTGCAAGCGGGTATTACTTGCGATGCGCTGTCGCACGGTCTCTTCGAGCTCTGAGCGCAGCGCCGGATTTTTCTGCAGGAGCTCTGCAAAGGTATCGGCATCAAGACTGATGGTTTCGGTCGCCACCGTCGCGCGCACCGTAGCGCTACGACGGGTATTACCCATCAAGCCCATCTCACCGACATAGTTTCCGGCAGCCACGTAAGAAGTGACGATCTCGCGGCCACCGACTGATCGCAACACAGCGAGTGAACCACTGCGAACGAGGTGTAGCGCGTCGGCTTCATCACCCTCACTAAACAAAACCTGCCCAGCCTTGTAGCGATTTAATTTCGATTTTGCCGCGATGGGCAACAAATCTGCCGTCTTAGCTTGAGGCGCAAATCCACTCTGAATGGCGCGCACGATGAACGTTTGATCAATTACCGCGCGCGCAGCATCGACCGAGCTCAATAACTTCAAGACATCGCGTCTTGGGGTTTCGATTAGAACGCAGTCTTTACCCGCCAGCACGGTGGCCGTGCGGCGACGCCCGGATAACAAACCCATTTCGCCGAAGAACTGACCAGGCATCAACGGGATCCGCTTAGCCGGATTGTTGTCGTCGATCTGAATCTCTACACCACCGTTGAAGATGGTGTAGAAAGAATTGGTGTAGTCGTTACGCTTAAAGACCACTTCGCCAGGATTAAGCACGTGTATCGTGCTACCGAGAAGCAGCTCGCGGAACATCAGCGGGTTGACCTCGGTAAACAAGGGGATCCGCTGTTGCATCGCCTGCAAAGTTTCCGATACCGAGCGGTGCCCAGGAATTCCTGCAAACTTGGCGGCGAGTAACGGTTCGTCCGCAGGCGCGACCGGATTACCGCGGATGAACTCCACAACCTCATAGCCCTGATTCATCGCCTGCTTGATGAGCGGATAACCACCCAAGGCGCCGATCACATATAACCCTGGCACATTCGACTCATAAGAGGTCGACAACACCGGCAGTGACGTCGGGTCGCTGGATGGAAATTTGATCCCGCAAGATTCGACAAATTTTCGCGGTGGTGTTGCGCCAAGGCGCGCGATGATGCGATCGCAGGGAAGCTGCATATCGCCCGTCGAGGTATTGAGTGCCAATAAATAGGGCTTCTCACCACCCGGCGTCTCGGTTAAAGAAGCGCATTGCGTCGAGTACAGGCAGATCACTTTGCCCGCCTCGATCGTCTTCAGAATCAGCGCTAGATTGCCGTCTTTACAACGGGAAAACTCGCCCGATCGATTGACGAGATAAACGGTGTTTTGCTTGGAGAGCGCGACAGCATTTTCAATCGCAGCATCGCCGGCACCGACAACCACGATCGTCTCACCCTTGTACTCGTCAGGATCATCGAGCGTGTACTGCACGCAAGGTAATCCATCGCCCGGCACGCCGAGACGACGTGGGTTACCCTGCAAGCCAATGCCGAGAATGACATTCTCGGCAAGCACTTCGCTTCCATCCTGTAACTTGAGATGGAAATCGCCCTTGGCGCCACTGATGCCAACGACTTCGGATCCGTAGCGAATGTTGACCTTGTGTTCATCGAGGCCAGCGGACCACTCGCCAAGAATTTTCTCGCGAGTGCCCGCCTCGAATCGCATCGGACTGCGTAGAGGAAGAATATTGGGCTCAGCCATGACGTGCTTGCCCTTCTGGTATTTCTGAATCGTGTTCGCATGCGCTGCCGTTTGCTCGAGCAGCACATGCGAAACACCGACCTCAGCCGCACGGGCGGCTGCGCTCAGCCCGCCCGGTCCAGATCC
>JBMTZD010000072.1:0-8777 GCA_049455235.1 Steroidobacteraceae bacterium
GGGGGACGTATGTCAGTCTCGAGGGCCGGTGGCAGAGTCAAACCGGTGTGTCCAAGCCGCCCGGCGAGGCGCGGCCGGGCTGGAAGATTTTGCGTGTGCTCGGCAACACCATGGAACTCGCGGGGTTCGATTATCAGAGCTCCGAAGAGGTTCGAGACGCGCTCGCCCAAGTGGTGGCAGCGCGTGCCGGTGCTGCCGTGCCGTCCGTGTTGGTGTCGCCTCACGTGCCGGCGATCGCAGCGATATCCGGCTCTGCCGATCTCGATCTGGGCTCGTTGGACGTTCCGATGTACGCGATCGATGCGGTGCTCCGACGTAGCCCCGCATTGCAACAGACCGCGATCGCTCTGACGAGAGCGTCGAGGGGGGTCGCGTAATGGCCGATTTCTTTGCGCTCTGGTCGTCTTTACCCGAGTACGTTCGTGCGACGGTCTGGATACTCATCGTGACCGTCGCCGTCATTCTCTCCGTCGCGTTCACGACGCTCTGGGAGCGCAAGGTCATCGGCTGGATCCAATTGCGCAAGGGGCCCAATCGCGTCGGCAGCATTTTCGGCTTGGTGCCCGGCATCTTTCAGCCCTTTGCCGACGTCATCAAGTTGCTGCTCAAAGAAGTGGTCGTCCCCTCGGCATCCAACAAATGGCTGTTCCGAGTGGCGCCTGCGATCACCTTGATCCCGGCGTTCGCGGCTTGGGCGGTCATGCCGCTCGATCCCAATCTCGTCATTGCCGATATCGATGCCGGATTGCTGTACATCCTTTCGCTGACCTCGGTCGGCGTCTACGGCGTGATCCTCGCCGGTTGGGCCGCAAACTCCAAATATGCGTTTCTCGGTGCGATGCGATCGGCTGCGCAGGTGGTGGCCTATGAAATCGCGATGGGCTTTGCGCTCGTCGGGGTGGTGATGGCTGCGGGCACGCTCAATCTCGGCGATATCGTTCGGGCGCAGGAGGGGGGAGTCGGCAACTGGTTCTTCATCTGGCTCTTTCCGCTCTTCGTCGTGTACTTGATCGCCGGTGTGGCCGAGACCAACCGCGCTCCGTTCGACGTCGCGGAGGGTGAGTCTGAAATCGTCGCGGGTTTCCACGTCGAGTATTCGGGGATCGCCTTTGCGCTCTTCTTCCTCGCCGAATACGCCAACATGATCTTGATCTCGGCGTTAACCGCGGTGTTTTTTCTCGGCGGATGGCTCAGCCCCTTCGACGGGCTGCTCGCCGCGGACCATCCGCTGGCCGCGCCAGGGTTTCATTGGCTCTTCTTGAAGCTGTTCTTTTTCCTGACCTGCTTCATGTGGTATCGCGCCACGTTTCCGCGTTATCGCTACGACCAGATCATGCGGCTGGGTTGGAAAGTGCTGATCCCCGTGACGCTCGTGTGGATTGCAGTGGAGGGGTTCATGGTGTGGTTCGACATCGGCCCTTGGAGTGACTGAAATGGCACTACGCAGCATCGCGAAAACGTTTCTGCTCACGGAGCTGCTCGCCGGCATGTCGCTGACGGCGCGTACGTTGTTTCGCAAAAAAGTCACGGTCAACTATCCGGAAGAAAAGACGCCGCAGTCGCCGCGCTTTCGCGGCTTGCATGCTCTGCGTCGGTACCCGAATGGTGAAGAACGCTGTATCGCCTGCAAGCTCTGCGAGGCGGTGTGCCCCGCGCTCGCCATCACGATCGAGTCGGACGTTGCGGCAGACGGGACGCGTCGTACGACGCGTTACGACATCGATCTTTTCAAGTGCATCTACTGCGGCTTTTGCGAAGAAGCCTGCCCGGTCGACGCCATCGTCGAGACCCGCATCCATGAGTACCACATGGAGAATCGCGGGGAAAACATCATGACCAAGGACAAGCTGCTCGCCGTGGGCGATCGGTATAGCGCGTTGATCGACGCCGATAAGGCGGCCGACGCGCGTTATCGGTGAACGCGGTGACAGAGGGGAGGGATTCGGGTGTTCGTTGAGCTGCTCTTCTACGGTTTCTCGGCGATTCTGCTGGCGGCATCGCTCGGCGTGATCGTCAGCCGTAACCCGGTGTACTCGGCCTTATGTCTCGTGCTCGCGTTCTTTACGAGTGCAGCGCTGTGGCTACTCATCGAGGCGGAGTTTCTCGCCATCGTGTTGGTGCTCGTGTACGTCGGCGCGGTCATGGTGTTGTTCCTTTTTGTCGTGATGATGCTCGACATTAACGTCGAAGAAGTGAAGCGCGGGTTCACCCGCTACGCCTGGCTCGGTTGGGTGGTCTCGCTGATCGTGATCGGGCAGATGATCGCGGTGTTCTACTCCAAGAACTTGGGTGTCGATGCGACCGTCGGTCCGGTCCGTAATCCCGCCGATCACAGCAACACGCGCGAACTCGGTGAAGTGCTGTACACGCAGTACGTCTACCCCTTCGAGTTGGCTGCCGTATTGCTGCTTGTCGCCATCGTTGCGGCGATTGCCTTGACCATGCGGCGTCGTCCCGGTCTCAAACCGCAGGATGTCGCCAAGCAAGTGGCCGTGCGCCGGGAAGATCGCGTGCGTCTCGTGAAAGACGTCGACGCCGAGGGCGGGGAGGGTCCGCGATGATCACCCTGCAGCACATGCTGACGCTGTCCGGCATTTTGTTCGCGTTGTCGGTCGCCGGAATCTTTCTCAATCGGAAGAACGTCATCCTTCTCTTGATGTGCATCGAGTTGATGTTGCTGGCGGTTAACTTCAGCTTCGTGTCGTTCTCGCGTTTTCTGGGTGATCTCGATGGTCAGGTGTTCGTGTTCTTCGTGCTGACCGTCGCCGCTGCGGAGTCCGCGATCGGACTCGCCATTCTCGTGGTGCTTTTCCGAGAGCGTCGCAGCATCAATGTCGAAGATCTCGACACCATGAAGGGATGAGCAGGGGATGGGTGAATTGAGCTCAACGTTGGTGTCGATGGATCCGCGAGTATTGCTGGCGATCCCGTTGCTGCCGCTGGCCGCAGCCATCATCGCGGGATTATTCGGCCGGCTGATCGGACGCACCGCGGCCCATGTGGTCACGATCGCCGCCGTCGGTGCGAGCTTCGTGTTGTCGGCGCGGGTGGCGTGGCAACTGGTGACCGGAGAGGTCGGCGTGTTCAACGAGTCGGTCTATACCTGGCTCGTCAGCGACGGGATCCGAATGGAGATCGGGTTCCTCGTCGATCATCTGTCGGTGTTGATGATGTGCGTCGTCACCTTCGTCTCGTTCTGCGTGCACGTCTACACCATCGGCTACATGCACGATGATCCGGGGTACCAGAGATTCTTCTCGTACATATCTTTGTTCACGTTCGCGATGCTCATGCTCGTGATGTCGAACAACTTCATGCAGTTGTTCTTCGGTTGGGAGGCGGTCGGCGTCGTGTCGTACCTCCTCATCGGTTTTTGGTACACCAAGCCGAGCGCCATTTTCGCGAACCTGAAAGCCTTCTTGGTGAATCGCGTCGGCGATTTCGGTTTCGTTCTCGGGATCGCGGCGATCGTCTATTACACCGGCTCACTCGACTATCGCGATGCGTTCGCGGCAGCGCCGGCGCTCGCCGAGATGGGCTTTGCGCTGACGGACAGTTGGACGGTGTCGGCGATCACCCTCATTTGCGTCTTGTTGTTCATCGGGGCGATGGGTAAGTCGGCCCAGGTGCCGTTACATGTGTGGTTGCCGGACTCGATGGAAGGTCCGACCCCGATCTCTGCCCTGATTCATGCGGCGACCATGGTGACAGCGGGCATATTCATGGTGGCGCGTTTCTCGCCGCTGTTCGAACACTCTGAGGCGGCTTTGTCGTTCGTTCTGGTGGTGGGTGCGACCACCGCGCTCTTCATGGGCTTCCTCGGTATCGTCAACAACGACATCAAGCGGGTCGTGGCGTATTCAACGCTTTCGCAATTGGGGTACATGACGGTCGCGCTCGGGGCATCTGCCTATGGCGCGGCGATGTTCCATCTCATGACGCACGCTTTCTTCAAGGCCTTGCTGTTCCTGGCGGCGGGCTCGGTGATCATCGGGATGCATCACGAACAGGACATGCGGAAGATGGGTGGCTTGGCGAAATTGATGCCCGTCACCGCGGTCACGTGCTGGATCGGTGCGCTCGCGTTGATCGGAACGCCTTTCTTGTCAGGCTTCTATTCCAAAGATTTCATCATCGAAGCGGTTCACGAGTCGAATCGGTGGGGCGCGACCTACGCCTATTGGTGCGTGCTGCTCGGCGTCTTCGTCACCGCGTTTTATACCTTCCGCATGGTGTTCATGACCTTCCATGGCGTGCCACGATGGGCCCAGAGCCACGAGAACCACGATCATCACGCGCACGACGATCACGGTCACGACCATGGTCACGGGCACGGCACACCTCATGAGAGTCCCTGGGTGGTCACCTTGCCGCTCGTGCTCCTTGCGATCCCCTCATTGGCGATCGGTTATCTGACGGTACAGCCGGTGCTGTTCGGTGGGTATTTCGGCGATGCCATCCAGGTGCTGCCGCAAAACGACGTGTTACGTGAGCTGGCCACTCATTTCCACGATCCGTTCTCGTTTGCGCTCGAGGCGATCAAGCATCCGCCGTTGTGGCTGGCGCTCGGCGGTGTTGCCGCGGCGTGGTTCCTCTTCCTCAAGAGCCCGACTTCGGCAGATCGACTGGCCGCTCTTTTCTCTCCCATTCGTCCGCTGCTCGACAACAAGTACTTTTTCGATTGGTTCAATGAAAAAGTACTGGCTGCAGGCAGTCGAGGTCTCGGGCGGGTGTTTTGGAAAGCCGGTGATCAGGCGGTCATCGATGGCACGCTCGTCAACGGATCTGCGCATCTCGTGGGGGCTCTGGCCGGGGTGGTCCGTAAAGTGCAGACCGGCTATCTCTACTCTTACGCATTCTGGATGATGATCGGGTTGGCCGCGCTGCTCGCGTGGTTCCTGTTCAGCGCCTGACCTTCGAACGAGATTCACCATGCAGTCAGGATTGCTCTCAACGCTGATTTGGCTCCCGATCCTCGGAGGGATTGCGGTACTCGCGCTCGGCGATCGGCGCCTGTCGCTTGCGCGTTGGGTGGCGCTCGCGACGTCCGTGTTGACCTTTGCGTTGTCGATCCCGGTCTACACAGGATTCGACACCACCACGTCCGCGTTCCAGTTCGTCGAGCAACTCCCCTGGATACCGGCCTTCAATGCGACCTATCACCTCGGTGTCGATGGCATCTCGTTGCCGCTCGTCTTGCTGACCACCTTCGTGACGATACCGGTGGTGGTGGCGGCCTGGACGGTCATCACCGAGCGTCCCGCGCAGTACTTCGCCGCCTTCCTGATCATGGAAGGGTTGATGGTGGGCGTCTTTTCGGCGCTCGATGCGCTGCTGTTCTATTTCTTCTGGGAAGCGATGCTGATCCCGATGTTTCTCATCATCGGCATCTGGGGTGGGCCACGCCGCGTCTATGCGACCCTGAAGTTCTTTCTCTACACCTTCCTCGGCTCGGTGTTGATGCTCGTCGCGCTCATTTACATGTATTTGCAGGCGGGCAGCTACGACATCGTCGCGCTGCAGGAGCTCCCGCTCGGGTACACCGAGCAGTTCTGGATTTTTCTCGCGTTCTTCGCGGCCTTTGCCGTGAAGATTCCGATGTTTCCGGTGCACACCTGGTTACCTGATGCCCACGTCGAAGCGCCGACCGGAGGCTCGGTGGTTCTGGCGGCCATCATGCTGAAGATGGGTGGATACGGATTCTTGAGATTCGCGCTACCCATCGCGCCCGATGCCGCTCGTGAACTCGACATGCTCATCATCGTGCTCTCGCTCATCGCGGTGGTCTATATCGGGTTCGTCGCGCTCGTGCAGACGGACATGAAGAAACTCATTGCGTATTCGTCGATCGCGCATATGGGGTTCGTGACGCTCGGCTGCTTTCTGGCCTTTGATATCGAGAGCAAAACGGGCTCTCTCGCGGGAGCGGGCATGGGGATCGATGGTGCGATGGTGCAGATGGTCTCGCACGGCCTCATCTCGGCGGCCATGTTCTTGTGCGTCGGCGTGATGTACGACCGCGTCCACAGTCGAGAGATCAGCGCGTACGGGGGCGTGATCAACCGCATGCCGATCTTTGGTGCCTTCATGGTGTTGTTCGCGATGTCCAACGCGGGATTACCAGGGACGTCGGGTTTCGTCGGTGAGTTCCTGGTCATCATCGCGAGCTTCAAAGCCAATTTCTGGTATGCGTTCTTGGCGGCGACGACGCTCATTCTGGGTGCGGCGTACACGCTGTGGCTCGTCAAACGCGTGATCTTCGGGCCGGTCGGTAACGACGAGGTCGCCGCGCTCGACGATCTCAACGCCCGTGAATTTTGGGTGCTCGCCGTGCTCGCGGCGGGTGTCTTGTTACTGGGTGTCTGGCCGGCACCGCTGCTCGAGTTGATGCAGCCGTCCGTCCAGCATCTCGTCGAGCAGATCGTCATCAGCAAGTTGCCTTGACATGACTCATACCCTGACACTCGCATCGATCATGCCGGCGCTGCCGGAGATCTACTTCACGGCAGCGATCTGTCTCGTGTTGCTCGTCGACGTATTCGCAGGCGCGGCTGCGCGTCGAATCACACCGACGCTCACGCTACTCGTCATCGCGGTGGGCGCGGCATTGACCTTGGCGTATGCGCAGGTTCAAGCCCCCGTCGAGATTTTCTCTGGCATGTATCTCGCGGATCCGCTTGCCACGGTGCTCAAGCTCTTCACTATGCTCTTCGTCGCGGTCGCCTTGCTGTATTCGCGTCACTATCTCGAGGCGCGCGGCATTCTGAAAGGGGAGTACTACGTACTCGCACTCACCGCGATGCTCGGAATTTTCGTGATCATCTCGGCGGGCAGTTTGCTCACGCTCTATATGGGAATCGAGCTGCTGTCGCTCTCGCTTTATGCGCTCGTCGCGTTCGATCGTGACTCCGGCGTGGCTGCAGAGTCCGCGATGAAGTACTTCGTGCTCGGCGCGATCGCCTCAGGCTGTCTCCTTTACGGCATGTCGATGATCTACGGCATGACGGGCACCTTGCTGCTCAGTGAGTTGTCGGCCGCATTACAGGGCGAACCGAGTCTCGGCCTGATTATGGGCGTGGTGTTCGTAGTGGTCGGCGTTGCGTTCAAGTTCGGAGCGGTGCCGTTTCATATGTGGGTGCCCGACGTGTATCACGGTGCACCGACTGCGGTCACATTGTTCATTGCGACAGCCCCCAAGATCGCGTCGTTCGCTTTGGCGTTCCGTCTGCTCTCGGGCGGCCTCGGCAATATCGCCGATACCTGGATTCAGATGCTCATCATCGTGGCGTTGCTCTCGGCGATATTCGGTAACGTCGTCGCCATCGCGCAGACGAACCTAAAACGTATGCTGGCGTATTCCGCGATCGGTAACGTGGGATTCATTCTCTTCGGATTTGTCGCCGGGACAGAGCAGGGGTACGAGGCCGCGCTGTATTACACGATCGCCTACGTGCTCACGACGCTCGGGGCGTTCGGCGTCATGCTGCTCGCAAGCCGCAAGGGTTTCGAGGCCGACGAGCTCGATCACTACAAAGGCCTGCACGCTCGAGATCCGTTGCTCGCGTTCATCATGATGGTGCTGATGTTGTCGCTCGCCGGCATCCCGCTGACGGTGGGCTTTCTCGCGAAGCTGCAAATCTTCGAGGCCCTCTGGAACACCGATCATCTCGTACTCGTGATCGCCGCAGCCTTGGTGTCGGTCGTAGGCTTGTTCTACTACCTGCGTGTCGTGAAGATTCTGTATTTCGATCCGCCCGGCGATTTGCCAGTCCCCGATCGTCATGGCGCCGTGAAGGCGGCCTTGGGTTTGAATGCGGTGGCCATCGTCGTACTCGGGGTGATTCCGCAGGCCTTGATCGAACTCTGTGCCCGGGCGCTCGGCTGACCCTGCGCTTGAGGTTGAGACCAGGGCCGGAGACCTGTACACTGCGCGGCCCCTACTGGTGCGGGGTGGAGCAGTCTGGCAGCTCGTCGGGCTCATAACCCGAAGGTCGTAGGTTCAAATCCTACCCCCGCTACCAATTTTCAAGCGACTCGAGTGTCTCAGGGCCGCTCTGCCGCCCCCGAGTTCGCCATGACCCAAAACGATACGCCTCAAACCGACGTGACCTTCGCCGATCTCGGACTGCCGAAGTCCTTGGTCACTGCGCTCGCAGCCGTCGGTTACGAAACACCATCGCCGATTCAAAGGGCGACTATTCCGGTACTGCTCGAGGGGCGCGACCTGATCGGTCAAGCGCAAACCGGCACCGGTAAGACGGCGGCTTTCGCGCTGCCGATGCTCGCCAAGATCGATGTGGCGCGTCGTGAGCCCCAAGCCCTCGTGCTCGTGCCGACCCGAGAGTTGGCCATTCAGGTGGCCGAGGCTTGCCAGAAATATGCGAGTCACATGCCGGGGCTGCACGTGCTACCGATTTACGGCGGGCAGAGTTACAAACCTCAGCTCGATGCGCTCCGTCGTGGCGTGCATGTCGTCGTGGCGACGCCCGGCCGCGTAATCGATCACCTCGATCGCGGCACCTTAAAATTAAAGACGATCAGCACCGTCGTGCTCGACGAAGCGGACGAAATGCTGCAGATGGGCTTCGTCGACGCGATCGACCATATTTTGAGCCTCGTTCCGCCGGAACGTCAGGTGGCCTTGTTCTCGGCAACCTTACCGGCACCGATCAAGCGGATCGCCCAAAATCATTTGCGAGACCCGCGCGAGATCACGGTCCGTGCCAAGACGGCCACTGCCGCCAATATTCGTCAGCGGTACTGGCTGGTCTCGGGCA
>JBMTZD010000073.1:0-8654 GCA_049455235.1 Steroidobacteraceae bacterium
CTACATCGTGCAAGAGCTCGGTCAGCCGATGCACGCCTACGATCTCGACAAAGTTCAGGGTGGTCTCACGGCGCGCCTGGCGATGGCGGGAGAAAGCCTTGAGTTGCTCGATGGTCGTACCGTCGAGTTGGCAGCTGACATGTTGGTCATTGCCGATGAAGCCGGCCCGGTTGCACTCGCGGGTGTGATGGGCGGCGCGAGGACGGCGGTTTCCACAGAGACGCGTCGCGTGTTCTTTGAGGTAGCGTGGTTCGCACCGTCAGCGATCGCAGGTCGTGGGCGCCGTTTCGGACTTACGACCGATGCGAGTCAGCGTTTTGAGCGCGGTGTCGATCCTGAGGTGGGTGCGCTCGCTATCGAGCGTGCGACGCAGCTACTACAGTCGGTGGCCGGTGGTCACGCGGGTCCCGTCGTGACGGTGGAAGATGCGGCGCATATTAGGCGCAACGTGCCGGTAGGGTTGCGAGTACCCCAGATCGAACGCCTGCTCGGACTCGCCGTTACAGCCGAGGTAACGACGGCACTACTGCAGCGTCTTGGAATCGAGCCTCGAGAGGCGAGTGGGGATACCCTGACTTTTGCGGTGCCATCACATCGCTTTGATTTGGCAATCGAGCGCGATCTCATCGAAGAGATCGCAAGGCTTGTGGGCTTCGAGCAGATTCCAACGACACCCGCGCGGGTCGATCAGCTCATCAAGCCTCTCGCGGTCGAAGCGGCCACCGAACAACGGCTGCTCGATACGCTCGCTGCCCGTGGCTATCACGAAGGCATTCACTTTGCCTTTGTCGAGCCCGGCTTTCAGGCGGCGCTATTTCCGGATGTGCCGAGTCACGCCTTGTCCAATCCGATCTCGAGCGACCTCGCGGTCATGCGCGTCTCGCTCTGGCCCGGTCTCATCAAGGCCGCGCTCGAGAATCAGCGCCGGCAGCAGTCGCGTCTGCGGCTCATGGAGCATGGCGTGGTGTTTCCGGTTGGAGCGGCGGAGTGTGATCGCATTGCAGGCCTTGCAATGGGCTCACGTTGGCCCGAACAGTGGGGCGGGGGTCGTGACCTCGTCGACTATTTCGACGTGCGAGCCGATGTCGAGGCATTACTGTCTCTGTCTGCGCCCGCGGATGCGATTCGCTTCGAGCCGGCCTCATTGCCCTGCTTACATCCAGGGCGTAGCGCGCGTATCTGGCGTGGCGAGCAATGCATCGGTTGGCTCGGTGAGCTTCATCCGGAGCAGGTGCGTCGCTTGGAGTTCGTTTCGGCGCCGATCTTGTTCGAACTC
Organism: Steroidobacteraceae bacterium; assembly: GCA_049455235.1. Lineage (GTDB taxonomy): Bacteria > Pseudomonadota > Gammaproteobacteria > Steroidobacterales > Steroidobacteraceae > UBA964. The sequence continues at coordinate 1,277 of JBMTZD010000073.1, forward strand.
GATGTCGCGGTGGCCTTTGCGCCGACCCGACAGACATTCGAGGAGCCATCACGCTTTCCGCAGGTTCGTCGTGACCTGGCCTTTGTCGTCGATGAGGCGGTGACCTATTCTGAAATCCGAGGACGCGTGTTGAGCGCGGCGTCAAGTGCTCTACGCGAAGTAGTCCTGTTCGATATCTATCGGGGCCGCGGAATCGAAGAGGGACGAAAAAGCATCGCTTTAGGCTTGATTTTGCAGGACAAAGGTCGCACCCTCACGGACGAGGACACGGACCGGTTGATCGAATCGGTCAAGGGGTCTTTAGTGGCGGGGTTGCAGGCGACCTTCCGTGAGTGAGTCGTCGGCACGAAGTTTCGATCGGGCAGAACAGAACAACAACATGGCATTGACCAAAGCAGAAATGGCCGAAGCGCTGTTCGATCAGCTCGGTCTCAACAAGCGCGAAGCGCGTGAGCTCGTTGATCTGTTTTTCGAAGAGCTGCGAACGGCCCTCTCCACGGGTGCTCAGGTCAAGCTCTCCGGTTTCGGTAACTTCGACCTGCGTGATAAAAACCAGCGCCCCGGGCGCAACCCTAAGACGGGTGAAGAAATCCCCATTAGCGCGCGTCGCGTGGTGACCTTCCGTCCCGGGCAGAAGTTGAAGGCGCGAGTCGAAGCGTATGTTGGAAGCCAAGAATAACGACGAACTGCCAGCGATCCCTGGCAAACGATATTTCGCCATCGGTGAGGTGGCGGAGCTGTGCGGTGTAAAGCCGCACGTGTTGCGCTATTGGGAGCAAGAGTTCCCGCAGCTGAAGCCCGTTAAGCGACGCGGCAATCGTCGCTACTATCAGCGACAAGACGTCATCGTGATTCGCCAGATTCGTGGCCTCCTATACGAAGAGGGCTTCACCATCGGCGGCGCACGTAACAAGTTGCAGGGCGAAGAGGCCCGCAGCGACGTCACGCAGAGTCAGCAGATCGTCCGCCAGATGCGGACGGAGCTTGAGGACATCCTGCGCCTCTTGAGGCGTTGATTTACTCGCCGCGCCGTTAGCGGCGGGGTATCATCACTGTCGGTTCGGTCGGGACGTGGCGCAGCCTGGTAGCGCACTTGCATGGGGTGCAAGGGGTCCCGAGTTCAAATCTCGGCGTCCCGACCAATTCGAACCCTGACCCCTCAGTTCTGAGCAACCTGCTCTTCCACCGACACCTTGTACTGGCTGCCGATGTTCTGATCGAGGAATCGATCGAGTTGCGAGAGCATCTCGATGCGACTCGGGCTGCGCGAGAGCCAGTGATCTTCCGATTTCAGCTTGACGACTTCATGCGGCGTCTTCGCGCGGCGCATGGCAGTTTCCATGTATTCGGTCTGCACGTAGGGCACGACGGTATCGTCGACGCCATGCATCATCATGACGGTAGCGGTGACTTTGTCAGCGGCACGGGCGGGTGAGAATGCCGCGACATCCGGATCGCTCGTCTTGCCGATGTGTCGACGCCAGAAACGGACCGCAGGATCTTCGATGCCACCGCGATCTTCCACCCAACGCAGCATCTCGACGAGATCCGATACGCCCGCAACGCTCACTGAGCAGCGATAGAGATCGGGTGTAAACGCGGCCCCAGCAAGAGCCGCATAACCGCCATAGCTTGCGCCAACGATACAGACGCGATCCGGGTTAACCATCCCCGATTCGATCAAGTACTTAACGCCGTCGGTGACGTCGTGTTGCATCAGCTGGCCCCATTGGCGATAACCGGCGAGCTCGTGCTTTTGACCAAAACCCGTCGACCCGCGGAACTGCGGCTGTAAGACCGCGTAGCCGCGCGAGGCGACGAACTGTGACCACCAATCGAAGCCGACGCCCGAGTCACGCGCGCGCGGTCCACCGTGGGGCAGTACGACCAAGGGTAAATCTTTGGCCGGCCGATCTTTTCCTGCGGGCAGGGTCAGATAAGCCGGAACCTTATAGCCATCACGAGCCGGGTAGGTGATGTTGCTCACCTTGCCGAGCGCGACTTTGGCGAGCTGGGGATATTCCTGGCCCACCACCTCCGCGCGATTGGTGCTGAAGTCGATGAGGTAATAAACCCCTGGGTTATTGCGGCTGACCGCGTAGGCGAGCACCAACTTTTGGTCGCGCGTGTATCCGGCAATCTGAATGCGTCGGCCCGGCAGCGAGGCTTCGAGCGATTTCACGCGCGCTTCCGCGGCGGAATCGAGCCAGTGCACGCGCTGCTCCAAACCACCCACGCTCACGCCGAGCAGGCGACGGTCGTAGATGTCTCGCACGACGCCTTCGACGTCGTATTCAGGATCTTGATAGAGCGGCTGCGGCCCCCCACCCGAGAACGGGATGCTCCAGAGCCGAATGCGATCGCCGCCACGCGCACCCAGCGCGAGGACAGACTGGCCGTCCGCCGAGAGACCGATGGTGCCGAAGTCCGGGTCGGTGTGTTCGTAGATGATCCGATAGTCATCGCCATCTTTGATACGAATGGTGCGGCGCTGTTCCTTTCGGTTGAACTCCGTTCGACCGACGATGCGGCCCTCGGTATCGATCAGCCAACCATTGGTGGTTCGACTGCCTTTCTCGATCAGACGCCACTTGCCGGTGAGCGGGTTCACGCTCAGCACGCTGTTGGAGGCTTCATCGGGCGAAGAGCCTGCCGCGGCGTTCTCGAGTAGCAGCGCGCTCATCAGAATTTCGTCGGGTGCGGCGCCCTTGCGTGAGAGGAACCCGCCGCTCGAGGGGTAAATGCGGCTATTGGTCTTAGCCTCTAGTAGTTGACGCGAGGAGCCATCGCGCACGTCGATAGCGAACACGGCGCCGATCTCGGCTTTGTCCTCGCTCCGGCCGCGCTGGGTATAGGTGATCGAAAACTGCGCGATGAGCACGTGGTCGTTCACGAAGTTCATGCCGCGCAGTTTGAGGTTCTGATCGAAATCGACCCGCTGCGTCAACTTCTTGATGTTGCGATCGAGAATGACGATCGACACTTTATCACCCGCATACGAGGACGCGATGAAGCGCCCATCGAGCGACAAGGTGACGTTATCAATGATCGGGGTGGTACCGAAGGATTCGACTGGCGGTAGAGCAGCGCGCGCGGTTGCGGCGGCAAGCAGGAACAAGAACGTGGCCAACCAGGGTGCAGAACGCAGCAGTCGCATGGTGCAGACGCCTCAACTAATACAAACAGGATGACCCAACTGTAGTGCAGTCTTGAAGTGGCCGCCAGAGGGTGAGCGCGGTACTTGTCGAGGCCCTAAATAGGGCATGACGGGGCATAATTCAGGGCTGACATGACCGACTCGACGCATCCACGCACCCTGTTCGACAAACTATGGTCCTCCCACCTCGTACGCGAGCTTGGAGAGGGTGTGGCGCTGCTGGCCATCGATCGCATTTTCCTCCACGAGCGCACGGGCTCCGTGGCGCTCAAGAGCTTGCGGGACAGCGGGCGAGCCGTGCTCGACCCCTCACGGGTGTTCTGCACGATGGATCACATCGTCGACACCACCGCGGGTCGTGGCGATCAAACTTGGATGCCGGGTGGTACTGCCTTCATCGTTGAGACCCGTGAGGCGGCGAAGGCCGCCGGGATACACCTCTTCGACGTGCGTGATCCTCTACAGGGCATCGTGCATGTGATCTCGCCCGAGCTTGGAATCGTGTTACCCGGCGCGACCGTCGTCTGCCCCGACAGTCACACCTGTACGCAAGGGGCAATGGGCGCATTTGCCTGGGGTATCGGTTCCACCGAGGCCGAGCATGCCTTGGCGACTGGCACGCTGCGCGTGAAGCGTCCGAAGACAATGCGAGTGCGTTTTGAGGGAGAGCTTCCCGCAGGGGTGACCGCCAAGGACATGACCCTCGCGCTCATTGCGGCGCACGGCTCGGTTGGCGGCAATGGTTACGCGGTCGAATACGCGGGATCCGCTGTCGAAGCACTCGAGATTGAAGCGCGCCTGACGCTCTGCAATATGGCGACGGAGTTCTCTGCCGTGACCGGTTTCGTTGCTCCGGATGAGAAGACCTTCGCGTATCTGCGCGGACGTCCTCATGCACCGACGGGCGAAGCATGGGATCAGGCGCTCGCCGCTTGGCGAACGCTTTGCACGGATGAGGGCGCGGTGTTCGATAAGGAGATCGTCATTGATGTCTCGACGCTCTCGCCGATGGTCACTTGGGGTACGAGTCCGCAGCACGCGGTACCGATTCGCGCTAGCGTGCCCGACCTCGCTACAAGTGGTACGACCGCTGAGGCGTACGATCGCGCATTGCACTACATGGGCCTGCAATCAGGCATGCCGATGGAGTCGCTCAAGATCGATGCCGCTTTCATTGGTTCCTGTACCAACAGTCGTTTGAGCGATTTGCGCCGGGCTGCAGCGATTTTACGTGGCCGCAAAGTGGCAACCGGTGTCCGTGCCATCTGCGTGCCCGGATCCATGTCGGTCAAGCGCGCAGCAGAAGCCGAGGGCTTGCATCAGATATTTTTGGATGCGGGATTCGAGTGGCGCGAGTCGGGCTGCTCGATGTGCTTCTTCGCCGGTGGCGAGAGCTTCGGCAAGCACGAGCGCGTCGTTTCTTCGACCAATCGTAATTTCGAAAGTCGGCAGGGACCGGAGACGCGTACCCATCTCGCGAGTCCGGAGACGGTCGCGGCCAGCGCCATTGCAGGTTATTTGATCGACTTTCGTCGCTTGATGAGTGAGGTGAGTTGAATGGAGCCGTTCCGTTCCTTGCGCGCGGTAGCGGCGCCGATCTTGCGAGCCAATGTCGACACCGACGCCATCATTCCCTCGCGCGAAATGAAATCCGTATCGAAAACGGGTCTTGCCGAGGGTCTCTTTGCCGGCTGGCGCTACACATCGATTGGGGGTCGCGATCCAAACCCGGAATTCGTGCTCAACCAACCCGCGTATACGGGTGCGAAAATTTTGCTCGGCGGTGAGAATTTTGGTTGTGGGTCGAGTCGAGAGCATGCGGTGTGGGCGTTGCACGAATACGGCATACGAGTGGTGATCGCCCCCTCGTTTTCACCGATCTTCCGCGGGAACTGCATTCGCAACGGCATCGTACCGGTCACGCTATCGGCAGCGCAGATTGCTGAGATCAGCGATTTCGTCGTCGCTGATCCTGCGGCGCGGCTGCTTGAGGTCGACCTTGAAGCACAGGAAGTTCGTGCCGATGGATCAAGCTATCGTTACCAACTCGAGAGTGAAGCTCGAGAGATGTTGCTAGAAGGGTTAGATGGAATCGATCTCACCTTGAAGCATCGTGCTGATATCGACGCATTCGTAGCACGTGATCGTGTACAGCGTCCCTGGATTTATTCGACGGTGGAGAAGGTGAGCGCATGATCCTGATCAGCGAGGTAGGCCCACGTGATGGCCTACAAAGTATTTCCAATATCATGCCGCTCGAAGCCAAAAAAGCGTGGATCGCTGCCGAAGCAGCAGCGGGTGTCACCGAGATCGAAGTTGGAAGCTTCGTGCCCGCGAAATTGTTGCCGCAACTTGCGGACACGGCCGAGGTCGTCGCTTTCGCGCGAACCATTCCCGGCTTGACGGTCGCGGTGCTTGTGCCGAACTTGAAGGGCGCCGAGGCAGCGATCGCAGCGGGTGCTCACAAGATTACGATTCCGCTATCGACGTCCGAGACCCATAGTCTCAAGAACGTGCGTCGCACCCATGCGCAAATGATCGAAGAGTCGCGACAGATCGCTGATCTCATCAAATCACTGCCCGCCGAGCGACGGCCCAAGTTCGAAGGCGGCCTCTCCACGGCATTCGGTTGCACGATCGAAGGTATCGTGCCGCCGGAGCGGGTGGTGGCGTTAGCCGAAGCGCTGATGAACGCCGGTTGTGATGAGGTGGGTTTGTCGGATACGACAGGCTATGCGAATCCGACGCAAGTCAAAGATTTGGTCAAGCGGGTGCGCGGTGCCGTCGGTGAGCATGCCTTGTCGGGTTTGCATCTGCACAATACACGCGGTCTTGGTCTTGCGAATGTGCTGGCGGGTCTGGATGTCGGTATCACCACTTTCGATAGTTCCTTAGGTGGCCTCGGCGGTTGTCCGTTCGCGCCCGGCGCCTCCGGTAACATCGTCACGGAAGATCTCGTCTTCATGCTCGAGGCGATGGGTCTGTCAACCGGTATCGACTTGCCGAAATTGCTCGACGTTCGCCGTATTCTCAAAGACTCGCTGCCGAGCGATGAGCTTTATGGATTTACTCCGGATGCGGGATTGCCGCTCGGGTTTCAGCCGGCGCCACGCGCCGCGGGAGTTCGCTGATGAGTCTGCCCGATCCTGCCACTTTGCCGTTGCACGGCATCAAGGTCGTCGAATTCACCCACATGGTGATGGGGCCCGCTGTCGGGGCGATTTTGGTTGAGCTCGGTGCTGAGGTCGTTCGTGTAGAGCCAATCGGTGGCGACTCGACGCGTCACTTGTTGGGCTCGGGTGCGGGCTATTTCCCGATGTACAACCGCAACAAGAAGAGCATCTGCCTTGACCTCAAGTCGCCGGAAGGATTGGAGATCGCGCGTCGCCTTTGCGATGCGGCTGATGTCGTCGTCGAAAACTTCCGCACGGGCGCGATGGATAAACTCGGTCTGGGTTACGAGGCACTTGCCGCACGAAATCCGCGCTTGATCTATTGCTCAGAAAAGGGATTTCTCTCGGGGCCGTACGAGAATCGTACCGCGCTCGATGAGGTCACGCAGATGATGGGAGGGCTCGCCTATATGACGGGTCCGCCGGGACGACCGCTGCGCGCCGGCACGTCGGTGATCGACGTCACGGGCGGTATGTTCGGCGTCATCGGGGTGCTCGCCGCGATCGAGCAGCGACATAAGACCGGCAAAGGTCAAAAGGTCAGCAGTTCCTTGTTTGAAACGACGGTGTATCTGGTCGGTCAGCACATGGCGCAAATGGCCGTGACGGGTCAGCCTGCCAAGCCGATGCCGGTTCGCATTTCAGCTTGGGCGATCTATGACGTTTTCGAAACGCGTGATCAGGAGCAAGTCTTCGTTGGGATCGTCAGTGACGGCTTGTGGCAAAAGTTCTGTCAGGCATTTTCACTGACCGAACTCGGTGCCGATGAATCTTTGAAGACCAACTCCCAGCGTGTGCTGCAGCGAGAAAGCTTGTTGCCCAAGGTGCGCGAGTTGTTCAAGAGCTACACCAAGGCAGAGTTGGTTCCGATCTTGGAAAAAACGGGATTGCCCTTTGCACCCATCGGCAAACCGGAAGAAATGTTTGATGATCCTCATCTCGCAGCAAGCGGTGGTCTCGGTGCGACCACACTCCCGGATGGGCGCGCCACGCGGCTGCCGATCCTGCCACTTGAGATGGACGGGCGGCGCCCCTCGCAAGGGGGTGA
>JBMTZD010000074.1:0-8510 GCA_049455235.1 Steroidobacteraceae bacterium
CGGGCTCGGCCGATGAGGCGCGCTGGCATACGCGCGTGATGCGTGCGAGTGCGCTGACGGGCGAAGGACTCGAAGCGTTTTGGGGCAACGTGCAAGAGTTCCGTCGGCTACGTGAAGGGAGCGGGGAGTTCGCTGTGCGGCGCCGACAGCAGGCCCTCACCTGGATGTGGGACCAGATCCACGCGCGTCTCCTTGCCGATTTTCGCGCTTCGGCGGCAGTGCGCGCCGCCTTGCCCGCCACCCTCGAGGATGTTGCGGCTGCAAAGCTCGCTCCTTCGTCGGCCGCCCGTCGCCTGCTCGATCTGTTTGAATCCCAACCCGTTTAGACTGCGACAGTCAGGAAGTCCGTCATGCACGACATCATTCAACAACTCGAAAAAAAGCGCGCCCAGGCTCGCCAGGGCGGCGGCGCGCAGCGCATCGCTGCACAGCATGCCAAGGGAAAGCTCACCGCTCGCGAGCGAATCGAGCTGCTGCTCGATGAAGGGTCCTTCGAAGAGTGGGACATGTTCGTCGAGCATCGCTGTGCTGATTTCGGCATGCAGGAGCAGAAAATCCCGGGAGACGGCGTCGTCACGGGCTGCGGCTACATCAACGGCCGCCTTGTGTTTGTGTTCTCGCAAGACTTCACGGTCTTCGGTGGTTCGCTTAGCGAAGCGCATGCCCAGAAGATCTGCAAGGTGATGGACACGGCGATGAAGGTCGGCGCACCCGTGATCGGCATCAACGACTCGGGCGGCGCTCGTATTCAGGAAGGCGTGGCCTCGCTCGGCGGTTACGCCGAGGTATTCCAGCGCAACGTCACGGCTTCGGGTGTCGTGCCGCAGATCAGCCTGATCATGGGTCCCTCGGCCGGCGGCGCCGTCTACAGCCCGGCGCTCACGGACTTCATCTTCATGGTGAAGGACAGTTCTTACATGTTCGTCACGGGCCCGGAAGTGGTGAAGACAGTGACCCACGAGGAGGTCACCGCTGAAGATTTAGGCGGCGCCATCACGCACACCACGCGCAGTGGCGTGGCGGACCTCGCTTTCGAGAACGACGTTGAAGCGCTGCTGATGTTGCGCCGATTCTTCAACTACTTACCGTCCAACAATCGCGAGAAGCCGCCGGTACGCGAGGCAGGCGACCCCCCAGATCGGGACGACTACTCGCTCGACACGCTCGTTCCCGATAACCCGAACAAGCCCTACGACATGAAGGAGCTCGTCACCAAGGTGCTCGATGATCGGGAATTCTTCGAGTTACAGCCCGACTACGCGAAAAATATCTTGATCGGATTTGGGCGCATGGACGGGCAGGTGGTGGGCATCGTTGCAAACCAGCCGCTGGTTCTCGCCGGCTGTCTCGACATCAAAAGCAGCATCAAGGCAGCTCGTTTTGTACGTTTTTGCGATGCGTTCGGTATCCCGGTGGTCACCTTCGTTGACGTACCGGGGTTCATGCCCGGCACAGCGCAGGAGTACGGTGGGATCATCAAGCACGGCGCGAAGCTGCTTTATGCGTATGCAGAATGCACCGTTCCCAAGGTGACCGTCATCACCCGCAAGGCGTACGGTGGTGCTTATGACGTGATGGCCTCGAAACACCTACGCGGTGACGTCAATTTCGCTTGGCCAAATGCAGAAATTGCGGTCATGGGCGCCAAAGGTGCTGTTGAGATTATCTTCCGCAACGAGAAGAACGATCCCGCCAAACTCGCAGCGCGCGAGGCGGAGTATCGAGAGAAGTTCGCCAACCCCTTCATCGCCGGCGCGCGCGGCTATATCGACGATGTGATCATGCCGCACGGTACTCGCCGCCGGATCTGTCGCGCGCTCACCGTGTTGCGCGATAAGAAAATCGAGGAGCCGTGGCGCAAGCACGGCAACATCCCCCTGTGAGTGGCGCGCGGGAGCCTAGTCGCATGTTCAAGAAGATCCTGATCGCCAACCGCGGCGAAATCGCCTGTCGAGTCATTAAGACTGCCCGACGTATGGGCATTCAGACGGTGGCCGTTTACTCAGAGGCTGACAAGGACGCCCGGCACGTCGAGCTGGCAGACGAAGCGGTGCTGATCGGTCCCGCGCCGTCGCGGGAATCCTATCTCGTAGCCGATAAACTGATCGCTGCCTGTAAACAGACCGGCGCAGAAGCCATTCACCCCGGCTACGGGTTTTTGTCGGAGAACGCCGAGTTCTCTCGCCGCGTTGAAGACGAGGGCATTGTCTTCATCGGCCCGAAGCACCGCTCGATTGCCGCGATGGGCGACAAGATTGCCTCGAAAGAGTTGGCAGCGAAGGCCAAGGTCAACACGATTCCCGGGTGGAATGAACCGATCGAGTCGGCCGAGCGCGCTGTGGAGATCGCCAAGGGCATCGGTTACCCCGTCATGATCAAAGCCAGCGCCGGTGGTGGCGGTAAAGGACTGCGCGTGGCGTGGAACGACAAGGAAGCCTTCGACGGCTTCACCTCTTGTCGTAACGAGGCCCGAAACAGTTTTGGTGACGATCGGGTATTCATCGAAAAATTCGTCGAAGAACCGCGACATATCGAGATTCAGGTGCTCGGCGACGCCCACGGCAACTGCGTCTATCTATGGGAGCGCGAGTGCTCGATCCAGCGTCGCCACCAGAAGGTAATCGAAGAGGCGCCAAGCCCGTTCCTCGATGAGAAAACCCGCAAAGCCATGGGTGAACAGGCTGTGGCGCTCGCCAAAGCGGTCGACTACCAAAGTGCGGGCACGGTCGAATTCGTCGTCGGCAAGGATCGTGGTTTTTATTTCCTTGAGATGAACACTCGACTTCAGGTGGAGCACCCGGTCACTGAATGCATCACCGGACTCGATCTCGTCGAGCAGATGATTAGGGTGGCCGCAGGCGAGAAACTCGCCTTTAAGCAAAAAGATATCGCCCGCAACGGCTGGGCGATCGAATGTCGTATCAACGCCGAGGATCCGTTCCGCAACTTCCTGCCATCGACGGGCCGGCTCGTGAACTACCGCCCCCCCGCCCAAAACATGGAAGCGGCACAACCTGTACCGCCCGAGGGAGGGGTGCGCGTCGATACCGGCGTGTACGAGGGTGGTGAAATCCCGATGTTCTACGACTCGATGATCGCCAAGCTCATCACGCACGGTCGGGATCGTAACGAAGCCATCGTCCGTATGCGTGAGGCGCTTAACGCATTCGTGATCCGCGGTATCTCGAGCAATATCCCCTTCCAGGCGGCTTTGCTCGCTCATCCGAAATTTGTCGCCGGAGACTTCAACACCGGCTTCATCGCCGAACAGTATCCGCGCGGTTTCAGCAGCAATGCGGTCGCGCACGATCAGCCCGACTTCCTGTTGGCACTCGCCGTGGCGGCTCATCGGCGAGCGCGTGAGCGGGCGGCCACGTTGACCGGTCAACGCCGTCGGCGTGAGGTGCGTATCCGCGAGGACTTCGTGGTGGTGCTGACCGACGAGACGGGTCGGCGTGATCAGATTCCCGTCGGCGTACGACCGACCGGCTCAGTGCTGCACGTGACGCTCGCCGGGCAGACGCATGAGGTGAAGCTCGACAGCCCGTTGCACGATGTGGCGGTGCAGGGCACTTTTGACGGTAAACCGTTCTGTGCGCAGATCGAGCGAGTCGGGCTCGGCTATCGCATCTTGCACAACGGCGCCGGGCTATTTGCTCGGGTTTTCTCGCCACGAGCCGCCGAGCTCGAAGCGCTGATGCCGTTCAAGGCACCACCGGATTTATCGAAGGTGCTGCTCTCGCCGATGCCCGGCCTGCTGGTGGATGTGGCGGTACAGCCCGGACAGACGGTACGCGCCGGAGAGAAACTTGCCGCTATCGAAGCGATGAAAATGGAAAATATTCTCTTCGCGCAGCAAGACTGTGTCGTGGCAGAGATTCTCGCGGGCAAGGGTGACAGCCTCGCCGTCGATCAGATCATCATGAAATTCCAGTAATCATGATCAGCGATCCACGCGAGCGTCCGTTCCGAGTTCTTGGCATCCAGCAAGTGGCGATCGGCGGCCCCGATAAGACACGGCTGCGACGTCTTTGGGTCGATGTACTCGGGCTACGGGTAACCGGCGGTTTTGTCAGCGAGCGCGAGAACGTCGATGAGGACATCTGCGCCATGGGCGAAGGGCCTCATACCGTCGAAGTCGATCTCATGCAGCCGCTCGATGCGGACAAGAAGCCGGCGGTACATGCGACTCCGCTGAATCACATCGGGTTGTGGATCGACGATCTGCCCAAAGCCGTCGAATGGCTGACGAAGCAGGGCGTGCGGTTTGCACCGGGCGGGATCCGTCGTGGCGCCGCAGGACACGACATCTGTTTTCTGCATCCCAAAGCGAGCGAGGAATTCCCGATCGCTGGTGAGGGTGTGCTGATCGAACTCGTTCAGGCGCCGCCCGAGGTGATCATCGCCCTCGGTGGTCAGGCGCCGCCACGCGCTACGGCCTGAATCGCGACGATCAGCGTGCCGGGTCCGCCGTGCACACCCACGGCCGGACTCATCTCGGTGATCTCAATCCATTCGATCGACTCGGCGGGAAGCCGGGCACGTAGATCGTCCGCCAAGCGCTGCGCTTCCTCGGGTTCGTCGCCATGACCGACGAGTATGCGCAGCTGCTCATGCACCGGACTGAATTCGATGCGCCGCGTTACAAATCGAGCGAAACGCTCGCGCAGCCGTACGGGACCGAAAAGTCCGCCGCCGGCGGCGATTCTCCCGTCAGGATGTGTACGCAAGATCACGTTGAGGCCGAGCAGCCGGGCAATGCGACCGACGATCGCCGGTACCCGCCCGCCGCGCACGGCAAAACGGATGTCCTTCAAGAGTGCGAAGGTTCGGGTGCGGCGTGCAGCGTCATGTGCCCGCGCTGACACCGCATCGGCACTAGCACCCGTCGCCGCAGATTCGGCTGCTGCCAAGGCGATCAGTCCTTGGCCGACCGACGCATTAAGGCTGTCGATCACGAGGACGCGTCGTCCCTCGGCGCTTACTCTCTGCGCGGCGGACAGCGCCGCATCGCGAGTGCCGCTGTGACGCGAGGTGAGATTGACTGAGACGACTTCGTCATAGTGCGAAGCGAGGAATTCAAAAATTCTTCGAAAATCGCCTGGCGGAGGCTGGGAGGTTTTCGGATGCTCCGGATTCGTCACCAGCTCGCGATAGAACTCTGTGGGCGTGAGACTGACCTTATCGAGATAGGATCGAGCACCAAAATGGATGCGGACGGGCACCATATGAATACCCAGGCGCTCGGCGAGAGCGTCCGGTATATCGGCACCGGAATCGACCACTACGGCAACACGCTGCACGCGCGCGTGATGGGCGGCCTCTTGCTGCCGCTGCATATCGTCGGCCTTCTGACCGGAGACGCTTCCGTGTCGGGCTGCTAGCCGGAACACGACATTGGGATCATCGACGTGGATATGGATCTTGGCTTTACGCTTACTGCCGCTGACGACGAGGCTCGCCCCGAGCGTCGAGAGCTCCTCGCGCAGCTGACGCAGATCGATCCCGCCCGCAGCGTCACCGGCGATTAGGCACTCGGTGCAAAAACGGAAATCTTGCCCAGGCGCGGGTAGACCGCTACCGCCTGCCATCGCTTCATCTGCAACATGAATCGGCGTCGGGGTCGCGCCAAGCTCTCCGGTGCGCAGGAACTCGCTCATGCCTTCGAGTACCTCGACAAAGCCGAGTGCACCCGCATCGACCACGTTTGCGGCCCGCAGTTCTTCGAGTTGCAACCGCGTACCATCAAGGGCCTGACGCACCTGTACCAGTGCTTGTTCGAACAATCCCTGGAAAGACGGCGCTGAAGAGGCAACACCTTCGGCGGCTACAGCGAACTCCCGCAGCACCGTCAGCAAGGTGCCCTCGCGCGGCTGCGAAAGGGCCTCTCGCGCGTAGCGTGCCCCCTGATGCAGTGCAGCAACGAACTCGGGTACGGTGAGTCGCGCCAGATGCCCTGCGCCATCGCCGAGTCCGAGTAAGAATTGCGCCAAGATCGCCCCCGAATTGCCGCGAGCACCATCGAGTGCTGCGGCGGCTGCTCGCACGAGCAGTACGCCGGCATGCGGCTCGGCTCCCCGATCAATCGAGGCGAGTACGGACGAGAGCGTCATAGACATATTGGTGCCGGTATCGCCATCCGGAACCGGGAAGACGTTGATCTTATTCAGATGGTCCGTGCGTGCGAACAGGCGGTAGATACCAGCCCGCAAAAGGTTGGCCAGCAGCAACCCATCGATGTGCGCCACAGACGACGCGGTAGCAAGTGCGACGGTCATCGGATCTCCCAGGGCGAGTATTGCACGGCCTGCGGACGAGCGGCATAGTCCCGCGCATCGTGCAGACCCCGAAACAGTGTTGGCAGTCGATTCGATTCCGCGACATCGGCGGCGCGACAGGAAGCGCCGATCTTGATATCTGGTTTGCTGATTTGTCTGCTTTTAATGACACCTTGAAGCCCTGGCACGAGCAGATCATGGCGCTTGATGCGGAGCGTCTGAGCCGTATCGTCGAGCCACACGCCCGTCATCGTTTTCTCACTCACCGCACATTGCTGCGCACCGTACTGTCCTCGTATCTCGGCGTGACGCCAGCGGCGCTCAGCTTCACCAGCGCCCCGCAGGGCAAGCCATCGCTGGTGTCGCAGCCCGGTATCCAGTTCAACCAGTCTCACAGCTGCGGGAGAGACTGGGATATTTGGGCGCTTGCGGTGTCACAGTCGGGAGCAATTGGGCTTGATATCGAGGGTCGCCATGAGATTCCGAGGGCGGAGCAGCTGGCGCTTCGAGTCCTGAGCGCGACCGAGCGCGAGGCGCTTGCACTGGCCGCTCAACGATCCGAGCGCGATCGTGATCAGGCGTTTCTTTGGGGATGGACCCGCAAAGAAGCGCTGCTCAAAGCCATCGGGGCGGGATTCGCGGCAGGGGCGCATCGCTTCGAGGTCGGCCTCATGCCGATCGCATCTGAAATTGACGCCGACAATCGTCGCTGGTGGCTGCAGTCGATTTCTTCGCCTCAGGGTCACCCAATCGGATGTGCTGCAGACTTCAGGCACCATCGACTGAGGTGCTTTGAGCTCGTACCGTGAGGTACTTCTCGATCAGCATCGTTTCCGTGGGCGTCCTGGCGCTCGCCGCCTTCGGTGATGCCGCTCGCCACAGTCTGCGCTGGGATCGCCATGCCGTGCTTGCGGGGGAATACTGGCGGCTGCTCACTGGGCATCTCATACATTTGAGCCTCTCCCACGCTGTGTGGAACCTGGCCGGCGCGGTATTTCTCTATGCCGTTTTCCGCCACGTCTGGTCATTGCGAGAGTGGATCGTCGTCATGGCCGTTGCGCTCCTCGGTATCAACATCGGTTTGTGGTGGCGTACACCACTGCTCGACTGGTATGTCGGGCTGTCGGGTGTTCTGCATGCCGTGGCTGCCGCAGCACTCGTCCCGTCACTCCTCGCCAGGCCGTTATTCCGGGCCGATCCGATCGCGTGGTGCGTTGCCCTGCTCGGTGGTGCAAAACTACTGTACGAGAGCATGGTCGGTGCATTGCCCTTCATCAACGAGGGCGTGATCATCACCGTTCATCGCGACGGCGCCGCTGCGGGGCTGCTTTGCGGTACGGGCCTATATCTAATCCGTCGAGCGAAGTCGGCTAGCACGTGATACCGCGCTGTTACCAAAGCGTTCCCGAATCGCATCGAGCGTTGTATCGAGACGTGATCCACTAGCCGCTTCCGTTGCAGCGAAGAGGTCCGCCTGACGTGGTGTGCTGAGCTCGGAGCTCGACACGCCGAGTAATCGTAGCCGCGCTCTCGGATTCTCCGTGAGCCACATATCCAGTAGACGTCTTGCCGTGGTGACGATCGTCCGATTCTCGGCCGTTGGAGGCGTGACCATGGTCTGGCGCGTAATAGTCGAGAAATCGTGTTTACGGATCTTGATACCGATACAGGCGGCGACCCGCCCCTTGGCGCGTAGCCGAGCCGCTACCCGATCTGCGAGCGCCGACAACTCGGCATGCATTTCGACGCTTGATGTGAGATCTGCGGCAAAGGTGCGCTCGTTGCTGACCGAGCGATCGTCGTGCTCGGCGATCACCGGGCGCTCATCGATACCGGCTGCACGCTCACGCCAGCGCGGTGCGTGGCGTCCGAAAAGACGCTGCAAGGTGCTATCCGGAGCTTGCCGAAGCTCTCCGATCGTTTGTATGCCTGCGGCGACAACCCGTTCGCCCGCAAGCCGCCCGAGTCCCGGCAAGCGGCGCACTGGTAGTGGATCGAGTACAGTTTTTAATCGATCGACGGTCACGATCGTCAGTCCGTCGGGTTTATCGAGATCGGAAGCGATCTTCGCCACGAGTTTGTTAGGCGCCACTCCGACCGAGGCTCGCAGTTGCGTACGCTCAAAGATCTGTCGTTTAACTTCACGTGCAATGGTCTCTGCATCACCGAGCAGGCTACGACTGGCTGTGACGTCCAGAAATGCCTCATCGAGCGAAAGCCCCTCGACGCGCG
>JBMTZD010000075.1:0-8256 GCA_049455235.1 Steroidobacteraceae bacterium
GCCTGGTCGAAATGGCCAATATCGACTCGCGTGAATTCGACTTTGGTTCGCCGGTGTCCTTAGGCGGCCCAGAGCAACCGGGCGAGCCTGCCGCGGCGCCTGATTTGACCTTGATGATCGATGCTCTGGAGTCGCAACTCGCTTCGCGCGATGTGCAGCTGGGTGTGCTCGAAAGCCTTATTTTACAGCGTGATTTGCGTCGCCAGACGCTGCCAGAGGGGCGGCCAGTGCGGCAGGGTTATCTCTCGTCGGGTTTCGGCACGCGACAAGATCCGTTCACCGGCCACGGCACCTGGCATCTCGGGGTGGATTTCGCCGGCAACGAAGGGGACCCCGTGATCTCTGTGGGTGCCGGTATCGTGACCTATGCGGGTACGCGCAGCGGCTATGGGCTGGTCGTCGACGTTGCCCACGGTGATGGCTTCGTGACGCGCTATGCGCACAACCGCCAGCTGAAAGTGCGTGTCGGTGATGCCGTGACACGCGGACAACAGATCGCCGCGATGGGCTCGACCGGCCGTTCGACCGGGCCGCACGTGCATTTCGAGGTTCTCCGCAACGGGCGCCAAGTCAATCCGCTCGCCTACATCGGTCGCTGAGTCTGTCGTTGAACCATTCGACCGGCTGACCGTCAAACCGTAAAATGGCGGTTTTACCCGCAAGGTCCATAACTCCGTGCTGAATTTCCTCACCCGTATTTTCGGCAGCCGCAATGAGCGGCTGTTGAAGGCCATGTCTCGTGAAGTGCGTGCAGCGACCGCCTTCGAGCCCGCGCTGCAGGCGCTCAGCGACGAGGCCCTCAAAGCCAAGACTGAGGAGTTCCGTTCCCGGCTCGCCGCCGGTACCACGATCGACCAGTTACTGCCCGAGGCCTTCGCCGTCGTTCGAGAGGCCGCGCGTCGTGTGCTTGGCATGCGTCACTTCGATGTTCAATTAATTGGTGGCATGGCGCTGCATCGTGGCCGCATCGCCGAGATGCGCACCGGTGAAGGCAAGACCTTGATGGCAACCTTGCCTGCCTACCTCAACGCGCTCTCTGGCGAGGGTGTGCACGTCGTCACCGTCAACGAATATCTCGCCCAGCGTGATGCCGATTGGATGGGGCCGGTCTATCGCTTCCTCGGTTTATCGGTTGGTGTGATTCGCAATTCGCAGAGCTCCGAAGAAAAACGAGCGGCTTATCGCTGCGACATCACCTACGGAACCAATAACGAATTTGGCTTCGACTACTTGCGCGACAATCTCGCCTTCCGACTCGAAGATCGCGTGCAACGTCAACTTTCGTTTGCGATCGTCGACGAGGTCGACTCGATCCTGATCGACGAGGCGCGTACGCCGCTCATTATCTCGGGTCCCGCCGAGGAAGGTGTCGACACGTACGTCGCGATCAATAATTTGGTTCCACGCCTCGAGCGCGGCGAGACCATCGAGAAGACCGCGACGTCCGCTTTTGCAGGCACAGAGACCGACTCGACCGGTGACTACACGGTCGACGAGAAACAGCGCCAGGTGCATCTGACCGAAGTCGGCCACGAAAAGGTCGAGGCCTTGATGATTGAGGCGGGTCTGTTACGTGAAGGCGAGAGTCTTTACGACCCTGCGAACATCCGGTTGATGCATCACTTGAATGCGGCCTTGCGGGCGCATGCGCTTTATAAGCGCGATGTCGAATACATCGTGCGCGGTGGTGAGGTCATCATCGTCGACGAATTCACCGGCCGTACGATGCCGGGCCGCCGTTGGTCCGATGGTTTGCACCAGGCCGTCGAAGCCAAAGAAGGCGTTCGCGTCCGCGAGGAAAATCAAACCATCGCGTCGATCACCTTCCAGAACTATTTCCGTCTCTACAAAAAACTCTCGGGCATGACCGGCACGGCCGACACCGAAGCCCCCGAGTTCATGCAGATCTATGGTCTCGAGGTCAACGTCATTCCGACGCATCGACCGATGATCCGCAAAGATCACGCTGATCTCGTGCATTTGACGCAGGCCGATAAATTCAAGGCCATCATCGAAGACATTCGCGATTGCGTGAGTCGCTCTCAGCCCGTGCTCGTCGGCACCACCTCGATTGAAACCTCGGAGTTACTTTCTGGTGTGTTGAACAAAGAGGGCATTGCGCACGAAGTGCTCAACGCAAAGCAGCACGAGCGCGAAGCGCAAATCATCGCCCAAGCGGGTCGACCGGGCTCGGTCACCATTGCGACCAATATGGCTGGTCGCGGCACTGACATCGTTCTTGGTGGCAGTCTCGAAGCGGAGCTAAACGCGTTGGACGAGTCGGCAACGGAAGCCGATCGCGAGCGAGTGAAGGCCGATTGGAAGGCGAGACACGATCAAGCGCTCGCTGCGGGTGGTTTGCACATCATCGGTACTGAGCGACACGAGTCGCGCCGCATCGACAACCAGCTGCGCGGCCGCTCCGGTCGACAAGGCGATCCGGGTTCCTCGCGCTTCTATCTGTCGATGGAAGACAACCTGATGCGGATCTTCGGTGATCCGAACTTCACCAAGCGATTGCTATCGGCCGCTGGCATGAAGGAAGGCGAGGTCATCGAGAGCCGTATGCTGAGTCGTCGTATCGAGATGGCGCAGCGTAAAGTGGAGTCGCACAATTTCGACATCCGCAAGCAGTTGTTGCTGTTCGACGACGTCGCGAACGATCAACGCAAAGTCATCTATCAGCAGCGCACCGAAATCATGGGTGCCGCTGATACGGCGACTGCGGTGCGCGGCATTCAGGAAGATGTGCTCGCTCGCGTCCTCGACGAAGCGCTGCCGCGTAACGTGCCGCATGAAGAGTGGGATCTTGATGGCTTGCGCGATAGCATCCGTAAGGATTTCGCGACCGACGTTGATCCGAAAGGGTGGCTCACCGCCGAACCCGATCTCGACGAACCGACTCTGCGTAAGCGCCTGCAAGATGCGGTGGCTGCCAACTACGAAGCCAAGTCGCAACGTTACGGTGCCGAGCTCATGCATCAGCTCGAGAAGGACATCATGCTGCGCACGCTCGATCAGCACTGGCGCGAGCACTTGGCGGCGATGGATTACCTGCGCCAAGGCATCCACCTTCGCAGCTACGCGCAGAAGGACTATCGCTACGAGTACAAGCGCGAAGCCTACGAGCTTTTCAGCGGCATGCTCGATCGCGTGAAGTTCGATACCGCCTCGGTGTTGATGCGCATCGAAATTCGTAGCGAAGCCGATCTGCAGCGCGAAGAAGAAGAGCGGCAGCGCCGCTTGCTCGCGGCTTTGCAAGCGCAGCATGCAGAAGCGCAGTCGGCTTTGTCGGCGCCGGAGTCGAATGCAGCCGAGCAGGGCCCGCCGCCATCGGCAATTCCGCAGGTTCGGGGTGAGCGCAAGGTGGGTAGAAACGAACCCTGTCCGTGCGGCTCGGGTAAGAAATACAAAAGCTGTCACGGCGCCTTACAGGCCTGACGCGCCATCGATTCTGATTCCATGCGAGTGGTGGCCGGAGCGCTGTTGGGTCCGACAGGGCTCGTACTGATCGCGCAACGTCCACCCGGCAAGGTGCTCGCGGGGCGCTGGGAATTTCCGGGCGGCAAACTCGCAACCGATGAAGCGCCGGCGGAGGCTTTGCAACGCGAGTTACGGGAAGAGCTCGGCATCGAACTCGATGCTTTCGAGTGGATGCTCGACATCACGAGTGCGCCCGATCAAAAACCGCTGACACTGCACTGTTTCGTGGTCACTGCCTATCGAGGTGAGCCGCAGCCACTCGACGGGCAGGGGCTGAAATGGGTGTCGATCGACGAATTGCATGCACAAGACATCCTCGAAGCGGACCAGCCTTTCATCGAGGCTTTGCAGCGTCGTTTCGGGCGCGCAAGATAGAAGCTGGTTTTTGACGAACGATGGTGATTCGACGTGGCTACCGGTGAACTAATCGACGTGTGCAATCCGCGCAGCGGCGAGATCGATTATCGATTCAACGCGCCAAGCGTGGACGAGCTTGCAACGACACTCGAACGCTTGCGCGCCGCACAACGCGCATGGGCCGCACGCCCTTTGACTGAACGCGTCGAGATTTTGCGTCGTTGGCGCGCTGAGTGGGTCGCACGCCAGGCTGAGATCGCAAAGGCACTGTCGATCGATACGGGGCGCTATCTCATCGCCACCAGTGAAGTGCAGTCCGTGATCGGCATGATCGATCGCTGGACTCAACTCGTTCCGACGCTTGCCGCCGAAGAAGAATTGCGATCGCCCACCTTACCGACGATTAGCTACCGCTCGCAGTACGTGCCTTACGGTCTCGTTGGCATCATCAGCCCTTGGAACTTCCCGGTATCGCTGTGCTTTATCGACGCGGTACCGGCTTTGCTCGCCGGGTGTGCTGTGCTCGTCAAACCGAGTGAGGTCACGCCGCGCTTCGTCGAGCCTGCGATGCAGTCGATTGCGGCCGTACCGGAACTCGCCGCCGTATTTCACATCCAGCCGGGCGGTCGTGCGACGGGCGAACAACTGGTCGAGCAATCGGATGTCGTGTGCTTCACCGGCAGTGTCGCGACCGGTCGACAGGTTGCGGCGAACGCAGCGCGCCATTTCATTCCCGCTTTTCTGGAGCTCGGCGGTAACGATCCACTCATCATCACGGCTTCAGCTGATCTCGAGCGGGCGACGGATGTCGCGCTGCGGGCCACGTGTCTTGCCACCGGGCAGGCCTGTCAGAGCCTCGAGCGCGTTTACGTCGATCGTCGAATCTTTGATGCCTTCGTCAAGCGGCTCGTCGAGAAGGCGAGTGCCATCGAACCGAATTGGCCCGATATCCACGCTGGCACGATCGGCCCCTTTATCTTTGCGAAGCAGGCCGACACGGTCGCCGCGCAGTTGGCCGATGCCGTCGCCAAGGGCGCGAAGGTGCTCTGCGGCGGTCAGATCGAGGATCACGGTGGCAAATGGTTGCGACCGACCGTGCTCGTCGACGTGCATCACGGCATGCAGATCATGAGCGAGGAAACCTTTGGACCGGTCATCCCCGTGATGCCTTTCGATCGTATCGAAGAGGCAATCGAGCTCGCCAATGACGGTGTCTATGGTCTATCGGCGGGCGTGATTGCGGGCAGTCTCGAAGAGGCCGAAGCCATCGGTCGTCAGATCGATGCCGGTGGTATCAGTCTCAACGACGGGTCGCTCACCGCGATGTGCCACGAGATGGAAAAACACTCCTTCAAACTCTCAGGCATGGGCGGTTCGCGGATGGGGCCAGCGGGTTACCTGCGGTTCTTTCGGCGCAAAGTGCTTATCCGTCAGCACGGGCAACCGGCTACCATGGCGAATATTGCCGAAGACAACATTAAGGAAGCGCGATCATGAACATGCAAGAACCCGGTCTGCCGGAAATCAAACTCGAAACCGAGAGCCTCTATCGCGAGGAGGTCTTCACCGATCGTCGAGCCGGCACGGTACGTCGCATGACGCCGGTGTTACCGGATGGTTCGACCGATGCCTCGCGCCCCGTGCTCTACATGGGTCAAACCCAGTTGATGACGCCGGGTGGTGTGTTGCCGCTCGGTTTTGAGATCGAGGCGCCGGATCTTGCGACTGCCATCGAACGTTTTCCGGAAGCGGTCCGACGTGCACTCGAAGAGGCCATTGAAGAGGCGCAGCAGATGCGTCGCGAAGCCGCTTCTCGCATCGTTGTGCCTGAGGGTGGCGCGGCGCTGGGTCAGAGCCTCGGTAGCAAGATCAAGATGCCGTAAAGATCGAGTCGTCGCCATCAGCCACGCGCTGATAGACGAGCTCGAATTCTTCGGCGTTGCGCAGCGTGACCTTGAGGTCGCGCAACAAGCCGTCGTGCAGATCGTAGATCCAGCCATGGACCTGTAGAGGCTTGGCTGCATCCCACGCGTTTTGAGCAATGGTCGTTTGACCGACGTTCAGCACCTGCTCGATCACGTTGAGTTCGCATAAGGCGCGTAGGCGCTGCTCTTCGGTGGGCAGCTTATCGAGTCGGCTGCGGTGTTTTTTCATCACGTCTTGCACGTGGCGTAGCCAGTTATCGATGAGACCTAGGCGGGTGTTCTGCCATGCCGCTTGCACGCCACCGCAGCCATAGTGACCACAGACGATCACATGCTCGACTTTGAGCGCATCGACCGCGTATTGCAGCACCGAGAGACAGTTGAGATCGGTGTGCACCACGACATTAGCGACGTTGCGATGCACGAAGAGTTCGCCAGGTAACAGCCCTACGATTTCATTGGCCGGCACTCGGCTGTCTGCGCATCCGATCCAAAGAAAGTCTGGCGATTGTTGGCCAACGAGTTTTTCGAAGAACTGCGGGTCCTCCGTCGTCATCCGCTCGGCCCAGCGACGATTGCTTTTCAGCAGCGGGCTCAGCGGCGGCATGAGGTGTTCTCCTGCAACGTACGTGCGAAGAATCGCGCCACGGTGTCGTAGCCGTGTGGCCCCGTATTGGGAAATCGCATCAAAGCATGCTTACTGCCGGGATAGGGCATCACCTCGAATGGCTTGCGCAAATCCTGCAAGGTTTTAAATAGCGCCGTGCTGTGCGTGAAGAGCACGTTGTCATCGGCCATGCCGTGCATGACGAGCAGGCAACCGCGCAGATTGGCAGCATGCGTCATCACCATGCCGTCACGATAACCCTCTGGATTATCCAACGGCGTGCTCATGAATCGCTCTGTGTAGTGCGTATCGTAGAGGCGCCAGTCGGTTACAGGCGCACCTGCGACACCTGCGGTGAAATACTCCGGCGCGCGCACCATCGCCATCAGTGCCATGTAGCCGCCATAACTCCAGCCGAACACGCCAACTCGTCGCGCATCGACATAGGGCAGCGTGCGTAAGAATTCGACTCCGCGAACCTGATCGTCGATCTCGATACTACCCATGCGGCGATACAACGCGCCCTCGAAAGCGGTGCCGCGGAAGCCGCTGCCGCGATTGTCTAGCGTGAAGACGAGGTAGCCTTGCTGAGCCAGGAATTGACGGAAGAAACCCTCGTTGCCGCGTGGGAAGCCGCCCCACGCGTTACGGACACGCTGATTACCCGGGCCACCATAGACATCGACGATGACCGGATAGCGTTTAGTGGGATCAAAATTGATGGGTTTGATCAGTTGGTAGTTCAACGTTTGGCCATCGGCCGCCTGCAGCGTACCGAACTCGGTGCGCTGATGTGCCGCACGATAGGGCGCATAAGGATGTGATCCGTCGAGCGTATTGGCGACGAGCACGTCGATTGCACGGCCATCGATGCGCCTTAGCGTCAGCGAAGGGGGTGTATCCGGGTTCGAATAGGTGTCGAGCCACAGTTGTCCGTTGCGGGAGAGTACGTTCGAGTGCCAGCCAGCCGTTGCGCTGATACGTCGGATGCCTCTCTCGATGTCGCTCGATTCGCTATTGCCATCGAGTGGTGCGCTGTAGAGGTGTCGCTCGAGTGGTGTGTCGCGATTAGCGGTGAAATAAACGACGCCGCGTCTCTCGTCGACCGCTTCGATGGCGCGCTCACCCCCGTCACCGACAACCATCCAGTTGCCGCTCGTGATCGGTCGGATCAAACGACCATCGAGACCATACAGATAGAGGTGCTTGTAACCCGATCTCGCTGAGGCCCAAATGAAAGCGGGTCGCGACTTGAGAAAGGTCAGTTCCTCGTAAAGATCGATCCAGGTATCGCTCCGCTCTTCGAGCAGGCGTTGGGTGGCACCGCTCTCGATGTCGATGTGCAGTAGTTCGAGAAATTGCTGATTACGCGATTGCCGTTGCACGGCGAGTGCCTTCGAGTCCGGCATCCAATTCACGCGTGCGAGATAGCCATCGCCTGCTGCGGCGGTTGGTAATTCGCGAGACTCGAGGCGTTTATTCGTGAGTGTGGCGACGAAGAGATCGACTTTGGCATTTGCTCTGCCGGCAGCCGGATATCTTTGGCGAATCACTTTGACCGTATCGGCGTAAATCTCGAAACGCTCGACTTCATCAACCGGCGACTCGTCGACGCGGGTATAGGCGATTCGCGTTTCGTCGGGCGACCACCAATATCCGGTGCTGCGGTCCATCTCTTCTTGCGCGATGAATTCAGCCATGCCGAAAGAGATGAGGTCCGCACCCGCTGTGGTGATGGCGCGCTCTTCACCCGAGACGAGATCGATGATGTAGAGATTCTGCTCGCGCACGAAACTGACATAGCGCCCGCGAGGCGAGAAACGCGCATCGGTCTCGGCCGCTGCCGTGTCGGTCAGGCGACGCACTGCGCGATCAGCAGCTGCT
>JBMTZD010000076.1:0-8124 GCA_049455235.1 Steroidobacteraceae bacterium
GGATCGAAAGATCCGCCCTTTTTCTTTTCCGCGACTTGGCACCGTATGCTGCCGACGATGCCCGCGCTCGATCCTCTCGCACTCACCGGTCTACGAACGACGCACGTCGTCGAGAGCCCAGAGTTCGCCACACGCCTGCACCCAGAGGTCCTGCGCGCCTTGCGAGCACTGCGCGATGCCGCAGTGTCTGTCGGCATTGATCTGGCGGTGGCTTCCGGATTTCGCGACTACGCGCGACAACGAACGATCTGGAATGCGAAGTTCCGCGGCGAGCGCGCAGTGCTCGACTCAAGGGGCGCGCCCGTCGATCTGGCACTGCTCGATGATGCCGGCAAGATCGAGGCGATTCTGCAGTGGTCTGCGCTGCCCGGTGCAAGTCGCCATCACTGGGGCACTGATATCGATGTTTATGATCGAGCGGCGACGCCCGATCGATCGCCGTCACTCGTATCCGCGGAGTACGAACCCGGTGGTCCGTATGCACGATTGTCCGAGTGGCTCGATGAGGCCGCGCCGAGTTTTGGGTTCTTCAGACCCTATCGTTCGGATCGCGGCGGCGTTCGGCCCGAAGCCTGGCATCTGAGCTATGCACCGATCGCCGGGCCTTGTCTCGAGGCGCATTCACTGGCCGTACTGCAACTGGCCATAGAGAGCGAGCCGATCGCCGGACAGGATGCCGTGCTGCGTGAGTTGCCGACGTTGCACCGTCGATTCGTACACAACATTGATCCGCTACCGCAAACCTCAGCGTTCGAATTCGGCGATCACCGGCGCGTGGTCTGACGGTCGCTCCGCTCGACGCGGTTCACGATCGATACGACAGCCTGTGCAACGAGCAGCCAATGGAGTGCGTGCGAGGATCACATCGATACGCAGACCCGCGTTGCGCCTGAAGGCTGCGGCGCGATAGTCCCACCAGCTATACGATCGCTCCACCTGATCGAACTGGCGAAATACGTCGACGAAACCGAGATCGATCAAGCTGCGGAAGGCCGCGCGTTCAGCCGCGCTGACATGGACGTGTCCCTCCCAGGCAGCCGGGTCGTGCACGTCGCGATCCTCCGGTGCGATATTGAAATCCCCGAGGATTACTAGCGATTGTTCGCGTGAGAGATCCCCACGCAACCAAGTCTCCAGCGCGCCGAGCCACTGCAACTTGTAGCGGTACTTATCTGAATCGACTGCTTGCCCGTTAGGAACATACAGATTGAGCACCGTGACACCCGCGGTTCGCACGGCGAGTACCCTTCGCTGCTCATCCTCAAAGCTAGGCAGGGCGGTCGCGAGGATCTCGATCGGCTCGCGAGACAGGATGGCTACACCGTTGTAGGTACGCTGACCGTTGAAGGCGAACTGGTAGCCGAGGGCCTCGATGTCGCTGCGCGGGAAATCCGCATCCGGCAGTTTGGTCTCCTGCAGAGCGATGATGTCGGGGTTAGCCCCAGCGATCCACTCCGTCAGCTGCGGCAGCCGAACACGTAATGAATTGACGTTCCAGGTTGCGATCGACAGCGGACGGGCTTTTGCCATGGCGCTAGAGTACTGCAGCGCGCGCCGGCCTGTGTGCCCGCCGTGTACGATGTCGACCCCACCAGCGTGGGAGGAGTCGGAATATGTCGGCCAAATCGTTCGATCTCGTGGTCATCGGGGGCGGAAGCGGGGGCCTCGCCTGTGCCCAACGCGCAGCCGACTACGGCGTACGGGTGGGACTGATCGAAGCGCAACGACTCGGCGGCACCTGTGTGAACGTCGGCTGTGTACCGAAGAAAGTCATGTGGAATGCCGCGCAAATCGCGCACGCTACCCATGATGCCGAGCATTACGGCTTTTCTGTCTCGCTCACGGGCCTAGATTGGGCAGCGCTATGCGCAGCACGCGAGGCCTATGTTCATCGTTTAAACGATATCTATGCCAAAAACCTCGCCAAGCGCCACATCGACTGGCGCACCGCTCGCGCACAGTTCATCGGGCCACACGAAATCCGTGTAGGCGAGGACCACTGGAGCGCAGCGCATGTCGTGATTGCCACAGGCGGTCGTCCGAGTGTTCCGCCGATTCCGGGCGCTGAGCACGGCATAACTTCGGACGGATTCTTTGCGCTACGCGAACGCCCACAGCGGGTCGCGATCGTCGGTAGCGGTTATATCGCAGTCGAGCTTGCCGGCGTGCTCGCTGCCCTCGGGAGTGAGGTGACACTCGTGATCCGGCAGGATCGAGTGCTGCGTAGCTTTGACACCATGCTCTCAGATGGCCTGATGACGATAATGCGTGACGAGGGACTCGTCATCGTCGATCACGCTTCGCCTCGAGCGCTTGAGCGTGATGCTGATGGCAGTCGACGACTGCTGCTTGCAGACGGTCGAACGCTTGGGCCGTACGACTGCGTCATTTGGGCGATCGGTCGCGATCCCGTCGTCGATGATCTCGGTCTCGACCGCGCGGGTGTGCATCTCGATGGTCGCGGTTTCATCGCGGTCGATCGCTTTCAAGAAACCAATGTGGGACGCGTATTCGCGATCGGCGATGTCACCGGACATGTACCGCTGACACCGGTTGCCATCGCTGCCGGACGACGTCTCGCCGATCGCCTCTTCGGGGGCATGGCCGACCGACATCTGGATTACTCGAACGTACCGACCGTCGTCTTCAGTCATCCTCCGATCGGTACCGTCGGACTCTCTGAGGCGGAGGCGATCGACCGCTACGGGGCACACGACGTGAAGGTGTTCACCTCGGGTTTCGTACCGATGTATCACGCCCTGACATCGCGCAAGCCGCGGGCGCAGATGAAGCTCGTCACTGTCGGTCCCACGCAGCGTATCGTGGGCTGTCACGTGATCGGCGCCGGGGCGGATGAGATGCTGCAGGGTTTCGCTGTCGCCGTAAAAATGGGCGCCACCAAACGTGACTTCGACGACACCGTCGCCATTCACCCGACCAGCGCCGAAGAATTCGTGACGATGCGTTAGGGTTTTACATCACCGAGTAGTAGCCGGCGAAGATACTCGGGTGCGATCAGGTGGCAGTAGCGCGTACCGCGAAACTGCGGGGGTGCTGCGAGATAGCGCTGATCGAGCCAGTTGTTCTGCATGCCCTTCGACTGAATGACGAGCTCGCCCGCAATCTCCTGCGCCATCGGATAGGGCTCGAGCCAGAAGGGCCCGTTGTCTGTGACAATGTCCTCTAAGAAGCGCACGCGCTTGCCTGCAGCGAAGCGGGCTCGTCGACGCTCCTCAGCCGTGAACGTGGCCATTACCTGCTGCAGTATCTGTGCGTTGACTCCGCGACAGCCGATATCCTCGCCGGCGGCCTGATCGCCATACTCGGCGCGCAGGTGATCAGCCGTTTTCATCTTGCAAGACACCTGACGCGGACGTCCCGGGGCATCGGTCTCGTCGCTGACATATTGGCGAGTCTCGAGTGGACGCACGCCAGGCTTGGATTTCACGAAACCTTCGAGCTGCGTAAACACTTCGTTGCGCGCCACCGGTACCGGGCTCGCGACGATCATCGCCTGCACATCGCTACAGAAGTGCTCGCTGGAAGTGCTCAACGGAGACCCTGACGGAGCGGCGTAGAGCGTACCGATGCTCGTCGCCGCCACGATGACGGATAGCATGATACCTAGGCCGATCGGTGGCATGTCGGCACTGTAGCGCAGACCTGCCGTTCCGTCCCGTGTCCGCACGGTACACGCCGGACCCGCCCGCCGTTGACTTGGACGCGTCTCGCGCCCGGAATCCGTCGGGTCATGGGGAAATGGCGTTCGATAACCTGCGTTTCTTTGCTGCTGCTGGCAGGCTGCGGCAGCACTGCGATGCCTTTGCCGTCGGATCAGTTGCTGATTCGCATCAATTTGCTGTGTACCACCTGCGACGATTTTATCCGCTGCCGGGGGCCGTCAGACACCGACGACAGCTATACGCTCTACCGTCTGCGTGAACAGAGCTTTTGGGCGCAGGTCGCGACGATCTGGGACTATCTCATCCAGCGTATTCGACCGAAGACGGCACACACGCGGCCGATCATCGTGTACGCACGGTCGGGGGGATTGCGACGCGTGGTTTCGGAAGAGGGCAGCGCCCGCGTGGATGCGGCACTCGGCCAAATTACGCTGCCCGACAGCCGGATCGACATGCGCGATGGACGCTGGTTCACCAAGGATGACGGGCTACAAGGACGCTGCGAACCGCTCAATCGTCGCGAAGGATACGCCTGGGTTCGTGAACTGCTAGGCCGGCCCCTGCCGGCAGTGCGTTGATGAGCGGCGTTCGTCTGGGCGCCGGACGTATCGCGCTGCTCGGCTTGCGATATTTGCTGGCGCTGTTCTTCACGATGGCGGCACTCAATAAATGGCAGCAGCAGTACATCACTTCCGACAAGCTGCAGCGAGTGTTCGTCCAGCGTCTGGAGGAGATCGATCCGGAGTCGGTCGGTGCGTGGTTCATCGAGCATATCGGTCTGCCGCACTACGTGCCGCTCGCTTGGATGGTGTGTTGGGGCGAAACCTTCATAGCGCTCGGCCTGCTATTCGGATTTATGACGCGCGGCGCTGCGGCAGGTGCAATGCTCATGATGTTTTCGTTCGCGATCGGCGGTTACTATGATGCGTCGCTGATCGTGCTCGGCTTGATGTTCCTGCCGTTCGTGTTGTTGCCGACCGGGCAATGGCACGGACTCGATGCGAGGATGCAAGTCCGCTATCCGACATCCTGGCTGTTCCGCTGATTCCCGGGGGGAGATCAATCATGTCCGAGGCACCTGCCGGCCGTAAGTTCGGCCCCGTTCGTCTGATGCCCGGCGTGCTGCCGGGACACGTCGCCGCCTACCTGTGGGCAGCGTTCGTCAGCATCGGCCTCTTTACGTATGCGACGACGCTGCAGCCCTATCTACTCGAAGTCAACATCGGCGTGCCAGCAGATCAGCGGGGCGTCGTCTCGGGTGATCTGCAGTTTTGGCAAGAGATCGTCGCGTTGCTGTTCGTCGGGCTCTTCGGTGCTTGGTCGGATCGTGTTGGTCGACGCATTGTGTACATCGTCGGTTTTCTCGTGACCGGACTTGCGTACGCGGCTTATCCGTTCGCAGATGATCTCGGACAGCTGCTGATCTATCGGCTGATCTTTGCAATTGGCGTTGCGGCGCTCGGCGGCATGCTCGCCACGGTACTCGCCGATTACCCCGTCGATGCCGACCGCGGCAAGCTCACCGGTATATCGTTCTTCCTCAATGCCGTCGGGGCATTGCTGTTTTTTGCGGTACTCACACGCTTGCCGCAGTTTTATCAAGGTTTTGGAGCCACCGAGACCGAGGCTGGCCGCTTCGCTTATCTCACGGTGTCGGCGGTGTGCGTACTAAGCGCGCTGATCATGCTCGGCCTGAAGCCTGGTCGCCCCGATCAGCTTACCGAGCGTTTGCCGTTGCGTGTCTTGCTGACACAGGGCTTACAGGCCGGACGCAAGCCGCGCATCGCTCTGGCCTATGCCGCGTCGTTCGCCGCTCGCGCGGATCTGGTGATCGTTGCGTTGTTTCTGTCGCTGTGGGTGCAGACCGCAGCGCTCGCCGATGGTGCCAGTGCTGCCGAGGCGTCGGCTCGTCAAGGCGCACTGTTTGGCATCGTGCAGGGTTCGGCGATGCTGTGGGCACCGCTGTTCGGCTGGTTAGCCGATAAGATGGATCGCGTGACGCTGGTGATCATTGCCACGGTACTCTCGATCGTCGGCTACGGCTGGATGGGGCTCACGACGGATCCGGCGATGGGAGCGGCGGCTTTCGGTGCCGCGGCGATGCTCGGTATTGGACAAGCGAGCGGCATCCTGGCTTCGCAGGTGCTCATCGGACAAGAAGCTCCCGGTGCGATTCGCGGTTCAATTATCGGCATGGTGGGTTTCTTTGGCGCACTCGGTATTTTGTTCATCTCCAAGATCGGCGGTATCGCATTCGACGAGTGGCGGCCGGGTGCGCCATTCATCATCATGGCGGCTGCCAATGTCGTCTTGTTGATATTCGCAGCTTGGGTACGAACGCGGCCGCGAACATGAGGGGTCGTCGGCTTTTGGCACGTCATACGACGTTAGCGTTCCTGGCGATTTTGTGGACAACGGGTGTGTTCGCGCCCTGGGCGATTGCGGCGGACTCTGGGCCTTCCAATGCAGCCGTGACGTATCGCATCGTTGGCGAATATCGCAACGAAACCTTTGATGATCGAGCGCTGCGCGGTAGCGAGCGCTTTGAGCTTCTGGTGCATCCGAACGGTTCGCGCACCGTCTCGATCTCGACGGATCTTGCAGCTCGTGGCGCGATCTTCATGGTGGTGCTGCGTGTCGCGGCAGACTTCCGTCCGCTCGAGGCCTTTGTGAATTACTGGAACGGTGGCGCGCTAAAGGGCTCAGGGCACTTCGTGATTGACGGCAATACATTGCTGGCGCGTAGCACTGGCCCCGCTGGGATCAACGAGCGGACGACCGAGGTCCCTGCAAGGTTTTCGATCGGCGCTCATCCGGTATCAGCCGACGGTTGGCACACTGCCAGTCATGACAAGGCGGGCGAGTCAGCTCAGCGTGTCCAGCTGTACAGCATCGAAGCGGGCAGCGATCCCACCAAGCCCGTACTCGGGACTCTCGTACCACTCGAGGTGGAGTATCTAGGTGAGGAGATCGTCGATGTGCCGGCCGGACGGTTTACGACACAGCGCTATCGGCTCGCCGGTATGAACGATCTGTGGGTGACCGGCGAGGATCGAATCGTGGTGAAGTCCGAGATCCCCGTGCGCAAGCTGCGCTACGTGCTCACTTCTCTGAGCGCTGACCCGAAAATGAAATTCGATCGAGAACGCCAAGCAGCAGTGCCGAAATGACAAAGGTGATGTGCAAGATCACGTACCACATGATCTTGTCGTTCGGGATGGTCTTCGCATCCATGAACACTTTGAGTAGGTGAATCGAAGAGATCGCCACGATCGAGGCGGCTACTTTGAGTTTGAGTGTCCCGGCGTCCAGCTTGCCCAGCCAGCCGAGCTTCTCGCCCTCTTGGGCGACATCCAATTTCGAGACGAAGTTCTCGTAACCCGAGAACATCACCATCACGATCAGGCTGCCGACGAGTACGAGGTCGATCAGTGTGAGCACGACCAGTACGAGCTGGTCTTCCGCCATGCTCCCGATATGACTGAGCACGTGGAAGGCTTCCTGAAAGAATTTGTACCCGAGCGCGATCAGCGCTAGTGACAGGCCAAGGTAGACCGGTGCCAGCAACCAGCGGCAGGCGAAGAGCAGGCGCTCAATGGTTTTCTCGATCATGAGGCGCAGTCTAGCGCAGCAAGGGTCAAACCGAAAATTCGCAGCTCAGCACTCTCGGGAGTCAGTGCGCGCTGTTCCCGAAATTGCAGACCCAATTTCTCCAATACGCGGATAGAGCGGGTGTTTCGGGGTGTGGTGATTCCCAAGACTTCGCGTAGACCCAGATGCTGCCGTCCATGCTCGATGGTCACGGCTGCGGCCTCGGTCACGTAACCCTGATTCCAGTATTCGGGCAGCAAAGCGAAACCGATATCCGGGGCAGGCAAGGTATCGCGGCGTACGAGCCCGCACATCCCGATCGGCTGATCGGTCACGCGCAGCGCCAGATGCATTAGTCCGTGACCGTTGAGCTGATAACTCGCCATCGGACCCTCACGCAGATAACGCTTCGCATCCTCGAGCGTACGGACACCGCGATCGCCGATGAATTCATGGAACGACGGTTCATTCAGCAATCGCAAAACGAACGGTGCATCTTCTTCCGTGAATTCGCGCAGCCGCAGTCGCGCGGTGTCGATCGGCGTAATCATGTGCCGGGCGGTCGATAGCGTCCGACGAGACGAGTCCAGCGTGAGGCGATCCGATCGAACGATTCAGGTGCCAGTCGGGCTAGCTCACTGCGATTGAGGGCTTGATAAACGGTAGGGCCCCCCTCTTCGGGCCATTGTCGGGTCGCATCGATGACGATCTTCGAGGTCATCGGCCGTTTCGTGAGTGAGGGATCAAGCGGCATACCGCGAGACTCTGGGATGATCGCGGTGGCCCGCAGCTGCTGCCAGCGCGAACCCAAGGCATGCATGACTTCCGTGCGATCGAGAACTTCGATGTC
>JBMTZD010000077.1:0-8079 GCA_049455235.1 Steroidobacteraceae bacterium
CCGGCATCAGGCGCTCCTTGGAACACAGGGGCTCTGCGGAACGCGCGAGTATACCGGCAAACTTTCGGATGGTGCAGTCCGAAATTCACGGCAAATTGTCAGGGCAAAACGACAGTCGGCTCGGGTACCCAGCCGGCTTTTCGTCGGGTGGCGATGACCGTGGTGTAGATGCCACCGCGCACATTGAATTTGCCGGTCAGGCGCATAAATCTCGGCTTCGTCGCGGCCGCCAAGTGATCGGCGATCTCGTTCGTGACCGCCTCGTGAAATGCGCCACGCTCGCGAAACGCCCACATGTAGAGCTTGAGTGATTTGAGCTCCACACAGGCAAGATCTGGTACGTATTCCAGCTCGAAAGTGGCGAAATCAGGCTGCCCCGTCTTAGGACACAGGCAGGTGAACTCCGGGATCGTCATGCGGATCGTGTAATCGATTTCCGGCTGCGGGTTCGGAAAGGTATCAACGTGCGTGGAGGGCAGAGTGGTCATGGGCAGATTCTCAGGGGCAGGTTTTCGGGGCCGGATGTGACGACGATATGAAGCCGATTAATTTACACTAGCGCCCGCAGGCGGTGGTCAGTCACCGCGGAGAATTTTCACAAGATGCGTTTGACCAAGATCAAGTTGGCCGGTTTCAAGTCGTTCGTCGATCCGACCACCGTTTCATTTCCGAGCAATCTGACCGGCGTCGTTGGACCCAATGGCTGCGGCAAATCGAATGTCATCGATGCCGTACGTTGGGTGATGGGCGAGTTATCGGCGAAGCACCTTCGTGGTGACTCGATGGCCGATGTTGTTTTCAACGGGTCGAGTTCTCGCAAGCCTGTTGGCAAAGCGTCGGTCGAACTCGTGTTCGACAACTCGGATGGGAAGATCGGCGGTAACTATGCCGCGTATGCCGAGGTTTCGTTGCGTCGCGAAGTATCGCGCGATGGTTCGAGCGGCTACTTCATCAACGGCGCTCGTTGTCGTCGTAAGGACATTACGCAGCTGTTCTTGGGTACGGGCTTGGGTTCGCGCAGTTACGCGATCATCGAGCAGGGCATGATCTCGCGTGTCATCGAAGCGAAGACCGATGAGATGCGCGCCTTCATCGAAGAGGCGGCAGGAATTTCAAAATACAAAGAGCGCCGTAAAGAAACTGAGAGCCGCATTGCTGACACGCGTGAGAATCTCGAGCGATTGCAGGATTTGCGCGATGAGGTCGATAAGCAAATCCGTCACCTGCAGCGGCAGGCGGCGAGTGCGCGCAAATATCAAACGCTCAAGGAACAAGAGCGACGTTTGACGGCCGAGTTACTCGCGTTGCGTTTGCGCGATCTCGATAGCGGCGCTGAGGTTCACGATTCTGCGGTGCGCGAGAAAGAGCTCGCCATGCAGGCGGCGCTTGCCGATTTGCGTTCGGCGGAGGCGGCGATCGAGACGCAGCGTGGCTATCACGCCGAGCAGACCGATGCGCTCTCGCAGGTTCAGGCGCGCTTCTACTCCGTGGGTGCCGATATCTCGCGCACCGAACAGCAGATTCAATTCGCGCGCGAGACGCGCGATCGTAAGCGATCGGATCTCGCAGATTCGCGTCGCACTCTCGAGGCGCTATCGGCTCAGATGGCGCGCGATGAGCAGGAGTTGCTGACAATCAGAGATGAACTCGCGCGACTCGCGCCGGATCTCGAGCGGGCGCAGGCGGCTGAGCGTGCGGCTGCCTCTGCGCTCGAAGCCGCCGAGCAATCTTTGGCTTCGTGGCAACAACAGTGGGAAGCCTTCAACAGCGAGTTCGGCTCGGTCAATCAGACCGTGCAGGTCGAGCGTGCACGCATCGAGCAACTCGAGAATCAACTGCGCCGGTTGCGTGCGCAGCGCGATCGTCTGGATGTCGAACGCGATGCCTTGCTGGCGCAGGAAAGCCAGGGGCAGTTGTTCGAGCTCGGCGAGCGCGAATCACAGGCTCGCACGGCTGCCGAAGGTCTATCGCGTAGCCTCAACGAAGCGCTGACCAAGGTGCAGGGCTTGCGCAGCGAGCAGCTATCGCTCGAAGAAAGACTCGAGGGTGCACGCACCGATCGTGAGCGCGCCCGCGCCGAGATGATGTCGGTCGAGGCTTTGCAGCGTGCGGCGCTCGGTCAAGCCGACTCCAAGGCCGGTGACTGGTTGAAGTCTGCTGGCCTCTCCGATCGTAAGCGCGTGGCAGAGTTGCTCTCGGTCGAAAGTGGTTTTGAGCGTGCGGTCGAGACGGTGCTCGGCGATTACCTCGAGGCCGTCTGCGTCGACGGGCTTGATTCTCTGCTCGATATCTTAGGTGCCGCCGAAGGCGCACAGCTTGCGATCTTCGAGGGTGGGATCGCCTCGAGTTCGGCGGGCGGCGATCGATTGGCTTCGAAGGTCAGTGGTCCTGAAGCGGTGCTCGATGTGCTCGCCACCGTTCGCGTCGCCGAGAGTCTCGGTGCAGCGCTGGCGATGCGTCGTAGCCTCGAGCGCGGCGAATCGGTCATTACGCGCAGTGGCGAATGGGTCGGTCGTGGCTGGTTGCGCGTCGCGCGCGGTGGCGATCCGCACTCTGGCGTCATCGAACGTGAACAGCGTTTGAAGACGCTGCGCGGCGAGTTCGATCAAGCCGAGACTCGTTTCCGCGAAGTCGAGTCGGCACTGCAGATCACGCGCACGGCGATTGGGGTTGCCGAATCGGAACGTGATTCGGTGCAAGGACGCATTCAACAAGCGCATCGACAACATGCCGATCTACTCGGCCAGCTCGAGGCGTCCCGTGCACGATTGCAGGAATCGAGTTTGCGTCGCGAACGACTCGAACTCGAGTCGGCCGATGTTGCGCGCGAAATCGGTGTCACCGACGAGGCCATCGCGCGTGCGCGAGTTGAACTCGAGCGCGGGCTCGCTCGCGTGGGCGAACTCGATGGCCGTCGTCCCGAACTTGATGCCGAACGTGAGCAAGCGCGTGACACCGTGTCGAGTGCCCGCTCCGCTGCGCAAGCCGCTCAGCTCGCAGCGCGCGATCTGCTAGTTCGAGCTGAGGGTCGTCGCACCGCCGAATCGTCGATGACCATCGGCACTCAGCGCGCCAGTGAGCAGAGCTCGGTACTGACCAACAAGGTGGCTGACCTCGAGTCTGAATTGGCTGGCGGCGAGGGGCCGATCCTCGAGCTTGAGGGAGTACTTGAGGGGTTGCTGTCGCGACGACTCGAAGTCGAGGCCGATCTTGGTCAAGCGCGTCGATCGCTCGAGCAGGCCGATGCCGATTTGCGTTCGCTCGAGGAGAGCCGTCAGACGGCGGAGCAGCGTGTCGAACAAACTCGCTCGGCCATGGATGAAGCGAAGTTCGCAGCGCAAGAAACTCGCGTTCGTCGTGAGGCGATCGCCGAGCAGTTTGCCGCGACGCAATTCGACCTCGCCGAGGTTTTGCAGGGCTTGGCAGCGGAGGCAGCGGTACCGGAGTGGGAAGTGCAGCTCTCCGAGGTGCGCACCGATATCGAGAAATTAGGGCAAGTGAACTTAGCGGCAATCGACGAATTGCAGCAGAGCACGGAGCGCAAAGAATATCTCGACCGGCAGTACACCGATCTGACCTCCGCACTCTCGACGCTCGAAGAGGCGATGCAGAAGATCGACAAAGAAACACGCACTCGCTTTGAGGATACCTTCAATCGAATCAACGCCGGCTTGCAGGCCAAGTTTCCGCGATTGTTCGGTGGCGGGCACGCTTACCTAGAGCTCTCGGGCGACGATCCGTTAGCCGCGGGCGTGTCCGTCATGGCCCGACCTCCCGGTAAGCGCAACGTCACGATCTCGCAGCTCTCAGGCGGTGAAAAGGCGTTGACGGCAGTGGCACTTGTGTTCTCGATTTTCGATCTGAACCCCGCGCCGTTCTGTCTGCTCGACGAAGTCGACGCGCCGCTCGATGAGAACAACGTCGGGCGCTTCTGCGATATCGTTCGCGAGATGGCGAGTCAGGTTCAGTTCATCTTCATCACCCACAACAAGGTCACTATGGAGCTCGCTTCGCAGCTGCTTGGCGTGACCATGAATGAGCCGGGTGTATCACGTCTCGTCGCGGTCGACGTCGACGAGGCAGTGCGCCTGGCAGCGAGTTGATCGGATGGCCATCATTGAGTTGCTGACGGCGGATCTGCGCCTCGCGTTGTTAGTGGTAGGGGCGTTGCTGCTCATCGGCATCGTCGTTTGGGAGATCGTCCAGCGGCGTCGGGCGAGCAAGGCCGACGCAGCGCACCAAGCGGGACCACCGGATGTAGATCCCCTGTTATCCGACGATAACTCGCTCGACGATCGCGAATGGGCGCGAGAGGAGCGCGTTTCGCGGTCGGAAGCGCCTCGGGCCGATGCGGGGCGCGAAGAGCCCTCGCTGACGTTGCCCGAGATGCATGTTCGTGATCGTCTCGTCGAGCCGACGTTGGTCGATTTTGATGCGGCGATCGCGAAGGAGCCGAGCCTCGGAATTCCGGTACACGATTCGGTCAGCCTGAGCGATCCCGTGGAGGCAGCATCAAGCGCGACAGCACCGGTGACGACGCAGAGCACCGAGTCCCGCATTGATGCAGACCAGGACGAGCAAGTCGAGGCTCCGCCAGGGGCGTCGCTCGATCAGCCGGTGCCGATGCGACTCGATTGGCCGCCGCCGGATCAACAGCGCATCATTGGTGTGCGCGTGATCGCCCGTAATGGCGAGCGCTTCACGGGCGTTAGCCTGCGCCAAGCGTTGTTGGGCGAGGGCTTTCAACACGGTGAGCTTGAGATATTTCATCGGCCCGTGGCCGATGGTCGCGTGTTGTTGAGTGCCGCGAGTTTGACCAAACCGGGGAACTTCGATCTATCGACGATGGATTCGGGGCTTTTTCTCGGTCTGAATTTGTTCGCGGTGTTGCCCGGTCCGCTGCCGGGACGTGAGACGGTCGATAAATTATTGATTGCAGGACACACGCTCGCACAGCGTTTGCGTGGTGAGCTGCGCGATGCACGTGGCGAACCTTTGACCGAAGCGCGACTCACCGAGATGCGCCGCGAGGCTGCCGCGGGCAACGGCTGAGATGGGCGCGGGCCAAGAAGGGCGCGATCCGGCACAACGCGCCGCTGAATTGCGACGCAGCATCGAGTATCACAACTATCGTTATCATGTGCTCGACGATCCGGAACTTCCGGATGCGGAGTTTGATCGACTACTCGTCGAGTTGCGCCAACTCGAGGCGCAACATCCGGAGCTCGTTACAGCCGACTCTCCCACGCAACGAGTAGGCGGCGCCCCCAGCGACGAGTTTCAAGAAGTGCGGCATCGAGTGCCGATGCTGTCGATCGATAACGCGTTCAACCGCGAGGACGTCATCGCGTTCGATCGTCGACTGCGCGAGCGCTTGGGGTCTGATGCTTCGCTAGATTATTCGGCTGAACCGAAACTCGATGGTCTTGCCATTTCAGTGACCTGGGAGCACGGTCATCTCGTTCGGGCCGCAACTCGAGGCGATGGAACGACGGGCGAGGACGTTACGGCCAACGTGCGTACCATCCGTTCGATTCCGCTGCGTTTGCGCGGTGACGCACCCGCCTTGCTCGAAGTGCGCGGCGAGATTTTCATCTCGAACGCTGGATTCAAACGACTTAATGCGGAGGCTACGCAGCGCGGCGAAAAAGGCTTCGTCAATCCGCGCAATGCCGCAGCGGGTAGTTTGAGACAGCTCGATCCCAACATTACGGCAACGCGTCCGCTCGAAGTATTTTTCTATGCGCTCGGTGTTCTTGAGGGTGCGAAGCTGCCACAGACGCACACCGAGGTGCTCGCCATGCTGCGCAACTGGGGCCTGCGCGTATCGCCCGAGGTCAAACAGGTTAGCGGTGCGGAAGGATGTCTTGCCTACTTTGAGGCGATGGCCAGCCGACGTCCGTCGCTGCCGTATCAGATCGACGGCGTCGTTTACAAAGTCGATCGCTTGGATCTGCAACGAGAGCTCGGCTTCATCTCGCGAGCGCCGCGCTGGAGCGTCGCGCACAAGTTTCCCGCAGAGGAAGCGTTGACGGTGTTACGCGCGGTCGAGTTCCAGGTGGGGCGCACGGGTGCGCTCACGCCCGTGGCGAGACTCGAGCCCGTCTTCGTCGGAGGGGTCACGGTTAGCAATGCCACTTTGCACAACATGGACGAAGTCGAGCGTAAGGATGTGCGTCTCGGTGACACCGTCGTGGTGCGACGTGCCGGCGATGTCATCCCCGAGGTCGCGCGAGTCTTGATCGATCGTCGCCCGCCACAGGCCGAGAAGATTTCATTGCCGAGCGTCTGCCCTGTGTGTGCTTCGCCCGTTCTGCGCGATCCCGATGCCGCTGTAGCGCGTTGCACCGGTGGCTATCGCTGCTCCGCGCAGCGTAAGGAGCGCTTGCGACATTTTGCAGCGCGACGTGCTCTCGATATCGAGGGGCTTGGCGAAAAGTTAGTCGATCAGTTGGTCGAGGCCGATCTCGTACGATCACCCGCGGATCTTTTTGCGCTCACCCAAACGGCGTTGGCGGGGCTCGAGCGCATGGGTGTGAAGTCAGCATCCAACATTCTCGAGGCGATCGAGCGGTCCAAGCGGACCACCTTGGCGCGCTTTTTGTTCGCGCTCGGTATACGTGAAGTCGGCGAGGCGACGGCGGCGGCGCTAGCGCAGCATTTCGGCGCTATCGAGCCTCTGCTCGATGCTGATCTCGACACCATTCAGCGCGTTCCGGATGTGGGGCCGGTCGTTGCAGCGCACATCCGCGCGTTTTTCGACGATCCGCTCAACCGTCAGCTCGTCAACGACTTGCAAGCCGCGGGTGTGACATGGCCGGCACCCTCGCGGCAGGCAGTGGGCGAGCAGCCGCTCGCAGGCTTGAGCTTCGTGCTCACGGGTAGTTTGGAGGCGATGTCTCGCGAAGCGGCAGAGGAGGCGTTGCGTGCGCTGGGAGCGAAGACCGCGAGTAGCGTGTCGCGCAAGACGAGTTATGTTGTCGCCGGTAGCGATGCTGGATCTAAGTTGCGTAAAGCCGGTGAGCTTGGTGTGACCGTGCTGGACGAACAGGCCTTGCTCACGATCCTCAAAGAAAAACGCGTGCCTTGAGCGATAAAAAAGGCCGCCAGATTGCTCTGGCGGCCCTTGTTCGACTCAGCGCCGGGTTTTTGTTACTTCTTTTCTTCGGTCTTGGCTTCTTCGAGCTTGCGCTCGACCTTGGCCGCTTTCTCGAGCTCTTCGCTGTACGTGCGGAACTTCTTGGCGAGCACGGCTTGGTTGAGCTGCGGTTTCACCTGCTCGAACGGCGGCGGCTCGACCTGACGGATGTCATCGAGACGAATCACGTGCCAGCCGAACTGCGTCTGTACAGGCTTGGCGATCGTTTCGCCCTTCTTGAGAGCCATCACGGCGTCGGCAAACGGTTTGACCATGCTAGCCGGGCTGAACCAGCCGAGATCACCGCCGCGATCACGTGACGAATCGAGTGAGTCTTTGGCCAGCGTTTCGAATTTCTCACCGCGATTGAGACGCTCGAGAATCTGCGTGGCGGCAATTTCCGTCGGCACGAGGATATGGCGAGCGCGATATTCGTTCGGCGCCATCTGAGCGATCTGAGCGTCGTACTCCGCTTTGAGCTCTTCGTCGGTCGGAGTCTTGTCCTTGAGATACTTCTCGGCAGCAGCCTGCTGCAAGAGATTCAAGCGCATCAGCTCGAGTTCGGCGGCAAGGGCGCTCTCCTTATCGAGACCGTCTTTTTGGGCTTGGCCCGCGACCACGTGCATCGTGATGAGCGAGTCAAGGGCGCGCTTACGCTGCTCAGCATCAAGCTCGGCTGCCGGGCGCCCCGTTGCAGACTGGACAAAGAAATCGAACGTGCCCTGCGTGATGGTCTTGCCATTGATGGTGGCAACCGGCTTCTTGGCAGCTTCGTTACCCGCGTCGGCGGCGTCGCCTTTGGGTTGGCAAGCGGCGAGGGCGATGCCCACGGCAGCAACGGTCAGAAATCGAGAAATCTTCATGTGAACGGTCTCAGTCAGAATGGAAGCACGGATTATGAGGGCAAGCGGGCGTCGATGGACAGAGCATGAACCTCGGTC
>JBMTZD010000078.1:0-8006 GCA_049455235.1 Steroidobacteraceae bacterium
TTCAAGGCGTGCCCTATGGCGAAGGCCAAGTGTTCTTGTTGGTGCGCGATGTCACACGGCAATCGCAGCTTGAGACGATGCGCAAGGATTTCGTTGCCAACGCCTCGCATGAACTGCGTTCGCCGCTCACGGTGATCTCGGGTTACCTCGAGACGCTCGCGCTCGATGATGCACTGCCCGATGATTTGCGCGGTCCTATTAGCGAGATGCGGCGTCAGTCCGAGCGTATGACCACGATCATCTCGGATCTGCTCGAACTCTCGCGGCTCGAAGCGACTGACGAACAGGTAGTTGGAACTCCGATCGATGTGGCGGGTCTATTGACCTTGCTGCGTAAGGATTTGGCAGCGCGCGATGCGAAGGCTCACGCGGTGGAACTGCGGATCGAATCGCCCGATGGCTTGATGGGTGATCAGGGTCTGATTCATTCAGCGTTCTGGAACCTCGTCGACAACGCAGCCAAATACACGCCGGCGGGCGGCACGATCACGCTGCGCTGGTGGACCGATGACGATGGTGGTCATTTTTCCGTCACCGACACGGGGCCCGGCATCGCCGCTGAACACTGGCCGCGTCTTACCGAGCGCTTTTACCGGGTCGACCCCGGTCGGGCACGCGATAAGGGTGGCTCGGGTCTGGGTTTGGCGATCGTGCGCCACGTGCTGCAGAAACACGGTGGCGAGTTGAAGATCGAGAGCGTCGAAGGGCGGGGTAGCACGTTCAGCTGCCATTTCGCGCCGCTACGCCTCGTGCGAGAGTCTGTCGCCAAGGCGACCGACAATAGTTATTCTGCGAGTTAATGTCGGTTCGCGGTTTTTGGGGGCGTCGTCATGGAAACATCGGATCTGTCGCATCATATCTCGCGTCGCTTCAACGAAGACTTGGAGCGCGTGCGCGGTCAAGTGCTCACGATGGGTGGGTTCGTTGAACAGCAGCTCGCCAAAGCCGTCTCGGCCATGGTCGAGGGCGATAGCCTTCTTGGCGAAACCGTCGCGCGGGATGATTTTGAAGTGAACCGGATGGAAGTCTCCATCGACGAGGAATGCTCGCGGATTCTCGCCACCCGCAACCCGACTGCGGGTGATCTGCGCCTGATCGTCGCCATCATCAAGGCGATCACCGATCTTGAGCGTATGGGCGACGAGTGCGAAAAGATCGGCTACATCGCCGCGCGCCTTGCGAGCCAAGAACGTCCGGTCGACAAGTACCGCGAGATCAAGCATCTCGGTCGCGTCGTGCAAAACATGGTTCATGATGCACTCGATGCGTTTGCCCGCATGGATCCGGAAGCAGCGCTGCGCGTTGCGCGTCAGGATCGCTTGGTCGACGAAGAATACGAAGCCATCCAGCGTCAATCGATCACGTTCATGATGGAAGATCCGCGCGCGATTCGCCGTGTCATCGATGTCATGTGGGTGGTCCGCGCGCTTGAGCGTATTGGTGATCACGCGAAGAACATCTGCGAGTACGTGGTGTTCATGGTGCACGGCAAGGACATCCGCCACGTGCGCATCGAAGACGTCGAGCATGATCTCAAGCAGCGCGAGTTGCGTCAGCGAGAGGGCGAGGGGTGAAGATTGATCGACGCCTCGCCAACTGGGCGGGGTTTCTCTCTTGCGTCGCGATGATGGGCTATGCGCTTTATGCGGAGCGCGTGCTCGGTTTCGAGCCTTGCCCGCTTTGCATGTTTCAGCGCGTGGGCGTCGTGATTTTAGGGGCGGTGTTTCTGCTGGCGGCCTTGCATCATCCGCGCGGGGTGGCCGGTGCTCGCGTTTATGCGGGTTTCCTGGCGCTCGCGGCCGCGTTTCCGTTGTACGTCTCGGGGCGTCACGTCTACATCCAAAGTTTGCCGGCTGGCAGCGTGCCTTCGTGCGGGGCGAGCTTCGATTACATGATGGATGTCTTTCCTCTGATGACGGTGGTGCAAAAAGTGCTCACCGGTGCGGGTGAGTGCCAAAAGATCGATTGGAGTTTGCTTGGGCTGTCGATGCCCGCGTGGGTCTTTATCAGCGTGTTTGCGATCGCTGTTGTCGGTGTGTGGGCGAACGCGCGTTCGTCTCAATAAATTCATAGAAGCGTCATCTCTGCGTCATCCAAGCGGCGCATGCTCCGCGCAACTTCGGACTTGCAGGGATTAGCCATTGAGCCCCGCCAACGCGCCTCGTCATTGGGTCCGCAGCGTCTTCATCTCCGACATTCACCTGGGCAACCGTGGTTGTAACGCCAACGCGCTGCTCGATTTTCTCCGCGATGTGCACACCGACACGCTCTACCTCGTAGGCGACGTGATCGATTTGTGGAGCTTACGGAAGAGTTTTTACTGGCCCCAAGAGCACAACAATGTCGTGCGAACCATTCTTGGTAAAGCCAAGCACGGAACGCGCGTGGTCTATGTTCCGGGTAATCACGACGAAGATCTGCGTGAATTCGCGGGTACCGTCTTCGGCAATCTCGAGATCGTGCGTGACTGTGTGCACACCACTGCGCGCGGTGAGCGACTGCTCGTGCTGCATGGCGATGAGTTCGACAGCGTCGTCAAATGCAGTCCTTGGCTCGCAGCGCTTGGCTCTCGGGCCTACGATTTCTCGATCGACATGAACCGGCACTTCAATCGAGTTCGTCGCGCCTTTGGCTACGACTACTGGTCGCTCGCGAACTATTTGAAGCACAAGGTCAAGAATGCCGTGAACTACATCTCGAGTTTCGAGCAGGCGGTCGCGCACGAAGTGAAGCGCCGCGGTTTGGACGGTGTGGTCTGCGGACATATCCATCGCGCCGAGATCACGACGATTGACGATGTGCTCTATTGCAACGATGGCGATTGGGTCGAGAGCTGCTCCGCGCTCGTCGAAGATCGCAACGGGCGCCTCGGAATCTGGAACTGGCTCGAAATGAGCGAAGGGTTGCAGCTCGCGCGCGACGTTCAGGCCGCGCGTGAAGTGGCCTGATGCGTAGACCTCCGTCGATGCGTCAGGCGCTGATGTGGCTTGCGTGTGGGTCGATACTC
The DNA here is from genome assembly GCA_049455235.1 of Steroidobacteraceae bacterium. Lineage (GTDB taxonomy): Bacteria > Pseudomonadota > Gammaproteobacteria > Steroidobacterales > Steroidobacteraceae > UBA964. Next base: position 3,008 of record JBMTZD010000078.1, read on the forward strand.
CTCGCTGCCACGGCGCGAGCCGAAGACGCGATCTTGAACGGTGACGCGGAAGTCACGGGAAAGGTGGAACGCGGCGCTCGCTTCGAGTTGGGTGGCGGGCGCTGCGGCGCTTTAGGTTACAGCGAGTGGCGAGATGCGGCCGGTACCACGCTCGCTCGTGAAGATTTGTTCTACGCGGAGACAGGATGGCAACGCTACCGGCTGCAGCGCTTGTCGATCGCACAAGATGTCGATGCGACACGCGAGGGCGACGTCATTCGTGTCGAGATTCGTGAGGGAGAGCGGCGGCGCCAGGTTCGGCTCAAGGTGGATGGCGAGGTGCTCGCCGGCCCCACGTTGATCACCCACTTACAGAGCAAGCTGCAAGAGCTCCGCCGTGGACGTCCCGTGGAGCTGCAGTATCTCGTGGCCGAACAAGCCATGGTCCTTGACTTGCGGGCGAGCGCGACCAGCTACGGCGCGGACGGCCGCACCAACTTGCGGGTCGAAGCGTCATCCGCGTTGTTGCGACCGTTCGTGCCGACCACGTTGATTTCCTTTGATGCCGATGGCCATTTTGTCGGCATGCAAGGGCGGCTGTTGCCTCAAAAGCAGCGCGGCGTCCCGTTAGATGGTGTCATCAGAGTGACATATCCGACGGGGATGCGAGTCGCGTCAATGAAATCAAGTTGTAACAAGTCGTCCGTATCTTAAGTACATGCGCATCCTCATGGTGTCGGACGTCTACTTCCCTCGGGTGAATGGCGTCTCGACGTCGATACAAACGTTTCGTCAGGATTTGCGGTCCTTGGGGCACGAGTGCACGCTGATCGCCCCGCAGTATCCGCAAGCGCCCCATATTGAAGACGACGCGGACATCGTCCGCATTCCGTCGTGGCAAGTGCCGCGTGATCCTGAGGATCGCGCGTTCAATTGGAACGAATTCATGCGCTATACCTCGAGGCTTAAGTCCGAGGATGTGGATGTGGTGCACATCCAGACGCCATTTCTTGCGCATTACGCGGGCGTGCGGGTGGCAAGACGTTTGGGTGCGCCCATCGTCGAGACGTATCACACTTACTTCGAGCACTACCTGCATCACTATGTGCCGGCTCTGCCGTCGTCGTGGATGAAGGCGCTGGCGCGTCGCTTCACGGTCTCGCAGTGCCACGACGTGCAGACGGTGATTTCGCCGTCTCGACAAATGGCCGAAGCCTTACGGGCCTACGGTGTGCAGACGCCGATCGAAGTGTTGCCGACGGGCTTGCCCGCTGGTTGTTTCGCGGCGGGTCACGGCGCGAATTTCCGCGAAGCACACGGCATCGACCCACAGCGCCCGGTGGCGCTGTTCGTCGGTCGCGTCGCGCACGAGAAGAACATCGACTTCTTGATACGCATGCTTGCCCGATTACGCACGAAGGTGCCCGACGTGCTCTTGATCGTCGCGGGCGAGGGCCCTGCCGAGTCGCATATTCGGCAGCTCGTGAGCTCGCTCGGCTTGGATACGAACGTGCTCTTCAAGGGCTACATGGATCGCACCACGACGCTGCTCGATTGCTACAACGCAGCGGATGCCTTCGTGTTTGCGTCACGCACCGAGACCCAAGGGCTCGTGCTGCTCGAAGCGATGGCCCAGGGCACGCCCGTCGTATCCACGGCGGTCATGGGGACAGCCGATGTGCTCGCTGGCGTGAAAGGGGCCGTAGTGGTGCCCGAAGAAATCGAGGCGTTTTCGGATGGGGTGGCCTCGGTGTTGCGTGACCCGGCTAAGCGCATGTTGCTCTCTGAATTTGCGCGCGAAGATGCCCAGCGTTGGACTTCACGCAGCATGGCTGAGCGGCTCGCGAGACTTTACGAGAATGCCATCGAAGCCGATGTGTCGCGGAGCGTGGTGACCTCATGAGCGCCTTCTTCGTTCGAGTCGATCACGCCGAACGAAGAATTTGTCTGCTGGCGAATGCGGCCTGTCGCCGCCGACTCATCCGCAATACATTCAAGACCGTCTCGCGACTGGGCGATGGGGTGTTCTGGTATGTGCTCATGGCGGCGATGCCGCTCGTCACTTGGACAAATGGTCGTGGCATTACTGCGGGTCTTTGGATTTCACTCGAAATGCTAGCGGCCGGTGCCTTCGGCTTGTTGCTCTACAAGGCGCTGAAGAAAAAGCTCGTTCGTGAGCGTCCTTACATCGGCTTGATCGGCATCGAAGCGGCCATGCCGCCGCTCGATCGCTACAGTTTTCCCTCGGGGCACACGCTGCACGCCGTGACGTTCACGGCAATCGCGATTTCACACGTGCCGGAACTCGCGGTATTACTCGTGCCCTTTGCCTTGATGGTGGCGGCTTCACGAGTGGTGCTCGGTCTGCACTATCCGACGGATGTCCTCGCCGGCGCGGTGCTCGGTGCGCTGATCGCGCAAGGATCGAACTGGCTGTTTTAGTTGCTCGGCGCGAGCAGTCGCTCGAGCATGCCGCGATACATTTTGTGTAGCTGATCGATATCGGCAATGGAAACGCTCTCGTTCACCTTGTGAATCGTCGCGTTAATCACGCCAAGCTCGACCACCTGCGCGCCCATCGGCGCGATGAAGCGCCCGTCGGATGTACCGCCACCGGTTGAGAGTTTGGGTTTTTTACCCGTGACCTGCTCGATGGCGGCGACAGCGGCAGCCGATAGCGGGCCCGGTTGGGTGTAGAACGGTTCACCGGATACATACCACTCGAGCGTGTAGCGCACGCCATGCTTTTTCAAAATCCCTTCGACGATTTCTTTGAGCGCCTCGATGCTTTGCACCGGTGAGTAGCGTAAATTGAAACGGGCCTTGAGCTCTCCCGGAATCACGTTCGGCGCGCCCGTGCCGGCATTCAGATTCGAAATCTGGAAAGTCGTCGGCTGAAAGTATTCGTTGCCCTGATCCCAAGTGCGCGAGGTGAGTTCGAATAGAGCCGGGGCGAGTGTGTGTACCGGATTCTCGGCCACCTGCGGATAAGCGACGTGTCCTTGTACGCCGTGCACCGTGAGGCGCCCTGACAATGATCCGCGCCGACCGATTTTGATGGTGTCGCCGACCGCCGACTCGCTAGAGGGCTCACCGACGATGCAGTAGTCGATGCGTTCGCCACGCTCGCGCAGCGTCTCGACGACGCGCTTGGTGCCATCGACGGACGGGCCTTCCTCATCGCTCGTGATCAGAAAGGCGATCCGTCCATGATGGTTCGGATGCGCAAGGACGAATTCTTCCGTCGCGGTGATCATGGCGGCAAGACCGCTTTTCATATCGGCAGCGCCCCGCCCAAAGAGCATGCCGTCCTTGATCACGGGTTTGAACGGATCGCTACGCCACTCTTCGAGCGGCCCGGTTGGTACGACGTCCGTGTGGCCCGCGAAGCAGACGGTGGGGGATTCTGTGCCGCGCGTTGCCCAGAGATTGTCGACATTGCCATAGCGCAGCGATTCGACTTTAAAGCCAAGCGCAGCCAGGCGATCGCCCATCACCTGCTGACATCCAGCATCGACGGGTGTGACGGAGTTACGGGCAATGAGGTCTTGCGTGAGTTCAAGCGTGGCTGACATGGCGCCCCTTATAGGGAGGGGGGGCGAAGAGTGCAAGCCCTTGTATGGCTTAACTTAAATCGGATGAAACAAAACTGTCACATTCCACCCGCATCATGCCGGGCAATTGCCAACCATGAGGTATCGAACCGTGTTCCAGAAGCCCTTGATCTCGCTCTCTTTCGCGGTTGCCTTGGCCGCTGGATCGGTCACCGTCAACGCTCAGGCCGCGCGCGACTTCATCAACGTGGTCGGCTCTTCGACGGTGTATCCCTTCACGACGGCCGTTGCCGAGCAGCTCGGACGCCAGGGTCGCTTCAAGACACCGAAGGTCGAGAGCACAGGTACCGGTGGTGGCATCAAGTTGTTCTGTAATGGGGTTGGTCCTCAGCACCCGGATGTCGCGAACGCGTCGCGTCGCATGAACGCGAATGAGTTTGCGTCCTGCCAAAAGAATGGCGTCAAGGACATCCTCGAAGTTCGCGTGGGTTACGACGGTTTGACGCTCTCGGAGAGCAAGCGCGGCCCGACGATGAACCTCTCCCCGAAGATGGTGTATCTCGCGCTCGCCAAGCAGGTGCCTGATCCGGCGAATCCGTCGACCTTGATCGCGAACCCCTATAAGAATTGGCGCGACATCGATAAGTCGCTCCCCAACATCAAGATTGAGGTGCTTGGCCCGCCGCCGACCTCGGGCACGCGTGATTCCTTCCACGAGCTGTACATGGAAGTTGGTTGTCGCACGTATCCGTGGATAGACAATCTGCGCAAGATGGACGAGAAGCGCTTCAAGCGCATCTGTCATACGCTGCGTGAAGATGGTGCGTATGTCGAAGCGGGCGAGAACGACAATCTGATCGTGCAGAAGCTCGAAGCGAATCCGAATGCGGTCGGTATCTTTGGGTTCAGCTTCCTCGAAGAAAATCTCGACAAGCTGCGTGGCCTGAAGATCAACGGCGTCGAGCCCACCTTCGAGACCATCGCCTCGGGTAAGTTCCCGGCTTCGCGTCCGCTCTTCATCTACGTGAAGAAGGCGCATATCGGCGTGATCCCGGGTCTGCAGGATTTCGTCAATGAATACGTGAGCGAGAAGGCACTCGGTGAAGAGGGTTACCTCGCCGATCGTGGTCTCGTGCCGCAGCCAAAGGCTGATCTCGCTAAGACTCGCGCCGACGTCAAAGCGCTCAAGAACTTCGCGCCGTAATGCGTCAGTTCATCATGACGGGCCAACGCCATCTCGCTGTAACACTCGCCGTCACGGCAGGGCTGCTCGCCGGCAGCGCGCAGGCGCAAGTCTCGAGCGACGAGCTCGCGGCTTTGCGCGCGCAGCTCGCTGCGTTACAGGAGCGGCTCGCCGCCATCGAAGCGGCGCAGCAGAGCCAAGCGAGTCAGATCGAAGAGGTCGCGACGACGAATGCGGATCAGCAGGAGTCGATCGATCAGGGCGCTGACAATCTCGCGCGTGC
>JBMTZD010000079.1:0-7970 GCA_049455235.1 Steroidobacteraceae bacterium
CACATGATCGTGCAGCGTCGCCAGAACAAGGTCCGCTGAGCGGCCCGGTAAGGTCAGGAGTCAACAGTGCCTCGTTCACTCAAGAAAGGTCCTTTCGTCGATCTGCATCTCACCAAGAAGGTGCAGACGGCCGTTGCCAAGAACGATCGCAAGCCGATCAAGACCTGGTCGCGCCGCTCGATGATCGTCCCCGAGATGGTGGGTCTCACCATCGCGGTGCACAACGGCAAGCTGCATGTGCCGGTGCTCGTGTCAGAAAACATGGTCGGTCACAAGCTCGGCGAATTTGCGCCCACGCGCACGTTCAAGGGCCACTCCGGCGATAAGAAGGCCTAAGGCGGAGCAATACAATGGAAGTCACGGCCAAACTGAAATACGCGCGGATTTCTCCGCAGAAGTGTCGCCTCGTCGCCGACGTGGTGCGCGGTAAGCCCGTGGGCAACGCCCTCGCGACACTGCGCTTCATGCCGAAGAAGGGCGCGGAAATCGTTTTGAAGGTTCTCGAGTCGGCTGTTGCCAACGCCGAGAACAACAACGGTGCCGACATCGACGAGCTCAAAGTTCATCGCATCATGGTTGACACCGCTCCGGTGCTGAAGCGCTTCGCCGCTCGCGCCAAGGGTCGCGGTGCTCAAATCATCAAGCGCAACAGCCACATCACCGTCGTAGTTAGCGACGGCAAGAAGGACTGATCCATGGGCCAGAAAGTCAATCCGATCGGCATTCGACTCGGTATCACCCGCGAGTGGTCCTCGAAGTGGTATGCCAGCAAGAAAGAATTCCCGGTGCACGTTCACACGGACTTCCGCGTTCGTGAGTTCCTGCGCAAGAAGCTCGCCGAGGCCTCGGTCTCGCGCATCAGCATCGAGCGCGCCGCGAACAAGGTGAACATCACGATCCAGACCGCGCGTCCGGGCATCGTGATCGGCAAGAAGGGTGAGGACATCGAGAAGCTGCGCGCCGATACGGCGAAGCTGCTCGGTCGCCCGGTCGCCGACATTCGTCTCAACATTTCGGAGATCCGCAAGCCGGAACTCGACGCTCAACTCGTCGCTGACGGTATAGCCCAGCAGATCGAGAAGCGCGTGATGTTCCGTCGCGCGATGAAGCGCGCCGTGATGAGCACGATGCGCAGTGGCGCCCTTGGTATCAAAGTGCGTTTGTCGGGCCGCTTGAACGGCGCCGAGATCGCCCGCACGGAATGGTCGCGCGAGGGTCGTATCCCGCTGCATACCTTCCGCGCCGACATCGATTACGGCTTCGGCGAAGCCCGCACCACTTACGGCGTCATCGGCGTGAAGGTGTGGATCTTCAAGGGTGAGGTCTTCGACAAGGAAGATCTCAGCAAGCCTGAGGTTGATGGTGATGCCGCTGGCGCACCTGCTGCCGAGGCCGCGGCTGTTGCCGCGCCTGCGGTCTGACTTGAGGTAACGCAGTCATGATGCAGCCAAAGCGCACCAAGTACCGCAAGCAATTCAAGGGTGACAACGCCGGTCTCGCCCAGCGTGGCAATTCCGTGGCGTTCGGAGATTTCGGCCTGAAGGCCACCGAGCGTGCACGTATGACCGCGCGTGAGATCGAAGCCGCCCGACGTGCCATGGCCCGCGCTGTTAAGCGTGGTGGCCAGATCTGGATCCGCGTCTTTCCGGACGTGCCGATTTCCAAGAAGCCCCTCGAAGTCCGCATGGGCTCTGGCAAGGGTAACGTCGAGTACTGGGTGGCCAAGGTCAAGCCCGGCAAGATTCTCTTCGAAATGGAAGGCGTGGACGAAAAGACTGCACGCGAGGCGTTCCGGTTGGCCGGTGCCAAGCTCTCGGTCACCACTTCCTTCGTGAAGCGACAGGTGCGTTGACATGAATGCCAAGGAATTGCGCGGCAAAGCCGCCAAGGATCTCAACGAAGAGCTTTTGAAGGCTCGTCGCGAGCAGTTCTCGCTGCGCATGCAGCGTGCGACCGGTCAGGCGATCAAGCCGCACGACTTCGGTCGCGTGCGTAAAGACATCGCGCGTCTGAAGACGGTGCTCGCCGAGAAGGCGGCTGCCGCGAAGACGTCGGAGAAGTAACAGATGACGACGGCAACTGAAACCAAGACGCTGCGCACGCTCACCGGGCGGGTCGTCAGCAACAAAATGAACAAGACCATCGCGGTCGAAATTTCGCGCTTGGTCAAGCACCCGCGTTACGGCAAGTACATTCGCCGCACGACGAAGCTGCTCGCTCACGACGAGACCAACGAGTCGCGTCAGGGCGATACGGTAACGATCGCCGAGTGCCGACCGCTCTCGCGTAACAAGTCCTGGCGGCTCGTAGCCGTGGTGGAGCGTGCGTCGTGATCCAGCTGCAAACCGTATTGAACGCGGCCGACAACAGCGGCGCGAAATCTCTGATGTGCATCAAGGTCATGGGTGGTACGCGTCGTCGCTACGCGGCCGTCGGTGATCTGATCAAGGTCAGTGTCAGAGACGCCATTCCGCGCGGCAAGGTCAAGAAGGGTGAGGTCTACGACGCCGTCGTCGTGCGCACTCGTCGTGGCGTACGTCGCGCTGATGGTTCGCTGATCAAGTTCGATGGCAACGCCGCGGTATTGCTCTCGAACAAGCTCGAGCCGATCGGCACCCGTATCTTCGGGCCCGTGACGCGCGAACTGCGTACGGCGCAGTTCATGAAGATTATCTCGCTGGCACCGGAAGTGCTCTGAGGCTCTCCCATGAGAAAGATTCGCAAGGGCGACAACGTGATCGTGATTTCGGGGCGTGACAAGGGCCGCAAGGGCGCCGTTGTCTCCGTTCTCGATGACGACACGGTCATCGTCGAGAACATCAATCGGGTCAAGCGCCACACTCGCGCTAACCCGCAAATGAACAAGACCGGCGGCATCATCGAGAAAGAGATGCCGATGCACGTGTCCAAGGTCGCGCTGTTCAACCCTGCGACGCAGAAGGCCGATCGTGTCGGCGTTAAGCGTCTGGCGGATGGCAAGCGTGTTCGGTTCTTCAAATCCAACGGAGAGATGATCGACGCGTAAGCGTTGATCAACGGGTTACCAGCATGGCAAGGCTGCAACAGTATTACCGCGAGAAGGTCGTGGCTCAGCTCCGCAAGGATCTTGGCATCACCAACGCGATGGAAGTACCCAAGATCGTGAAGATCACGGTCAACATGGGTGTGGGCGAAGCCGTGGCCGATAAAAAGGTCATGGACGCGGCAGTTACGGATCTGACCAAGATCACGGGTCAAAAGCCCGTCGTGTGTCAGGCTCGTAAGTCGATCGCCTCGTTCAAAGTCCGCGAAGGTCTGGCGATCGGCTGCAAGGTCACGCTGCGTGGCGCGCGGATGTATGAGTTCCTCGATCGCTTGATCAGCGTTGCGATGCCGCGTATCCGCGACTTCCGCGGCGTGTCACCGCGTTCGTTTGACGGCCGTGGCAACTACAACATGGGCGTCAAAGAGCAGATCATTTTCCCGGAAATTCAGTACGACCAGATCGACCAGCTCCGGGGCATGGACATCACCATCACCACCACGGCGAAGGACGACAAGGCGGGTCGAGCATTGCTCGAAGCCTTCCAGTTCCCCTTCCGCAAGTAATAGGGCAGCAAGCACATGGCCAAGACGAGCATGGTGGAGCGCGAAAAGCGTCGCGCCGAAACCGTCAAGAAGTTCGCAGCGAAGCGTGCGAAGCTCAAGGAGACGATCCGCAATCCGCGCACCTCTTACGAGGATCGTGTGGCAGCGCAGGTCGCCCTTCAAAAAATGCCGCGCGATGCGAGCCCGAGCCGCGGCCGCAAGCGTTGTGCGATCACGGGTCGTCCGCGTGGTGTGTACCGAAAGTTCGGTCTCTCGCGCGTGAAGATTCGCGAGACCGTGAACCGGGGCGAGCTGCCCGGCGTGTCCAAGGCGAGCTGGTAGGAGCGCGCGCCATATGAGCATGACTGATCCCATTGCCGATCTGCTGACCCGCATTCGCAACGCGCAGCTCGCTCGCAAGAGCGAAGTCAACGTTGCTGCATCGCGCCTCAAGCAGGCCGTCGTCAAAGTTTTGAAGGACGAAGGCTATATCGCCGATTTCCGTATCGATGCGGACGGCGGTAAGAGCACGATGACCATTGCCCTCAAGTATTACGACGGGCGTCCGGTCATCGATCGTCTCGAGCGTGTCTCGCGTCCGGGCCTGCGGATTTATCGCGGCAAGGACGAGCTGCCGAAGGTTCTCGGCGGCATGGGCACCGTCATCGTCTCTACGCCGAAAGGCGTGATGACGGACAAGCAGGCCCGGGCCATTGGCCAGGGCGGTGAGGTGCTCTGCATCGTCGCCTGACGTGCAGTGCATTTTGAACACCAGGTAGCTAACCAGGTAAGCATCAATGAGTCGTGTAGCGAAACAACCGGTCGAACTGCCCCAGGGCGTGACCGCGACCATCACCGATACCTCGGTCACCTTGAAGGGTGCCAAGGGTTCGTTGAGCGTGGCGCTCTCGGATGGCGTCAAGGTCGTCCAGAAGGACAAGCACCTCGAACTCGTCTACGACGCCAACAATCGCATGCAGGCGGGCTCGACCCGCTCGCACCTGTCGAACATGGCGATCGGCGTCAGCAAAGGTTTCGAGCGCAAGCTCGAGTTGGTCGGCGTCGGATATCGTGCGGCGGTGCAGGGCAAGACCTTGAACCTGACCCTCGGCTATTCGCACCCGATCGCCGTCGACATGCCCGAGGGCATCAGCGTCGAGGCACCGAGTCAAACCGAAATCGTCCTCAAGGGCATCGACAAGCAGCGCATCGGTCAAATTGCTGCTGAGATCCGCGAGCTGCGTGCACCGGAGCCCTACAAGGGCAAGGGTGTGCGCTACGCCGGCGAGCAGATCTCCCTCAAGGAAGGCAAGAAGAAGTAACCGCAGGCGCGCACAGAGGATCGAGCAATGCAGATCAGCAACAAACAGCGTCGTCAGCGCCGCGCCGTGCGGGCGCGAGCGAAGATTCGCGAACTCGGGACCCCGCGTCTCACCGTTCATCGCACGCCGCGTCACATCTACGCGCAGGTGTTCGATGCGACGGGCGCGCAGGTGTTGGCCTCGGCCTCCACGCTGCAGGATGCCGTGGCCAATGGTCTCGAAGGCACCGGCAACGTCGAAGCGGCCAAGGCCGTTGGTCGTGCTATCGCCGAGCGTGCCAAGGCCGCAGGTGTGAGCAAGGTCGCGTTCGATCGCGCGGGTTTCATGTACCACGGACGCATCAAGGCGCTGGCGGATGCCGCGCGTGAAGCGGGCCTCGAGTTTTAAGACAGGACACATCCATGGCACGAGTCGAAAAATCCCAGGCCACCGACGAGTACCTCGAGAAACTCGTTGCGGTCAACCGCACCTCGAAGACCGTCAAAGGCGGTCGTCAGTTCGGTTTCACGGCACTGACGGTGGTTGGTGACGGTGCTGGTCGCGTCGGTTTCGGTTTCGGCAAGGCGCGTGAAGTGCCGGTCGCGATTTCGAAGGCGATGGCGGCGGCCCGCAAGAACATGGTCAACGTCGCGCTCAAAAACGAGACGTTGCACTACTCGATCAAGGGTCGTCACGGTGCGACGCGAGTGTTGATGCAACCGGCCTCGGACGGTACGGGCGTCATCGCCGGCGGCGGTATGCGTGCGGTGCTCGAGTGCGCCGGTGTGCGCAACGTGCTCGCGAAGAGCTACGGCTCGCGCAACGCGATCAACGTCGTGCGTGCGACGGTGAAGGCTCTGGCTTCGGTGCGCTCTCCTGAGGAGATCGCGGCGAAGCGCGGCAAGTCTCTGGAAGAACTGACGGGTTAATACCATGGCTTCCAAACCACAATTGAAAGTCACGCTCAAGAAGAGCGTTCACGGTCAGCTCGAGAACATTGCGCAGTCTGTGCGTGGTCTCGGTCTGCGCAAGCGACACCAGACGGTGACCGTCGCGGACACGCCGGAAAATCGCGGCATGATTCGTGCGGCGCGGCACCTGCTCGCGGTCGTCGAAGGCTAATTAGGAGTGACGACGATGCGTATCAACACCATCAAGCCGGCGCCGGGTTCTAAGCGCCCGCGCCTGCGCGTGGGTCGTGGTGCTTCGGCTGGCCAGGGCAAGACCTGCGGTCGTGGCGTCAAGGGACAGCGTGCACGCAAGGGCGGCTATCACAAAGTCGGCTTCGAAGGCGGTCAGATGCCTTTGCAGCGTCGTCTGCCGAAGGTTGGCTTCCGCTCTGCCATCAAGGCGACTCGCGCCGAAGTTCGTTTGGATGAACTTGCGAAGGTCGCAGCGGATGTCATCGATCTGGCTGCTTTGAAAGCGGCCAATGTCGTCCCGATGCACACCGAGGTGGCCAAGGTCGTTCTGTCTGGCGAGATCAAGAAGGCGGTGACGCTCAAGGGCGTCGGCGTCACCAAGGGTGCGAAGGCAGCGATCGAAGCGGCAGGTGGCCGCATCGAAGCCTAAGACAACACGGATCAGGTAACGGGTAACGATCGAAGTGGCATCAGGAGTAGGAAATCCAGCAGCAGCTATCGCCGACGCGACGCGTTTCGGCGAGGTGCGCGCGCGCCTGTTTTTCCTGATCGGTGCGCTGATCGTCTACCGTATTGGTTCGTTCATTCCGGTCCCGGGTATCAACCCTGCCGAAGTCGCGCGATTCTTCCAGGAGAACGCCGGCACCATCCTCGGTATGGCAAACATGTTCTCGGGTGGTGCACTCGAGCGTTTGTCGATCTTCGCGATGGGCGTGATGCCTTACATCTCGGCCTCGATCATCGTGCAGATGGCGTCGCAGGTGTATCCGCCTTGGGAAGCGATGAAGAAGGAAGGCGAGGCGGGTCGGCGCAAGCTCACCCAAATCACGCGTTACTTCACGCTCGTGCTTGCCGTGTTCCAATCGCTCGGCGCCTCCGTGGCACTGCAGAATGGCGGCATGGTGCTTACATCAGGCTGGTCGTTCCTGTTCATCGCGACGGTCACGATGACCACCGGCACGATGTTTTTGTTGTGGCTCGGTGAGCAAGTCACCGAGCGTGGCATCGGTAATGGCATCTCGATGATTATTTTGGCGAGCATCGTCTCCGGTATTCCGAGTGCTCTCGGTCGCACCGTCGAATCGGTCAATACGGGTGAGATGTCGGGCGTCTTCGTGCTCGTGCTTATCGTCGTGGTACTCGGGGTGACGGCTTTCTGCGTGTACTGCGAGCGCGCTCAGCGCCGCATCGCCGTGCACTACGCTAAGCGTCAGGTCGGTCGTCGCGTAATGGCGGGTCAGACCAGTCACTTGCCCTTCAAGCTCAACATGGCCGGTGTCATTCCGCCGATTTTCGCCTCGAGCTTGCTGCTCTTCCCGGCAACGATTGCGAGCTTCTTCGGTACGGGTGAGGGTGCGGTAGCTGATGTTCTCCAGACGATGGCGGCCTCGCTCGCGTACGGTCAGCCGTTGCATCTTGTGCTGTATGCGATTTTGATGATCTTCTTCTGCTTCTTCTACACCGCGCTCGTTTTCAATGCGCGCGAGACCTCCGAGAACCTGAAGAAGTCCGGTGCATTCATCCCTGGCATCCGTCCGGGCCAGCAGACTGGCGAATACATCGACAAAGTGCTCACCCGCCTGACGTTGTGGGGTGCGCTCTACCTGACTGCCGTGTGCATCGTGCCCGAAGTGATGTTCGCCGAAGGTGGCGTACCGTTCGTGTTCGGTGGCACCTCTTTGCTGATCGTCGTGGTCGTTGCCATGGATTTCATGGCGCAACTGCAGGCGCATTTGATGTCCCATCAGTATCCCGGTCTGTTGAAGCAGGCCAATCTGATGGGCTATGGACGCGGCGGCGCGCCGCAGTGATCAAAGGGTACTCGAAATGAAAGTTCGTCCATCCGTCAAAAAGATTTGCAAGGACTGCAAGATCGTGCGGCGCCGAGGCGTCGTCTACGTGATTTGCAAAGATCCGCGGCACAAGCAGCGGCAGGGTTGAGAGTCAGAGGCTTTTAGTT
>JBMTZD010000080.1:0-7789 GCA_049455235.1 Steroidobacteraceae bacterium
CAGTACATCACCGCAAATGTCGGAATGACCGACAGCGGCAGGGCAAGCGCCGAAATCAGTGTCGCGCGCCACTCCCGCAAGAAGAACCATACAACCAGCACGGCGAGCAACGCGCCCTCGAGCAACATCGTCATCGACGCGTCATAGGAAGCTTTAGCAATTTCGACCGTGGAGAGCACCTCCACGAAGCGCACCTCGGGATGCGCTTCTTGCAGCTCAGCAATCCGAGCGCGCACGCCCTGTCCAACATCTACCTCGCTGGAACCAGCGGTGCGACGCACCGAGAAACCAACGACCGGCTTGTCATCGAGTAAGGCCGCCGCACGCGCTTCGGCGGCACCATCGGTCACCGTGGCGATCGCCGATAAACGAACGGCACGGCCGTCAGGCAAATAGATCGGATAGTCGGCCAGTTCCGCTGCCGTTCGCACCACCGCAACCGTGCGCACGGCCTGCTCGGCGCCGCCGGTCTCCGTGCGTCCGCCCGGTTTCTCGACCTGCAGCCGAGCCAATTGGCTAGACACTGCTCCGGCCGAAACACCGAGCGCCTGCAGTGCCTCCGGGCGCAGTTCGACGCGTACCTCACGCACGATACCGCCGACGCGCGAGATAGAACCGACACCGGCGACGCTGTACAACGCTCGCGATACTTTATCGTCGACGAACCAGGAGAGCTCATCCGCTGCCAATCGATCGGATTCGACGGCGAACGCGATGAGCGTGCCGCCGACCAGGTTCATTCTTTGAACGACAGGCTCGTCGATATCAGCAGGTAAATCGCGGCGCACGCGCGCCACGGCATCCTTAACCTCATCCAAGGCTCGATCGAGATCACGCCCCAGCTCGAACTCGACCTTGGTGATCGACGTGCCTTCGCTGACCGCCGAGGTGATCTTGTCGATATCGGGAATACTCGAAACAGCATCCTCAATCTTGCGAGTGACATCGGTCTCGAGCGTCGAGGGAGGCGCGCCCGGCAGCCCGACGGTCACCTGGATGGTTGGCAATGCGATATCGGGAAGTTGCGAGATCGGCAGCTTATGCCATCCCCAGAACCCCGCCGCCGTCAACAGAACGAAGGCAAGCACCGAGGGGAGCGGATAGCGAATTCCCCAAAGCGAGAGATTCACGACGCCGATCGCTCCTGCGTCTTCTGCTCAACGACCCTCACGATATCGCCGTCACTCAAAAATCCAGCGCCGCGCACTACGACCGTCTCGGCGGGCGTAACGCCGCTACGAAGTTCAATGAAATCTCCTTGCGTCCCGCCGGTGTCGACCCGGCGCTGCGCGACTCTACCGCCATCACCGAGCACGAAGACGTAGGCGTAGCCGTCGCGAAATACGACCGACGGGCGCGGCACCGCCAACACTTCCGCGGTGCCAACCTGCAATCGACCCTCGACGAACATACCCGCTCGCAACGGACCTGGGCTTGGCAAATCGGCAAACAGGGTTCCGGTTCGCGTCTGCGGATCAACTCCGGGCGACACCGCACGCACCACACCGGTCACATTCTCGCCACCCGGCGCGCGGAGTATGACCGTTGCACCAACTTGCAGACGGCCGATATCACGCTCGGCGATCTCGGCGCGCCACTCCAAGCGACCACGACGGATGAGTCGCAGTAACTCGTTACCTGCACTGACGACCTGACCGGGCTGAACTTTGCGCACCGCAATGATGCCCGCATCAGGCGCGCGCAGCGTGGCAAAACCAAGCCGCAGCGCTGCCTCATCGCGCAGCCCTTCGGAGACGACAACCTGCGCTTCGGCACGCGCGCGATTTGCCTGCAGTTCATCGAAATTACTGGTCGAGATCAAATTCTGAGCGAGCAAGGTTTCACCGCGCTTAGCTTGTGACGCTGCGAGCTCGGCGCTCGCCCGCGCTTGTCGCAGGCTCGCCTCGGCTTGGCGCGCTTGCACTTCCAGTGTTCGTCGATCGAGTTCGACGAGTGCCTGCCCCGCCACCACGCGATCACCGGGCTCGACCAAAACCCGCGCGACGCGAAAACCCGTCACCTCGACACCCAGAATCATCTCTTGCCAAGCAGCCACTGAACCCGAAGCAGCGACTTCGCGTTTGATCGAACGCGTGATCGGCTTTGCAACCGTGACCGTGAGAGAGGAGGCAGCCGCCGGCGCCTCGGAACCCGAACGACCACACCCCACGAGCAGGGTCGAAACGAGAATGAGTCCAAAGAAAAATCGCATCATGACTGCACGTTACGCGCGAGGGCGATCGAGCGCCAGCGTCCGTCGAGGCCTGTCCGCGCCACGGCACTCAAAACAACGATGAATCTGTCGATTACGCGCGAAATCCGGCGGTATCGTGCGCTCAGTGACGTCCTCGATGTGATAACGCCGCTCTAATGCCGGATCGAGACGGAAACGTTGCGCATTGGTGGAAAATACCAATAGCCCCCCCTCGGCAAGCAGTGCCATTGCCGATTCGATCAACGCCGCATGATCACGCTGCACGTCGAACACGCCTTCCATCCGTTTGCTGTTGGAGAATGTCGGTGGATCACAAAAGATCAAGTCAAAGCGCTCCCCACGCTTGGCCGCTTCAGCCAACCACTCGCGCACATCCGCCTGGATGAGTCGATGTCGCTCACCCCACAGACCGTTAAGCTCGAGATTGCGACGACACCAGTCAAGATAGGTCGCCGACAAGTCGACCGTTGTTGTGGCGATGGCAGATCCCGCCGCTGCGTGCACCGTCGCGCTACCGGTATAGCCGAACAGATTCAAGAATCGCTTGCCACCCGCGGCGCTACGTAATCGCAAACGGGTCGGGCGATGGTCGAGGAACAGCCCCGTGTCGAGGTAATCGACGAAGTTCACGCGAAATCGGAGCCCGCCCTCCTCGACGACGTGAAACTCCTCGCGCTCATCTCGCTTGGTGTATTGATCACCGCGCTTGATACGTCGGCGAGTTTTGAGGTGGATGTGATCAGCGGGAACCCCGGTCGCCGACACAAGCGCCGCTAAGGCCTCGCTGCGCCGCTTACGCACGGTCTCCTCGGGAATATCGGCAGGCGCTTGATATTCCTGAACGACAAGCCATACCTGTTCTGAATCTGCCGTCGCGTATCGATCGATCGCGAAGGCGTACTCGGGCATATCGGCATCATAAATGCGATAGCACAACACCTGTTCGCGACGTACCCATGCCGCAAGATTTTTGAGGTTTTTCCGGATGCGATTACCAAACATGATCGCACCGGGCGTCGCGGCAAGATCCGCCTCGATTTGCAAACCGGCTTTTGGCAGCAAGTCTCGTTCAGCCCGAGCCGCCACCTCGATACGCAACAAGCGGCATTCGGTCGCGCCATTCCAGACGGTGTGGACGCGATGTGCACGCAGACCAAGCTCGAGACCGAGCGAGGCATCGCCGGTCAAAATGGCCGCCTGCCAACCCTGAAACTCGTCGCGAAGCACGCGGCCGAGCTCACGGTGCACTGCCCGTGCGGTCTCAAGGTCACCCAATCTTTGACCCCATGGCGGATTGGTGCATAGCAGGCCGACAGCCGCATCCGTCGGACGGCGAGTATCAGCGAGCTCGCCAGCGACGAAGTCCGTGATTTCGGCGACACCGGCATGCGAGGCATTGATCCTCGCCTCCTTGAGAACCCGGGCATCTTGATCACGCCCCACAAAAATCGTCGCGGAGTCGAGCAATCGCTGCAGCCCCTGGCGCGCACGTTCGTCCGTCTCTCGCAAGAGTCGTTGCCAGAGCGCATCGTCATGCCCTTTCCAGCGCAAGAAGCCGAAGTAACGTCGACGATGATTGGCCGCAAACCCAGCTGCCATGCGTGCAGCCTCGATGACGAACGTGCCAGAACCACACATGGGGTCGAGAAAGGCGGCTCCCTCGGCGGCGAGCTTCGGCCACCCAGCGCGCACTAGAATGCCCGCGGCCATATTCTCGCGCAGCGGCGCCTCACCGGTATCGCCTCGCCAGCCGCGTCGATGTAGTCCCTCGCCCGATAAATCGAGCGACACCGTGACACGCGTCCCGACCGCATGCGCATGCACACGAACACCGGGCTCGCGGGTCGCAATATCCGGGCGAATACCCACCGTGTCGCGCAGCGCGTCGCAAATCGCGTCCTTTAAACGCAAGGTTCCGTAGTGAGTGTTGTTGATCGCCGGATGCCTACCGCTCCACTCACAAGCCAGCGTTGCTGTCGGATCGATATGTTGCTGCCAGTCGATCGCTTTGAGCGCCGCGTGAATCGCCGCGTCGTCATCAGCTTCGAAACGCAGGATTTCGAGATACACGCGACTCGCAACCCATGACTCCAGACAGGCTCGATAGGCAACTTCCAAGGATCCGGTGAATGCCACCGAATTACCGCGCTCGCGAATATCGGTCGCGCCGAAGATCTCGAGTTCACGAGCCAGTAGATCGCCGAAGCCGCGCGGGACGCTGGCAAGAAACTGTCGAACAGGGAGGTTATTCATTCGAGGCTATTCATTCAAAGCTGATCGGATCCACGCCACTGAGAGTCGTGATGCGCAAGTAGCGGGACTGGCTGCGCAAATGACGAACGAGGATTCGGTAAACGTCTGGATCGAAACCCGTCTCGCGAGTCCGTTCGCCATCGAGCGATTTCGTTCCGAGATACTGCCAACGGTCGACATGATGCCACTCAATGCGTCCGCTTGCGTTGCGCTCTTCGATTCGAATCGGCCCGGGGTAAGGCCAACTCTTCAATTTGTGCTTGGCGAGTGCGAGCTTCAATCGCAATGCATGCTTTTGCAGAGACTCGCCACCCACGCAAGCACCATCGCATCGACCAAGTTGATAGCCAAAGCAACTGCCGACGCCTCCCGTCTCAAGTCCGAGCGTTTTCAGACAGAGTCGACGCTCGCGTGCGATCGTCGTGAGGGCGGAGCGAGCAGCTTTGGCGGTGCGGAACAAACCAAAGCAATCGCCACCCTCAGGCAACGGCCCCTCAAGTTTTTCCAAACGCGGGGTTAAACCATCGTCATCCACAAACCACGTGTGGTGCTCACCGCCGCCGCGCAAACGCCGGTTGTAGACCGGTTTGAATTCGCGTACCCACTGCGCTTCGAGTAAGAGCGCGCCAAGCTCACCGGCCGTTTCGGTCCACTCGATACGACGTACCTGCGAAGCGAGGCGCTGTGACTTGGAATCCCGTGTCGCGCCACCAAAGTGAGTCAGCACCCGCTCGCGGATATTTTTGGCCTTGCCAACATAGATCAGCGCATCGCCCTCGCCGATGAATCGGTAGACACCGCAAACTTCAGGCACATCGTCGATCAGATCCGGCGGCAGATGCGACGGTAGCGAAGGCCGACGAGCCACTCTCTCGATCGCATCAGCGAAGTGCTGAGGCTCGAGTGTCGAGCGCCAGCATTGCCACAACTGTGCGAGCACATCCGCATCCGGCAAAGCACGATGCCGACTCGCACATTGCAGGCTATGTCGCTCGATGATGGCATCGAGGTTGTGCCGCCCCGCATCGGGAAACAGCTCACGCGACAGTCGTACCGTGCAGGCAAGTGGTGCGCTGAACGCTAGGCCAGCACGGCGCAACTCACTACGAACGAAGCCGTAGTCGAAACGCACGTTGTGCGCAACGAAACGCCGACCCTTTAAACGCTCCCAAACGTCGCCCGACAGCGCCTCAAATGATGGCGCCTGCGCCACCATGTCGTTACTGATCCCGGTCAAGCGCTGGATGGAGGGTGGAATCGAGACGCCTGGGTTCACGAGCGAACTCCAGCGCCACTCGACCTCGCCCGCCTGCATGGCCACGATGGCGATTTCGGTGATGCGGTGCCAAGCGGGATGACCGCCCGTGGTTTCGACATCGACGAACGCGATTGGCCCGTCGATCAGACTCAGTGCCTGGTCACTCAACCGAATTCGATCCAAGTCGTCTTTAGCTCGGTGTACTTCTCGAAAGCGTGCAGCGATTTGTCACGACCGATCCCCGACTGCTTGTAGCCACCAAAAGGCACGGTGATGTCGTCGGCGTCATAGCAGTTTACGTAGACCATGCCAGAGCGCAGCGCCCGAGCTGCCTTGTGTGCAACGTTGATGTCGCGACTCCAAATAGCTGCAGCCAAACCGTAATCGGTTGAGTTCGCGATCGAGATAGCCTCGTCAATGGTGTCGAACGGAATGGTAGCAAGTACTGGCCCAAAGATTTCTTCGCGCGCGATTTTCATCTGCGGTGACACATCATCGAAAACCGTCGGCTCGACGTAGTAGCCACCGCTCTCCCGTCGCACGCGCTCGCCGCCGCAATGCAAACGAGCGCCCTGCTCGCGACCGCTGTCGATGTAGGAAAGCACTCGCTGCAACTGGCTTTCGTCGACCAAGGCGCCAAGACGCGTGGTCGGGTCGAGCGGATCGCCCGGCATCATGCGCTTGGCGATCGCAGAAATACGCTCGAGCATCGCCTCGCGGATCGGCCGTTGCACCAGCAAGCGCGAACCCGCCGAACACATCTCGCCCTGATTGAAAAATATGGCGAATGCCGCCGCGTTGGCGGCCGCTTCAAGATCAGGACAATCAGCCATCACGATGTTGGCCGACTTACCACCGCACTCGAGACCGACTCGCTTGAGGTTCGACTGCCCGGCGTATTGCATGACGAGTTTGCCGGTAGCCGTCGATCCAGTGAAGCCGATAGCATCGACATCCATATGCAGCGCCAACGCCTTGCCGGCCGTATGTCCATAACCCGGCACCACGTTGAACACACCCGGCGGAACACCTGCTTCGAGAGCGATTTCCGCCAGACGTAACGCCGACAGTGGTGACTTCTCAGAGGGTTTCAGCACCAAAGAATTACCCGCCGCCAGGATCGGCCCGATCTTCCAAGCCGTCATGATCAATGGGAAATTCCAAGGCACGATCGCACCCACCACACCGAGTGGCTCGCGGGTAATCGTGGCGAGTACCGATGGGACCGTCGGCGCGACTTCACCATAAATCTTATCGATGGCCTCCGCGTACCACTCGATCGAGCGCGCGGTGCTCGGCACGTCGACCTTGAGCGAGTCGCCGATCGGCTTACCCATATCGAGCGTTTCGAGCAGCGCTAACTCTTCTTTGTGAGCACGGATCAACTCGGCAAAGC
The DNA here is from genome assembly GCA_049455235.1 of Steroidobacteraceae bacterium. GTDB lineage: Bacteria > Pseudomonadota > Gammaproteobacteria > Steroidobacterales > Steroidobacteraceae > UBA964. The sequence goes on from JBMTZD010000080.1 coordinate 7,123, forward strand.
GCTGCAAAACTCGCTTTCGCGCAGCCGGCGCTCGTGCCGACCAGACGCCGCTCGCAAAAGCCGCGCGGGCGTCGGCGACCGCAACATCGATGTCGGCACTCTGACAATCGGCGATGTGGCCGAGCAATCGACCATCGATCGGCGAGTGTTTCGCGAAGGTTGCCTCAGTGAGTGAGGCCACGCGATTTCCGGCGATGAAGGCGCGTCCATCGGGCTTGAGCTCGGCGGCTCTCTGCTGCCAAGTGGGAGTGTTCATGGCGGGAGTTTACCCGGCGCGCGGTCGGTCGCGACTGCACTATCGACCAGCAAGCAATGCTCTTCGCGCACCAACGCGGTGCAGATTTCGAGTTAAAATGCCGCAAACCTGTCATGTAGAGGCCATGTCGAGTATGGCATGTCCTTTGCTTTGTCAGATTGGAACCCACCCCCCTTCGAGGATCAAATACGCATGAAAACCCTCCCCCTTCTGGCTCTGATGGCCGCCGCGGCTGTCGGAACTGTGGCCCGCGCGGAAGTCAGCTCGACGGTCACTCTGGCATCGGACTACGATTTCCGTGGTATCAGCCAAACCGCCAAGGACCCCGCTCTCCAATTGAGCCTCGATTGGGCCGGTGATTCCGGCTTCTACGTCGGCACGTGGGGCTCGAATGTCAGCGGCTTCGTGGAT